>NZ_JQNJ01000001.1:2567500-2767500 GCF_000745185.1 Muricauda sp. MAR_2010_75
GAGCTTTACCTAAGGCATGTGCTTCATTCTTTGGGAATTGCAAAGATTCAATCGTTCAATGAAGGGGCGGAAATCCTTGATGTGGGCACAGGAGGGGGGTTTCCGGGAATTCCACTGGCCATACTGTTCCCAGAAGTGCAATTTACCCTTGTGGATGCCATTGGAAAAAAAATAAAAGTGGTTCAAGAGGTGGTTGATGGGCTAAAATTGGACAACGTGACCGCCATTCATTCCAGGGTGGAGGATATTGAAGGAGAGTTTGATTTCATAGTGAGTCGTGCTGTTGCCGCCATGCCCACTTTTGTGCATTGGACCCGGGGAAAAATAAAAAAGGACCCCGCCCATGAACGTAAAAATGGTATTTTTTACCTAAAGGGCGGCGACCTTACCGAAGAATTGAAAGATTATAAAACCGTTCAAATCTTCGATTTAAAAGACTATTTTAAGGAGGATTTCTTTGAGACCAAAAAGGTGGTCTATCTGCCCCAGAAGTTTCGGGGTTGATCTACTTTTATGTGTTCAACATTCTATAGTAGACCCCTCTGCACTTTCTGGAATACGTTTTGGCATACTGCCATTTGTCGTTCAGCCACTTGGTCAATTTCCCCCAAACATTAACTCGCTCTTTCATTGTAATTGGGTTTTAATGTGTAAAGGTAAACAGATTACGTTCAGTTTACAATTAATTAACGTTAAATTTACATAAAGATTGCTTTGGAATGGGTTTTTTTGAAGAAAAACTTCCTTTTAGGAACGGATAGAGGTTTGTAAACAGCTGACATATAGTAAAATAAATATGCTATTTGTGTTTATTGAAGAACACCAATCTGTTTTAACCAAGGTTTTATATATGAGAGAAGATCATAACGCTTATTGGTTTGGGTATTGACAAAACTATGGTCTCCAAAGGGAAGCAATACCACTTGAAAATTGGATTTGTTTAAGCGTTTTAATTCTTCAAGTGTAGCATCCACTGGAATAACAGGGTCATTGGTGCCTAAAAACCAAAGTGTCTCTATTCCCAATTGTTCTAGTATATTTCTAGGGTCAAACCCTCTTTCCCCGGTAATTTTTTTTAGTTTTTTGTGTGCTTCCGGTATTGAGATTCCATTTATATCCCCATCTCCTGTAAGTTGGCTGAAATAATGTTCTTCTCCAGCAGAAACGGCTGCCCCTTCGCCTATGATCATGAAATCGATATCTTTGCTTTTTGAAGCAGCCAAAGGCATGACCCAACCCGCTTGGCTTCCTCCCAATAGCCCCAATTTGGCTTGTTGGAGTTCTGGTTTCGATTTGAGCCATTCTACACAGGCCAATACATCGGAAGCAAGTAAATCAAACCACGCTTTACTACGTGCAACCGTAAAATATTCGTAAGTGCCTCCTGATTCACCCACTCCTCTTTTGTCGAACGCTAATATGGCCATTCCAAGCTGGGTGCCCAGTTTGGTATAGAAGCTCACATCTTCATAAGTGGAAGGTGCCGATCCATGTACAATGACCAGAGCAGCTTTTATTTCTTCGGTATAAAAGGGTGAATAGTAGGCGGCATTCAGTGCTACGGAATCATTTAGAATACGGACATCTTCCTTTATGTATCCTTCATATTTGCTATTCTGGTCACCAATAAGCTTCATGTTGCAAACAGGACAGGTCCCTGGTTCAACATACACTTGATTATGGCAATCCGATGCACAAGGTGGACATCGATAGGTTTTATTTTGACCGTGGGCACAGGATAGAAGCCAAAAGAAGCCAAGAATTGAGAAAATAGGTTTTCTTGACATCATAATTTCTGAAACAACCTTCCATCCTCACGAAGCTTATATCCAATAATCTTACCAGCTTCATTTCTTTGAAAGAAAACAGGGTCATTGCCCACATCAGAAAAAATGTCCTGGTCTTCATGGTACACTGGATATGAGGCACCATTGACGTTTGCCACGAGATTACCTTCACGCTCATTAAAGACCAGTTTTAACTCTGCGTTATTCTCATATTGATAAGTGCCCTCAAAGTTTTTGAAGAAAGAAATGGGTTTCTTTTTTATATACGGATTGTCCTCTGAAAGAATCAATCCATTGCCCAAATTCCAGTTGTCGTATTCCATGTAATAAGCCGTGCGTTTGGCAGCATTCAGCCCTTGAAGTTTGGCCACCAAATGAAGCGCTCCATCGATTCCTGCTGAAATTCCTGCTGTGGTAATGACTTTGCCATTGTCCACAAAACGGACATTCTTGCGCACATCAATTTTTTGGTAGTTGTTTTCCAGATCGTCAAGGGCATTATGGAAGGTTGTTGCCGTTTTCCCGTTCAATATTCCGGCTTCGGCCAAGACAAAGGCCCCTGTACAGACCGAAAAATGATATTGTACGTTCTTTTGGCGTTGTACCCAATCAATAACCTTTGGATTTTGGGAAGCCGCTCCCGAATTCCCTCCAAAGAAGGCCAAAATATCGGCTTCTGGGGCATTATCCACACTGTAATCTGGGGTTACTGTAAGTATGCCTTGCGATTTTATGGGCTCCTTGTTGGCGGAAACCGTGAACACTTTGTATCCAGCATAGGCGAAAACTTCCATCGGCCCTGCAAAATCAAGCACTTCAACCCCATCTTGTAGATAAAAGGCAATGGTTTTTGAATCGCTTTTTTTGATGAGGACCATGTTGCAATGGGAGCACACTCCTGGAGAATTATGTTCGACTTTATCGCATGTGGCGTTGCAAGGTGGGCAAATGTAGATAGTTTCCATAGGAATGTTGTTTTGGGCCATGGCGCACAAAGTGACCAAGCTGGTAGCTAAAAGAAAAATTGCCTTGTTCATTTTTTGATGATTTTCGTCAAAAGTATACCGAAGTATAATGGGGTCAAAGGACAACCATCCGCAGTATTGGGACAATTATTTGTGCCAATCCGATGGGAGGGAAGTGGTGTGTTTTTTTAGAAGTGATCGAAGTTGATTGGGACTCTGTAATCCGCACGCTGATGCCGCAGCACTTACTTTTGATCCCGAGGACAACATTTGAATGGCCCGTTCCACTCTAAGCTTGTCCAGATAATCCCCAATAGTGATCCCAGTGGTTTTTTTGAACAAACGCGTAAGGTTACGGGGACTCATGTGCACAATTTCAGCTAGTTCTTCTATGGCGGTCTTGGTACTGAGGTTTTGGGCCAGTACATCCTGCACTTGGTGGATTCGGGTATCGATGTGGTTTCTATATTGAAGAAAAACACTGAGTTGGGGGTCATTTTCGGTTCTACGGAGAAAAATCACCACCTCTTTGGCTATTTTGGATGTAAAAACAGGCCCGAAAAGTTCTTCGATAATAAAAAGGGATAGGTCTATTCCTGAAGAAACCCCGGCACTGGAATAGAGATTGCCATCCTTGATGATCAACCTGTCCGACAATACTTTGGCCTTGGGAAATCTAGATTGAAAGTCTTCCATGTATTTCCAATGGGTGGTACATTCTTTCCCATCCAAAAGTCCTGCGTATCCTAACAGATAGGCCCCTGTGCATACCGAACAAATTTTAGCACCATGCTGATATTGTTCCCTTAACCACTCAAAAAACGAATGGAATATTTTGGATATGTTTTCGGTGAACAAAATTTGAACATCCATACCGGGAACAAAAAGCAAATCATTTGGGCCTAGGCTATGCTGGTGGAAAGGGGTCAAGTTTCCCAAAGCAATGCCTGCTCCCGATTGTTGCTCAATAGCATCGTCTAGACTTAAATAAATTGTTTCAATTTCGGCACCGTATTCCTTGGCTTCATAAAATAAATGGGCTGGACCGGTAATATCCAGCAGTTGGACTTGAGGTGGTACAAGAAAAAAGAATCTTTGGTTACCCGACATGGCTATTCGTAAAGATTGTCTACATCCGCTTGGGCAATATCAATGAACAATTGACCCATTTTTTCACAAATGGCGTTAAAAAATCGCTCTCCTTTTTCTTTGGATGCGTTGCTTGGGTCTCCAACTCCGGTATCTTCGCTTATTTTTGACCAAGGTCGCTCGGTCCAAGCCCAACCTTCCCTAAAGGCCTTAATTTTATTCTTTTTTTCTGCTCCACTGCCCCAATCTTTTTTTGGTAGTACCAGTTCTGGTGCTAGGTGCAATATAAGACTGGTTTCCATTTCGTCTGCATGATCACCTGGGATTTTAAAATATTGTTTTCGGTCTAATATTGTGGGCCATTGCGAAGCACAAATAAACATGTTTGGAAAAAGTAAGCCTAACTCTCGGATAATTGACTTCCAATTATTGCCGCCATGACTATTTAGAATCATAAATTTATGAATACCCTGTCTGTCCAAAACGGTGATAAGATCTTTCAAAATAGCAAATTGGGTACTGGGATTTAAGTTCATGTCCAAATAAATATCCGATTGGCCCGTATTGACCCCAAAGGGAATTGTGGGGAGAACGATTACCTTAGCACCTTCTTCCCATGCAATTCGTGCCGATTCTTCGGCAATCGCGGTCCCTTCAATCGTATCTGTGGCATAGGGTAGGTGATAGTTGTGCGCTTCTGTGGCGGCCCAAGGTAGCACGGCCAGTTCAATAGACTCGTCTTTTAAATGTTTCCAGTTGGTTTCGGCCAACACATAAGGTCTAGGCATAAGGAATTGGTGTTAGTACAACATAAAAATAGCCGTTATCTCCTCAAAAATGGAAATAACGGCTATCAAATTATATTACTTTGAACCTATCCCAAGAAAGGATAGCGATAATCCTCTGGCGTTACAAAGGTCTCTTTGATCAATCGTGGAGAAACCCAGCGCAGAAGATTTTGGGCAGAACCTGCCTTATCATTGGTTCCTGATGCTCTTGCTCCACCAAAAGGCTGCTGACCTACAACGGCCCCAGTGGGCTTATCGTTGATATAGAAGTTACCAGCGCAGTTTTGCAACGCTTTGGTAGCTTCATCAATGGCATAGCGGTCTGCGGATAAAACAGCACCTGTTAGGGCATATTCAGAAGTGCCATCCACCAATTTCAAGGTATCGGCCCAATCCTTGTCCTCATAAATATATATGGTGACCACTGGACCGAAAAGTTCGGTACACATGGTGGTGTATTTTGGATCGGTGGTCAAAATCACGGTGGGCTCGATAAAATACCCTACGGATTTGTCATATCCTCCGCCAGCGATAATTTCCGCATTGTCATCAGCTTTGGCTTGATCGATGTATTTGGCCAATTTGTCAAAAGAACCTTCATGGATCACTGCGGTGACGAAGTTGCTCATATCAGCAGGTGAGCCTGGCTTGTTGAACGAAGCCAAATCGGCCTTTACAAAATCCAAGATCTCATTGGCTGTGGATTTTGGTAAATATACCCGCGAAGCAGCACTGCATTTTTGCCCCTGGAGCTCAAAAGCACCCCTAACAATGGCCGTGGCCACTTGTTTTGGTTTTGCAGTGGGGTGGGCAATAATAAAATCCTTGCCTCCTGTTTCCCCAACGATTCTTGGATAGGTCTTGTAGTTGTGGATATTGTTTCCGATTTGCTTCCAAAGTTCCTTGAACACAAAAGTGGACCCTGTAAAGTGCAATCCAGCAAAGTCTGGACTGGAAAGAATCACATCTGAAATCATTGCAGGATCACCAGTCACCATATTGATGACACCATCGGGCAATCCAGCCTCTTTAAAGACATCCATGATTACTTTCGCAGAGAATACCTGACTGTCACTGGGTTTCCAAATGACAACGTTGCCCATTAAGGCCATACAGGATGGCAAGTTTCCGGCAATGGCTGTAAAGTTGAACGGGGTAATGGCATAGGTGAAACCTTCCAGTGGTCTGTATTCCACGCGGTTCCAGATTCCTTCAGAGGATTCTGGCTGTTCGGCATAGATCTGCGCCATGTATTCTACATTGAACCTTAAAAAATCAATAAGTTCACAAGCAGAATCTATTTCGGCTTGGTGTATGGTCTTGGACTGCGCCATCATGGTGGCAGCGTTTATTTTTGCCCTATACGGACCTGCGATGAGGTCGGCAGCCTTTAAAAAAACGGCAGCTCGTTGTTCCCAAGTTAAATTGGCCCAAGCCTCCCTGGCTTCCAAACAACTTGAAATTGCCGCTTCAATATGTTGTTTTTCGGCTAATTGGTACTGTCCTACCACATGTTGGTGTTCGTGTGGGGGCGACATTGGTTTGGTGCTCCCAGTTTTAATTTCCTTGGAACCGATGTAAAGCGGAACCTCAACGTTGCCGTTGTAATAGGTGTTGTACTGTTCCAGTACCTCTTCACGTTCTGGTGTGCCGGGGGCATAACTTTTTACCGGTTCGTTATACGCAGTCGGAACTTGAAAAAAACCTTTTCCCATAAAAATGCTTAATTTTTGATGTTAACAATTCATTCCATCAAAGGTAAGCAAACAAAGGGCGAACAGAAAATGTTATGGATTAGTTTATGGCAAATGGAGCGGCAAATTTGAAGGCCGGAATCTCCACTTCAAATTCTTGGGCAGTGGCCAAGTTCACCATGTTATAGTACCCATGCATAGCGCCAATGGGGGAAGCCAGCAAACAACCGGAACTATAGGTATGGGATTTTCCGGGCTTGATCACTGGTTTTCTGCCAATTACACCTTCACCATCAATGGTTTCAATGTCTTTGAGGGCGTCAAAAACATCCCAGTGCCGTGCTGTGAGCTGAACAACGTCCTTGCTTAAGTTTTCAATGGTAATGGTGTACCCAAAGGCATAGTGCATTTTGTAGTTTTTAAAAAATGTGCCTTCAAAGGTGGTTTGCACCGATACTTTGATTCCTTTTGTAACCTGTGTGAACATAGATCAATAGGTAAAAACACTTCCTGTTAACAACATGATTACCGCAAATACTGCCAAAAAGGTAAATATAGTGTTCAGAAAGAGATATTTGACAATGGTTTTAAATGTTCCTTGCCCGTAAAACTTCTTCATCGCCAGATATAGGTATACACTAAAAATTGTAATGAATATACCTGCGCTCGTTACATCAAAAATAGCATCTATTATCAAGCTAAGGATGAGCAAGATAAACAATAAGGATTGGTTGTGAAAGCTAAAAATAAGATGATCGGTGTAGGTGTATTTTTTTCTGATGTACACCAGCCAAATGAAGACGGCAAACACAGGTAAAAATAAAAAGACGACAAAAGGTAGCTTGGATATGGTTGAGTTTATAAAGCTTCCAGGTTGCTTCACCACCTTCAAAAAACTGTTTGAAAACTGAAAGGCCATTTTGTTTGAGAACGAGCTTTTGAGGTTGTATTTGTCCTGGGCTTGCTGAAAACTGTAAAGGGTATCCACTTGGATCATCCGTCCAAAGAATTCCATTTTTGACGAAAATGTATTGGTTCCGGAATTTTCCTCTTCCAAACTTTTATAATACCCTGCAGGGTCCGCGGCCATAAGAGAGTCTCGATTCACCTTTTTAAGGTTCACGGCAACCATAAGGGAGTCCAGAATATTTACCCCTTTCTTTACTTCCGGGGTATTGGCATCGGCCGAGTCCAATTGTGCCAGAACATTGGCTGTATGTTTTCTTAGTTCGGTACTGTCAGTAGAGAAAGCGCCTGATTTTACATTATATGCCACAGGTACTCCTGCGGAAATGTTGCCATCAAATTTTGAAGCGGCTCTATCCAGATTGTCGAAACTGGTGTTGTAAGTAAACATTAGAAAGTATAGGAATGCCAGGCTCAACAAAAACCGAAAGGGATTGGTGTAGGTCACCCGTTTACCATTTATGTAATCCTTGGTAATGGTCCCTGGTCTGACCAATAGGGCAGATAAGGTTTTCAGGAGTTTGGAGTCGTAATTGATCAGCCCGGAGAAAAACTCATCCACAAAATCTTTTAAGGTCAACTTTTTGGTACTGTTGGCCTGCGAACAATTGGGGCAATATTTGTCGCTCACATCCAAAGGATGTCCACAGTTTAAACATTGATCGCCCCTAAACCTAAGCTCATAGCGGCCCTTACTGACCAAGCTGTCTTTTTTGCCCATGCCCCTTTAGGATTTGGAGCTAAGATAATTAATTACTTATTGTTCTGGAGTTGACGGAACCTATACCTATTATACTGTCATACAGATCTCCAAAATTTCTGTAATACACTAAAATGAGGTAGTTGTTTTCGGTAAAATGGAAATTGCCGCTCACATAGTTGAGCTCTAAAGTGCCATCGGCACGCTCCACCACATATTTGTAGTTGTAAAAACCTTGTTTCATCATAAGAGTGACCTCAAACTTTCCTGTGTCTTGATTGAATGTCATTCTATTTTCTTCCGAAAGGTCATAATTGTTGAACTTTCCCACCACATAGACATTGTCCAATCCTATTTCATTGGTGTAGGGAAGACTAAAGTGTACCTTGGTGTATTCCGCTTCGCGGGAAACATCCTCTCCTTGCAACGTCCGCACCACAAAATCCCCATTAATATCGGGGAAATAGGTGTATGGCCTATCATAACGAAATTCATTGGTGAACAGGTAATGGTTGTAAACATCCCCAAATTCCACCCGAGATATGGCAAATGAAGGAGATCTTAGGTCTTTGGTGTCGAAATTCAAGAATTCATTACCTCCAAAAAAACTGGTTTCCTGATCATATTTATAGACCAGTTCCGATCCAATGGTAAACTGCGGTTTGATGTTGTACAGGGCCGTAGGCCAAAAATGGTTCTGTAAAATAGCGACCTTCACTTCATTTTTGGGGTTTACCACAGGAAATCCGGCCGTATTTATGTTGAACTGCACCACCTGTTTTTCGTTCAGAAAATTAAAATCACGGGAACGTTTCACTGTACCGCCCACTGCAACGGCATCCCGGTATACCACGAACCTTCGGGAAAATTGAAGCTCTCCATAGCTGTTGTAAATTTCCAGCACATAGTTTCCACTGACCTTCAACCGAACATTTTCATTGGGAATGGTCAATCTATAATTGGAATAGGGTTGTAAGGTGGTGTAACTGTTCTCGTAATCAATGATGCGTTGGTTGTCATTCCCTACCAAATATTGGGATTTTAAGAGTTGGGATGGGGTCCAATCGTAATCGCAGTGAATAATTTTATAATAGTAATCCTGTTCCCTTGCCGTTAGATCATCAAATTCCAGGGTCATGGATTCCCCCAGCAAAATCACGGGAAATTGGTCTTCCGTGGGGCCCCTAAATATGATGGTCTTTATGTTTTCCGGGGGATTTACCTCTTCCTGTACCTGGGCAAAAATGCTGGACACAAAGAACCAAAGAAATATTTGTTTGATCAAAAAGCGCATTACGGCCTTATTTTTTGGGTAAAGGTAAACAAAAAGTATGCCTTGGGAATTTAGCTCGATGTAATCCCATTTTTATGGTTAATTATTATGAAAACATACCTTTTAGTGCTAAATTTGCCACCGATTTTGATAACAAAAGGTCTACAACAATATGTCTAAAGACATCCGGATTAGAAAGGGGTTGGATATCAACCTCATCGGGGCAGCAGAACAGACTACTTCCAAAGCCGTTTTAAGTAACGTGTATGCCCTAAACCTAAATGATTTTCACGGAATCACCCCAAAAATGCTCATAAAGCAAGGGGAAGAGGTAAAAGCGGGAGAACCACTTTTTTATAACAAGAACAACGAAGAAATGCACTTTGTGTCTCCCGTAAGTGGAGAATTGGTGGAAATTGTTCGTGGGGCTAGAAGAAAAATCTTGACGCTCAAGATTCTTGCGGATAAAACCCAAAAGTACACCCAAAGCAAGGTTCCTGACCTTGATACGGCGGATGCGGCGACCATTAAGACTTTCTTGTTGCAAAATGGGGGCTGGCCCTTTATCAAACAGCGTCCTTATGATGTCATTGCCGATCCAGATGTAACCCCCAAGGCCATATTTGTATCAGCATATACCACTGCGCCTTTGGCGGCCAATGCAGACTACGTGCTCAGGGATAAAGAACAGGAGTTGGGAGCTGCGGTAATGGCATTGCGCAAATTGACCCCAGGTAAAATCCACGTTACTGTTGGGAAATCCGGAAGGTCTCCTTTTTTGGATGTGGAAGGAATTGAATTACATAAAATATCGGGGCCACACCCAGCGGGATTGGTGGGAACCCAAATCAATAAAATTGACCCTATCAATAAAGGGGAGACGGTTTGGACCATTTCGCCCCAAGATATGGTGCTCATTGGTGAATTGTTGTTGACAGGAAAGTTCAATGCAGAGCGTATTGTTGCATTGGCGGGGTCTATTATCAAAAGTCCTCAATATTACACCACCAAAATCGGTGCGGAAATCTCAACTTTTCTATATGCCAGTGGCGTAAATGAAGATAGGTATCGATTGATCAATGGCGATGTGCTTACCGGAACCAAAACCAATACCGAAGGTCATTTGGGCTACTACAATAACACCGTTACAGCCATTCCTGAAGGGGATGATTATGATTTCTTCGGATGGAATAGACCTATTTTCAATAAAATTTCAACCACTAGGGCACTCACCTTTTCTTGGCTACAGCCCAAGAAAAAATACAATTTAGATACCAATACCAATGGTGAGCACAGAGCTTTTGTGGTCACGGGTCAATATGAGCAGGTGTTTCCCATGGACATCTACCCACTTCAATTGTTGAAGGCCTGTATGGTAGGGGATTTGGACGACATGGAGCAATTGGGGCTTTACGAAGTGGCCCCAGAGGACTTTTCGCTCACAGAATTTATATGCATATCAAAACAACCACACCAGCAGATAATCAGGGAAGGATTGGACTTGTTGCAAAAAGAACTAGGATAATATGGGAATGAAAGAAAAATTACATCAGCTGAAGTTAAAGTATCAGGGCAAAAAAATGGCTCCGGCCTTCAATGCGCTGCATACATTTCTCTATACACCCAACGAAACAACGCATTCTGGTAGCCATATTCGTGGAGCGGACGACCTAAAGCGTACCATGAACACGGTGATCATGGCCTTGGTGCCCTGTTTGCTGTTCGGAATGTTCAATGCAGGGTATCAGCATTACTCCGCCATTAATGGTTTTCCAGTGGATTTTGACCTGTTTGAGCACTTTCTGACCTGGGACAATTTCTTGGTGGGCATCACCACGGTTTTGCCTTTGGTGATTGTTTCCTACGGAGTGGGTCTTGCCATCGAATTCTTGTTCGCGGTAATCAAGGGCCATGAAGTTGAAGAAGGCTATTTGGTGACAGGAATGTTGGTTCCTTTGATCATTCCTGTGGACACACCCCTTTGGATGTTGGCCGTAGCGGTCGCTTTTGGCGTGGTCATTGGTAAAGAAGTTTTTGGGGGAACCGGAATGAATATCTTAAACCCGGCGTTGACCATCCGTGCCTTCTTGTTCTTTGCCTATCCAACTTGGATGAGTGGGGACAAGGTTTGGGTGCACGGCGCAAAAGATGGAATTACCCAAGCGGGTTCCACCGATGCCATTTCTGGGGAAACCGTTCTAGGGTATCTGGCACAGGGCAATACGGACACAGGATACTCCTTGGCCGATATGTTCTACGGTTTTATTCCCGGTTCTGTGGGAGAAACGTCTACCTTATTGATTGTATTGGGTGGTCTGTTCCTGATTTTCTCCAAAATAGCCTCATGGCGCATTATGTTGAGCGCCGTATTGGGCTCTTTGGCCATGGGATTGATTTTTAATGGAATTGTAGATGCCGGTTGGTTGCCAGAATACAGTAAATTCTACACCTTGATGAGCTTCCCGTACTGGCAGCATTTGTTGGTGGGTGGTCTCATCTTCGGTATTGTGTTCATGGCCACCGATCCCGTAACGGGCTCCCAGACCAATAAAGGGAAATGGATTTACGGTTTCTTGATCGGATTTATGTCCGTCATGATCCGTGTGTTCAACCCAGGATACCCAGAAGGCGTTTTCTTGGCAATACTGTTGATGAACGTGTTTGCCCCTACTATTGATCACTACGTGATAAAGGGCAATATCAAAAAGAGATTGAAACGATTGAAGACAGCAACCATTTATCCCAAAGCTTCGGATGAAGAAGTTGATGCATTAAAAACGGAAACAGCTTAATTATGTCAGTCAATACAGAAAAAAATAGCTACACTGTAGTTTTCGCGGTCTTGATGGTAATCGTTGTAGGTTCCCTTCTTGCCTTTTTGGCATCGGCACTAAAGCCGAAGGTTGATGAAAACCAGCGATTTGAAAAGCAGCAGAACATCCTCTATGCCATGGGGGTAAATGACAATGAGGGTGAAGGCAGTGTGAACTTTGTACCCACTTCGGAAGTGGAAAGTGAGTTTTCAAAATACATCAAGGAACAGTTGGTTATTGAAGGCTCAGAGGCCAAGGAGAAAGACAATGCCTACTTGATTGACATGAAAAAGCAACTCAGTACCATCAAAAGCGGTGGTAATGCTGAATTACCTCTATTAATAGGTGAGAAAGACGGCAAGGAGTATTACATCATTCCACTTTACGGAAAAGGATTGTGGGATGCCATCTGGGGCTTTATGTCCGTGGATGAGAACATGGTGGTACAAGGCGTTTTCTTTGATCACAAAGGGGAAACACCCGGACTTGGAGCCAACATTAACCAGCGTTTCTTTATGGATGATTTTGTTGGAGAATCCATTATGGACGGCAACAGCTATGCTGGGATTGCCGTGGCCAAGGGAAATGGAGACCCGTTGAACGAGAACAAGGACGATAATGAAGTGGATGCCTTGGCGGGTGCCACCATTACCGGGAACGGGGTCACTGCCATGATCAAAGACGCCCTGAAGCTTTACAAACCTTATTTAGAAACTATTAGAAAAAAATAATATGGCGCTACTATCAAAAAAAGATACAAATCTGATATTAGATCCTTTGGCGGACAACAACCCCATTACCATTCAGGTATTGGGAATCTGTTCGGCCCTGGCAATTACTGCAGAACTAAAAGCTTCGGTGGTAATGGCAATTTCAGTATTGTTTGTGCTTGGGGTGGGTAACGTGGTCATTTCTTTACTACGTAATATCATCCCGGCAAAAATCAGGATTATTGTACAGCTGGTCGTTGTGGCCGCGCTGGTAATTATTGTGGATCAGGTACTGAAAGCCTTTGCCTATGAATTGAGCAAAACACTGTCTGTATTTGTGGGATTGATCATTACCAACTGTATCATCATGGGACGTTTTGAGGCTTTTGCTTTGGGCAATGGACCTTGGAAATCCTTCTTGGACGGTATAGGAAATGCCCTGGGATATGGAGTTATTTTGGTCATCGTTGGATTTTTCAGGGAGCTTTTGGGTTCTGGGACCTTATTTGGATTCAAGGTCTTGGGAGATCCTGTGGCCAAAACCGGATTGTATGCCTTGGGATACGAGAACAATGGCTTTATGATCATTCCCCCAGCAGCATTGATTGTAGTGGGAATCATCATTTGGGTGCAACGTTCCAAGAATAGAGCGTTGATAGAAGAAGCATAAACTAGGAAGATATGGAACATTTAGAATTATTTTTTAAGTCGATTTTTATAGACAATATGGTGTTTTCGGTCTTTCTGGGAATGTGTTCCTATTTGGCCGTATCCAAAAAAGTATCCACAGCCGTAGGTTTGGGAGCTGCCGTCATCTTCGTTTTGGGGGTTACCGTTCCGTTAAACTGGTTGTTGGATCAATATTTGTTGAAAGATGGGGCATTGGCCTGGATGGGACCAGAATATGCCGACTATGATTTAGGGTTCCTTTCCTTTATCCTGTTTATCGCAACCATTGCCACCATGGTACAATTGGTAGAGATTGTGGTGGAGAAGTTTTCTCCAGCACTCTACAATTCCTTGGGTATCTTTTTACCATTGATTGCGGTGAACTGTGCTATTTTGGGAGGTTCCTTATTTATGCAGACCCGTGAGATTCCAAATATTGGATTGGCCTTTAATTATGGTATTAGTTCTGGGATTGGTTGGTTCTTGGCCATTTTGGCGATTGCCGCAATTCGTGAAAAAATTCGCTATTCCAATGTACCGGCCCCGTTGCGTGGTTTGGGCATCACCTTCATCATCACAGGATTGATGGGAATAGGTTTTCAAAGCTTTGGGGGTATGCTAACCGGTGACAATGAGCCACCTGAAGGAACAGAGACCACCACGGTAAAAGCTGAGAACAAAGAAGAAAAAGAAATTAAAAAGGAGATTGAGGACAAAGAAAAAGCAGTTTCCTATAACGAAGTTATAAACAAATAAAGATGATATTAGCCGCAAGTACTGGAGGTACTATTTTAATTACCGTAGTAGCTTTTCTTATTTTGTTGTTATTGTTGGTGGCCCTATTGCTGTTCACCAAGGAAAAACTGTCTCCTTCAGGTCCGGTGACCATTACCATTAATGGTGAAAAAGAATTGGAAGTGGGATCAGGAGGGTCATTGCTTTCCACTTTGGGAAATCAAAAAATATTCTTGCCTTCCGCTTGTGGGGGAGGTGGAACCTGCATCCAGTGCGAGTGCCATGTGCTCTCCGGAGGCGGTGAGGCATTGCCAACTGAAACGCCACACTTTTCCAAAAAGGAACTGCGTGAAGGAGCCCGTTTGGCTTGTCAGGTAAAGGTGAAGCAAGACATGGAAATCACCATTCCGGAAGAGGTCTTTGGTATTAAAAAGTGGGATGCCAAAGTGGTACGGAACTACAACGTGGCCTCGTTCATCAAGGAATTTGTGGTTGAGATTCCAGAGGAAATGAACTATAAAGCTGGTGGATACATTCAAATTGAGATTCCGCCCTGCGAAGTAAAATATGCTGATATAGACATCACCGCCCACCCCGAAGAACATGAAACTCCGGATAAATTCCAGGCCGAGTGGGACAAGTTCAATCTGTGGCCCTTGGTGATGAAGAATCCAGAGACTGTGGAGCGCGCTTATTCCATGGCCTCCTATCCTGCTGAAGGACGCGAGATCATGTTGAACGTTCGTATAGCCACACCACCATGGGATCGCTCTAAAAATGGATGGATGGATGTAAATCCCGGGATTGCCTCATCCTATATCTTTGGTTTGAAAAAAGGTGACCCAGTGACCATTTCTGGACCCTTCGGTGAATTCTTCATCAACGAGTCAGATGCCGAAATGCTTTATGTTGGTGGTGGAGCCGGAATGGCGCCTATGCGTTCGCACCTATATCACTTGTTCAAGACCTTAAAGACCAACAGAAAGGTGACCTACTGGTACGGAGGTCGTTCCAAGAGGGAGTTGTTCTATATTGAGCACTTCAAGGAATTGGAACGAAATTTCCCTAACTTTAAGTTCTACATGGCACTTTCAGAACCTTTGGAAGAAGACAACTGGAAGGTCAAAAAAGATATTAACGACGAAGAAGGTGATGGTTTTGTTGGATTTATCCATAACTGTGTTATCGATAATTATTTGAATCACCACGAAACTCCGGAGGATATTGAACTGTATTTCTGTGGTCCACCATTGATGAACAAAGCTGTTCAGAAAATGGGAGAGGACTTTGGTATTCCAGATGAAAATATCAGGTTCGATGACTTTGGAGGATAAATCAAAGTTAAACGTCACCTCAAGCGCAGTCGAGAGGTAGTTAATCATAAAAACCAACCGATGCCAACGCATCGGTTTTTTTATCCATATGGGAAGAGAATTAACAGCGCAGGAACTTCATAATCTGGCCATGAACATTGTAGGTCATGAGTTGGAAGCCGACGGCTTTGAGTTTATGGCCATCAACAGTAAACTCAAGAAAAATCCGCAATATGTTTGTCTCAAAGAAAAAGTGCTGCATTTTATTGTGGTTCGGAATGTGGAATTTCCCCTTAACCCCAGGGAGTACGATGAGGAATTGATGGAAACGGTCAAGAACCATGCAGAAAAGTTTGAGGCCAAAACCTATTTTGCTGGAGTCGGGCTTTCCAATGCCGCCGACCAAGAACTTCCGTTGTGTTTGGATGAAGAATATATTGTGGATTATCAAGGACTTATTGAGATATAAATGTTGAAAAACGCACTTCTTTTAACCGTAGCCATATTGCTTTTGGGATGTAATTCCCCCTCATGGGTAAAAAACCTGAATAGTGGTGGAGCCTTGGGTACTTCGTATTCCATTATTTACATTTCTGATGAAACCTTGGACTACCAAAAAGAGATTGACTCTGTTTTTCAAGCAGTGAACCAATCCATGTCCACTTACGTGCCCACTTCGGATATTTCAAAAATCAACGAAGGGGATTCCACAGTGGTGGTAGATGACATGTTCAAGGAAGTTTTTGCTATTTCCTCTAACGTACATCAAGCCTCAAATGGCTATTTTGACCCCACTATTGGTGTTTTGGCCAACGCTTGGGGATTTGGTCCTGGGGAGCAGATTGAGTTGGACAGCCTTAAGGTAGATAGCTTGTTGAACTATGTGGGATGGGAAAAAGTGCAGTTGAATAGTGATAATACCATTACTAAGGCAAACTCCGCCATCCGTTTTGACTTTAATGCGGTGGCAAAAGGCTACGCCATTGACCGTTTGGGTGCCCTGTTGGATGCCAAAGGCACAGACAATTATTTGGTTGAAGTAGGGGGAGAGGTTTTGGCCAAGGGAACCAATCTTGTTTCGGGAAAGCAATGGACCGTGGGCATTGACGATCCCCAGGTAGAAACGGGTCGCCAATTAAAATTGATTGTAACCTTGGAAGATAAGGCCATGGCTTCGTCAGGCAACTACCGCAAGTTTCGGATTGATTCGGAAACAGGAGAAAAGTACGTCCACACTATAAACCCCAAGACGGGTTATACCCAAAATTCGTATGTTTTGGCAACGAGTGTGGTCGCCAATACCTGTGCCGTTGCAGATGCCTATGCCACAACTTTTATGGCGATGGATTTAGAGGAATCCAAGAAGGTTTTGGCTGAACATACAGAATTGGAGGCGTATATCATCTACTTGGATGAAAATGGGGATACCAAAGAGTTTATGACCTCTGGTTTCGAGACGTTTGTAAAGCAATAATCACTTTTTCACAAAGGGGATAATCTCGCCTTTGGCCAATCGGTATTTTTCCACCTCCTCCACTGGAAGCGTCTGCGTATAATCCACTTCTTCAACAGTAAACCCTACGTCACGGAGTTTATCAAAATAGTCTCTTCCGTAGATACGCACATGGTCATACTGACCAAAGATTCTGGCTCGCTCTTTTTTGTCGGTGATAGCATCATCCTCAAAGGTCTTTTCCCGTTTCAAATCCTGTGGAATTTGAAAGATGCCCCAACCACTAGGTTTCATAACGCGGTAGAGCTCTTGCATGGCCTTCGTATCATCGGGAATATGTTCCAATACATGATTGCAGAGAATCACATCAAAGCTGTTATCTTCAAAAGGAAGATTGCAAATATCCGCTTTTACTTCTGCCAAGGGAGAATTTAGATCTGTTGTGGTGTACTTTATGTTGTACAACTTTTTAAATCGCTTATAGAAAGCTTGTTCCGGGGCAAAATGGAGCACTTTGTGCGGTTGGGTGAAGAAATCCGTCTCGTTTACCAGATAGAGCCACAACAGTCTATGTCTCTCCAATGAAAGCGTGGAGGGGGAGAGCACGTTTTCCCTGGGATTCTCATACCCATAGGGTAAAAACTTTTTAAAACTTTTGCCGTCAATGGGGTCCGTGAACTTGGTTCCCTTTAGGGAAAAGGCTATCAATGGCCGTACCCAATAGCTTAATCGTATAAGTAAAGGTCTTGGAATTAGATTGAGGAAAAACTTGAATATATCTGACACGAATCACACTAATTGATGCTTAAAGTACCAATTTCTTACTTCTGAACTCATCCTCCTCATCACTGGTGATGCCCAAGGCATCATAAATGTATTGAAAAGTGGAGAGCAACTCTGGTTTTCCATCCACTAAAGCTACGTCATGCTCAAAATGCGCACTGGGCTTACCATCTGCAGTGAGAATGGTCCATCCGTCCTTCAATTGCTTAATGCGTCGGGTCCCCATATTGATCATGGGCTCTATGGCCACCACCATACCGTTGACAAATTTTTTCCCTCGTCCGCGTTTTCCATAGTTGGGCATTTGGGGGTCTTCATGGAGCTCTCTTCCCAAACCATGACCCACCAATTCGCGTACCACGCCATAGCCATGGTCTTCAGTGTATTTTTGGATGGCATAGCCTACATCTCCAACTCGGTTTCCTTCTTTAAACTCCCTGATTCCGATGTAAAGGGATTCTTTGGTGACCTTGAGCAGTTTTTTGGTTTCTTCAGCTACTTCGCCAACTTCGAAGGTATAGGCGTGGTCTCCGTAAAACCCATTTTTCAGTGCCCCACAATCCACAGAAACAATATCACCTTCTTTTAGAGGGTCATTGTTGGGTATGCCATGCACTACCTGCGCATTGGGACTCCAATTTAAGGTATTTGGAAAATCGTACATGCCCAAAAAACCGGGTTCTGCACCTTGTTCCCGAATGAATTCCTCGGCCATTTTATCCAACTTTAATGGAACGGCCCCTGGCTTGATTTCCTTGGCCAATAGGCCCAAAGTTTTGGAAACCACCAAAGCACTTTCGCGCATCAGTTCAATTTCCTCTGCTGTCTTTACGTGAATCATAGCCGCAAAGATAAATTGAATCTATGGATTATGGCGAATTTTGCTCTAAACCAATGGTTTTTGGGTCATAAGTTCGGGTTGTGGAATGCCTATCATTTTTAGAATGGTAGGGGCAATATCACCCAAAACACCACCCTTGATTTCCTTTATGTCCTTATCCACAAGAATCAAAGGAACTGGATTGGTGGTATGTGCAGTATTTGGGCTTCCATCTGGGTTGATCATGGTGTCGCAATTTCCGTGGTCTGCAATAACAATGGTGGAATAGCCATTTTCCAATCCCGCTGTAATGACATCCTTGGCACATTCATCCACCGTTTCACAGGCTTTTATGGCAGCTTCCATAACTCCGGTATGGCCCACCATATCAGGATTGGCAAAGTTGAGGCATATAAAATCAGCCTCTCCTTTTTTGAGTTCCGGGATAATCGCATCCCGAATATCATACGCACTCATTTCGGGCTGCAGGTCATACGTGGCCACTTTTGGTGATGGGCATAGGATACGTTGCTCGCCTTCAAAAGGTTCTTCCCGCCCTCCGTTGAAGAAAAAGGTTACGTGTGGATATTTTTCAGTCTCTGCAATACGAATCTGCTTTTTGCCATTTTTAGCCAATACTTCGCCCAAAGTATCCTTGATGTTTTCTTTGTCATAGACCACTTTTATGCCTTTGAACGAATCGTCATAATTGGTCATGGTAACGTAGTACAGATCCATTTTGTGCATGTTCTGCTCGTGAAAATCCTGCTGGCTCAAGACCTGTGTAAGTTCACGACCACGATCTGTCCTAAAGTTGAAGAAGACAATCACATCACCTTCTGTTATTTTGGTTAATGGTTGGCCATTTTCTCCTGTCAAAACCAATGGTTTTATAAATTCATCGGTGACCCCTGCATCATAACTTTTTTGCATGGCATCGCTAATGTCCTTAACTTTTTCACCTTCGGCATTTACCATGACATCATAGGCCAATTTTACACGTTCCCATCTTTTATCACGGTCCATGGCGTAATATCTTCCAACCACAGTTGCCAGCTTGGCATTCTTGTCCGAGCAGAAATGGGTAAGGTCAATCAAGAAACCTTTTCCGCTTTTGGGGTCCACGTCACGTCCATCGGTAAAGGCATGGATAAAGGAATTTTGAACCCCGCTGTCGTCAGCAGCCTTGATCAAGGCTTTTAAGTGATCTATGTGGCTATGCACCCCACCATCACTGACCAAACCCAAAAAATGAACGGCTTTGTCATTGCTCTTGGCATAGTCAAAGGCATCCTTTAACACTTTTTCGTCTTTCAAGGTGTCTTCTTTGACCGCTTTATTGATTTTGGCCAGATCCTGATAGACAATTCTACCGGCACCTAAATTCATGTGGCCCACCTCACTGTTTCCCATTTGACCTTCCGGCAGTCCAACGTTCATTCCATCGGTAAGTAGGTTGGCATTGGGGTATTGGGTATATAGCGAATCAACAAAGGGTGTATTGGCTTGTGCAATGGCAGAAACTTTTGGATCCGGGGATTTTCCCCAGCCATCCAAAATCATAAGGATTGTCTTCTTGTTCATGGTGTAAAATTGTACTTCAAAAATAAAGTGATCTGGTTGGATGCCCTAGCTTTTCGTAAGTTTTTATAGTTATGGATTTAATAATTATCAGGCACTTAAAATGAAGCATTGTTAAAATTTAGTTATTTAACTGTTAATGCTGTAACATTTGCCCCTGGGAGAAGTCTACTTTTGTAACAGTTTAATCCATAAACAAAAACAATTCATCATGAAAAAAACAATCCTAACAGTAGCTGCATTTTGCATGCTAGTAGCAACTGGCGTTTCTGCCAATGAACCTAAATCAGATGTGAATCTGAATGTATCCGCCCTGCCCGTTGAGGTCAATTCTTTTTGTAAGGCCATTATGCAAGGCGATGTAGAGACTGTTAAAAAACTTATTGAGCTTGGTGAGGATGTCAATGAAAAATCCCTTGGGATGGCTCCTGTACATTTTGCAGCCCGTTACAACCAAGCAGAAATCTTGAAACTGCTTATTGAAAACGGAGCAAACTTTAAAAGACGTTCCGATCAAGGATATACTGCTAAAAAATATGCCGAAATGTCCAATGCCGCTGAAGCACTTGCCGTTTTGGAAGATGCTATGAAAAAATAAAAGGAGTTTATTCATTCAAAGCAAAAAGCCCATCCAAAGGATGGGCTTTTTTTTCTCATTTACTTGTAGTGTCCTGTAAAAGAGTATATGTTGGGCTTAGAATTCAAAGCCAGTAAAAGCTCTATAAAAAAACGCATACAACGCCATCATCAACATGATGCCACAAAATACGGAATACCCTTTTAAAAAAAGTACAATAAAGCTCGGTTTACAATCGTCAAATGCCTCTACGTAGAGGTTCTTAAAGTGTACTAGTGTTCCCATGTGTTCTCGTTTTTGGATAGCACAAACGGGATAAGAAAACAATTGTAGGATTTGGGGGTATATCAAAGATACGCAAATCTTTGCAAAGGTCTTTTTTTCTCGATAAACGTGTCGAATCTATCGACCTGAATATTTTTTAATGACTTCCTTTATCCTTTCTATCCGGTTTTCGGGGTCTGGATGCGTGCTTTGAAATTCGGGTACACGGTCCGGTCCGGCAGCCGCCTTTAAAATCTCCATGACCTTGATCATCTCATAGGGATCATACCCGGATTGGACCATGAACAGGACACCCAGTTCATCACTTTCCAGTTCATCGTCCCTGCCATTTTTCAATAAGGTGTTCTGACCAATGCCTGCCACCACGCTTCCCATATCGCCACCCACAGAGGCACCTGTGGCCAGGGTTTGCCAAAAATTGCTTTCCGCGATCCGTTCCGCAGAGTGCCTACCGATCACGTGGCCTATTTCGTGCCCCAACACTCCGGCCAATTGGGCTTCATTGAGTTGGGAAAACAGCGCATAGGTGATAAAACATTGCCCTCCGGGCAAGGCAAAGGCATTGATGGTACGATCATCGGCCAAGAGGTGAAAGTCGTATTCATAAGGTGTTTCACGGGCAATACTGCTATTGACCAGCTTTTTGCCCACGGCATCCACCAAGGCCTGCATTCGTTCATCAGGGTAGAGACCACCATACTGCTGAGCCATTTCCGGAACACTTTGCAGCCCAATGGCAATCTCCTGTTCTGCGGTCATGTTTATGTTTTGGACCCTTCCGGTATAGGGATTCTCTTCTTGGTTGTTGCAACGGCGGATAAAAGCGAAGGCCACAATGGCCAGTCCGATCAGGATGCGGATTCTCCAACTTCCTCTTCTCATGATGGTCGTGTTCTATACGAATGAAGATACGAAAAAAAGCACTACAACAGGGCTGGATTTATGTCCAGGATATTGTCTTGAATGTAGGTTTTAATGAAGCCTGTGGTAAAGTGTTCCGCGCCGTAAAATTCCTCTTTTTGAAGCAAACGCAGAATGTTGATTTTCCTGTAGGCCGTTAACATGGGAATGGAAATGGGGGCGTAGCTATAATGCCAAGGCTCATACTTGAAGCCCCTTCGTTTGGGTTCGTTGGTGTAGACGAGGTGGAATCCAAATTTTTCCGAGTTTTCATCCAGCCACAGTTTAAAATTTTCAAAGGGACCGCCTTTTTCAAATTTTTCGGGAACCAAAACATCGCCTGAAACCTTGGGATAGCCATCAATAATGTCAATATCGGTGCCCCAATGATGCCTGCTGGTACCCGGAATGGTGGAATATTCAATGATCTTGTCTATGGCCTGCAGGGGTTCCAAGCCTTCATCTTCGGTAAACGCTAAATATTTTCGCTCCCAAATGCTTGCTTGATGGTAAAAATCCCGGTAACTGGAAACCATTTTAATATCGAAACCATCCGTGTAGGCGGCTTTTTTCATTTCCACAAAAGACTCATAGGCCTCTTTTCTAAGGTTGATGCCCTCACCAAAGAGATCTATAACAGCCTTGCCCATCAATTCGTCAGTGGAATATTCATCAGAAATAAAATGCGGAAAAACTGGAGGTAGGGAACAGGCCAAACCGGAAATGGATGCTGTTTTAACAAAAGTCCTTCGTTTCATGGAATTGATTTTTGTGCCAAGGTAAGAAGTATTTTTTTGTCAAGGAAGCTACACTATTTGCTGGTGATGGATTGGGGACTATCGGTCTAAAAACAGAAAACCAGTGTATTCCAGTCCTAGATCATCCAATGTGACCAGGTAAAAATAGACACCTTCGGGCAGACCGATTTCGCGGTTGGTGTAAAGACTTCCCGCATTGGACATCCCATAAAACTCATTGATATAGTTGATTTTCTCATAGACTTTTTGTCCAAGCCGATTGTAGATGATCAAACTGTTGTTGGGCGATTCTTCCATGCCCTCAATCACCAAAAAATCGTTGGTCCCATCGCCATTGGGACTCAAAAAATAGTTGCCCAAGGTAGGATTGTCCACAGCAAAGGTGTCTGTGGGCAGGGGAATGGTGCCAAACGTAATGGCGGCAAAATCATTGGGAACAAAGGTGTTGGAGGTTAAAAAGCCTTCGGTAATATCACCGCTAATGGCGGCGTTGCCAATAATGGTCCATTGGTTGGAAGCTTTGTTCCATCCTATTAATCTAACCGATTCCAGAGAGGCATTGGGAATAAGGCCCAATCCGCTCCGGGCGTTCCAACTGATGGTGACCTGGGCCGGTACGCTGCTCTGCACAATCCAGAATTCCGTGTCGCTCACGGTACCAATGTCCCGTACCTTTTCGTTGACATCAAAACTTTGGGTGATGGATATGGGTGAGGAAGGGTCTTCAAAAAAATAGGCGCAGATGGCCAAAGGTGTTGTTCCCTGCGAATCCAAGGTCAAGGACCGAAGTTGGTTCTCATCGCCTACGGGGAATTGAAAAACATCCCGGTCGGTGATGGCGGCAAACCCGGTTATTTTTCTATCATTGGCCTGCTCGGTATAGGTACCTTGGTCCATAAAATTAAGATAGACCGATGGGTCGTTGAGGGTGGTAAGAATGTTGCCCTCAATAAAATTGAGGTTGTTCCGCACATTTACCGAATTCCGTAAAAAAATATTGTTGGGCACCATCACCTCCATATCCCAAAGGGTTGGTGGTATATTGCCCGCTACCTGGATAACGTTGCTCTCGTAAAAGCCTACCAAGCCCTCGGTTTGATCAAAGGCGGAATCGTTGATAAAACTGGTATGGAACCCCAAATTGCCATGCACCTGCATATTGCCCGCATGATACAGGCCAGTTTGGGCGTGTAGCACACTGCCCAATAGCAAAATGGATATGTGGAGGAGGGGTTTCAAGGGTTAGAAGTTAAAAATGGTAAATGACCAGTTTTTATCAATTGGATTAATCTGTGTTTCTGGAATGTTGACAGTATCTCCTCCACTATCCCCGTATGGCATAAATGGAGATACAATTTCTTTAATTTCCACAGTAAAGCTAGTATTTGTGACTCCGCTAATATTTAAAATAACATCATTGGTTCCATTACTTTCCACACTAGTGTTGACCACATAATTTGTTGACCCCAAATCTGCAAAATTTACGGTGTAAACCCCTGTACCATTGACATGGTCAACTGAAGTGATGTTGAGTTCGCTTAGTGGTATGTTTCCTGTTGCATCTATTTTACCAGCAACGGCAGGTCCTCCAAAGTTTGCTCTGGGTTCCCATAGTGGGTCGCCGGCAACATCAGTGGTGAGGACGCTATTGGCATCGGCAGCCCCCAGTGTTCCTATTTTGGCCAATGTTACTGAATCATCGGCAAGCTCATCCGTATCAATTCCTTGTGCGTTTACATCTAATGTATAGGGGTCCGCCAGGGTTCCCGCCCCTGACCTAGTCAATGTTCCATCGGTGGCGTTTGTAACTTCGTTACCCACAATTCCATCGGTCTCGGTAATGGTCAATGTCGATGGATCTACCAAAACCCAGTCGGTTCCGTTCCACTGCATGAGTTCACCGGCAGTGGTCCCGTTAGCGATCTTGGCAAGTGTCACCGCGTCATTGATGATTTCGTTGTCCGATATTCCGTTGGTGGATACTCCCAGTGTATAGGGGTCCGCCAAGGTTCCTGCCCCTGACCTAGTCAATGTTCCATCGGTGGCGTTTGTAACTTCGTTACCCACAATTCCATCGATCTCGGTAATGGTCAATGTCGATGGATCTACCAAAACCCAGTCGGTTCCGTTCCACTGCATGAGTTCTCCTGCGGTTGTTCCATTGGCAAGTTTTAGGAGCGTAACAGCATCATTCGCAATTTCATTGTCCGAGATTCCGTTGGTTGAGACCCCAAGTGTGTAGGGATCCGCCAAGGTTCCTGCCCCTGACCTAGTCAATGTTCCATCGGTGGCGTTTGTAACTTCGTTACCCACAATTCCATCGGTCTCGGTAATGGTCAATGTCGATGGATCTACCAAAACCCAGTCGGTTCCGTTCCACTGCATGAGTTCTCCTGCGGTTGTTCCATTGGCAAGTTTTAGGAGCGTAACAGCATCATTCGCAATTTCATTGTCCGAGATTCCGTTGGTTGAGACCCCAAGTGTGTAGGGATCCGCCAAGGTTCCCGCTCCTGACCTAGTCAATGTTCCATCGGTGGCGTTTGTAACTTCGTTACCCACAATTCCATCGGTCTCGGTAATGGTCAATGTCGATGGATCTACCAAAACCCAGTCGGTTCCGTTCCACTGCATGAGTTCACCGGCAGTGGTCCCGTTAGCGATCTTGGCAAGTGTCACCGCGTCATTGATGATTTCGTTGTCCGATATTCCGTTGGTGGATACTCCCAGTGTATAGGGGTCCGCCAAGGTGCCTGCCCCTGACCTAGTCAATGTTCCATCGGTGGCGTTTGTAACTTCGTTACCCACAATTCCATCGATCTCGGTAATGGTCAATGTCGATGGATCTACCAAAACCCAGTCGGTTCCGTTCCACTGCATGAGTTCTCCTGCGGTTGTTCCATTGGCAAGTTTTAGGAGCGTAACAGCATCATTCGCAATTTCATTGTCCGAGATTCCGTTGGTTGAGACCCCAAGTGTGTAGGGATCCGCCAAGGTTCCCGCTCCTGATCTTGTCAATGTTCCATCGGTCACATTCGTTACCTCATTCCCCACAACACCATCTAGCTCAGTAACACTAATGTCCGCTTCGGAGATCAAGGTCCAATCGGTACCATTCCATTGCATGAGTTGCCCGGCCAAAGTGCCATCTTCCAATTTTTCAAGCCCAACCCCGCCATTTTGTAGTTCCCTTACCCCAACGGTTTGAGGGGCCAAATCGCTACCAAACAAGGTACCGTTGTATACATTGTCGCCCGTAATCTGGTTCACCTCAAAATTATAGTTGATGCCATCCGGAGTTTCGGTTTGGGTCACTACCACAGTACTGTCTCTAGAGTCGGGAGCGGTGTTAAAAACTGCTTCACTGCGTACGGTAAACGAGTTGTCCAACGCCTCACAGATGTTGATCCATTCCACACCGTTATAGTAGTGGATACATTCTTCATCGGTATTGTAGACCAAGGCACCCGGCAACGGGCTAATGGTGCTCATTTGGGCCGTGGTGACCCGCGTGATGACCAGCACGCGATTGCTGCTTTCCAATTCCAGAACAGAGGCGGGGTCCAAATTTTGGGGATTATTGCCAATTTTTACCTGGGCTTTCAGGGAAGAGAATAGCAGTAGGGTAACGATCAAAAAGACAATTTGCGTTTTCACAGTGTTTGATATTTGAGGTTTCCAAACGGAATCCACAAAACTAAACTTATGATTGGATTTTACTAATAAATCCCGTTCAAAAGGCGAAGTTCACAGGTGAACGGATACCCTTTTTAAAAGTACGCCCCAGGAGAATTAACAAAAGTTTAGAACAGCTTTCCTTTTTTATATGGGCTTCAAGAGTTTTCTTTAACTTGGGCTAAATGCTTTCTTATGAAAAATATAGTTTTGATTCTGTTTTCGTTGCTTTTCACCAGTCTGTCCATGGCACAGGAGGACCGACAATTGTTGCGCGGAAAAGTGCTGTACCGCAGCACCAATGTGCCCAACGAGAACGTGATCAATTCTACCTCGGGAAATGCCACGATCACCAACGACGATGGGGAGTATGCCATTATGGTAAAAGTGGGTGACCAGTTGGTCTTTACCGCGGTGAACTACCAATTGGAGGTAATTACCATTACCGAGGAAATTCTACAGAACAATCGCTTGGTAGTGGAGGTGACCGAAAAGGTGCGGGAGTTGGACGAGGTGGTGGTGACCCCTGAAAACCAAGAACGGTTTTTGGAGGTGAAGAATGAGGATTTTAAACAATTTGATTACGAAATTGACCGAAGCACGGAGGTTGAAAACGTGGCCGAGTCCCGAACGGTGCGTGGCATGCGGGACGGTCTTAATTTTGTGAATATTTTTAAGGCGCTTTTTAAATCCAATGAGGCAGCGGGTGTGCAAAGGGCCCCACTTAAGGTCAGCGAGGTACTTCGGCATGTGTATGACGATGAGTTTTTTGTGGTGGATCTTAAGCTGCCGCAAGACAAAATAGATGCCTTTTTATTGTATTGTGATGATAAAATTCCTTCCCAGACCTTGTTGCGCAAGGAAAACGAGTTTCAATTGATTGATTTTTTGGTGACCCAGAGCAAGGCTTTTTTGACGGAGTTGAATGAGGAATGAAAAAACTTCTTTTCCCATTACTATGTTTATGCACACTTTGGGCGACGGCTCAAGATGGTAGCCGTAAAATATTGAGGGGTGCGGTCACCAGCACCACTGAGGATGTTGTGGGCGTTGTGGTCCAAAATATTTCTTCTGAAGATGCCGTGATCACAGATATTGATGGGAATTTCACCATTAGGGTGCAGGTGAATGACACTTTGGTGTTTTCTGCAGTGCACTTTCAAAGAAAGCTGCTTCCTGTTACCAAACCGCTGTACAATTCCAACTTTGTGACCGTTCCCATGGAAGAATTTGTAAATGAATTGCGAGAGGTGGTGGTGAGTCCGTATAACCTTTCTGGTGTTTTGGATAAAGATCTTGAAAAACTCCCTGCCCAAAGAGTGGTGGACGCCGAAGCACTGGGGCTGCCCAATGCCAATGCCAAGGATTTTACCCAAAGTGAACGATTGCTCAAGGAGGCATCTTCCATGAGTATTAAAGGTGGTGGTGGACTTGGCGGGGCTGGAGGTGCTGTGTCCCTCAATCCCATTATCAATGCCATTACGGGTCGTACCAAAATGTTGAAGAATCGGGTAAAGGTGGACAATACTTATGCTCGGACGCAGCGGGTACAGGATTTTTATGTGGATTCGCTTTTTGTGACCACCTTGAAGATTCCCATGGAAAAAATTAAGGATTTTATGTATTTCTGCGAGGTGGACGAAGCGTTTCAAACCACGGTTGATTCACAAGACAAGTTGAAAATATGGGATTTTATGGTGCAAAAAAGTAGAGTGTACCGGGAGAACAATAACTTGGATTGAAGTCGGAAGTCGGAAGTCGGAAGTTGGAAGTGAGACCCTGAGTGCCCGCATGACGGACATGCAAGCAGTCGAAGGGGCAGTTTTGAAGATTCAAGTATCAAGAATCAAGTTCAAGAATCAAGAGAAAACAACCTTCATGCTAATTTGTGTCAGGAACCAATAGTGAGATTCTTCACTCGGTTTGCTCGTTCAGAATGATAATTCGATTAGCAGTGGACAAAACCTAAATATCAGGAGTAAGAATCAAGGGTCAAGTTCAAGTTCAAGTTCCAAAATACCAAATTCCATTAACCATTAACCATTAACCAAGAGTCAAGAATCAAGTTCAAGTTCAAGTTCAAGTTCAAAATTCCAATAAGCAAGAGCCAAGTAACAAATATCAAATTCCAATAACCAATACCGATTTTTTGTCTTTTTTCCAATATATCAGGTCCAGTATCTAAAAAGTAGATTTTGGCAAGTCTTTTGCATAAAAATCCCATGAAATCCTGTAACATTGCCCCAGTATTGGAGTCAAATACCTTAGTATGATGAAAATGAAAACAGCAAGGAACCTGCTATTGCCATTTTTGGCAGTGCTCTTTTTGTCATTCACATCAGCCCATAAATTCTACGTTAGTGTCACTAATGTGGTGTATGCTGAGGAAGAGGATGCATTTCAGATTACCAGTCGCATTTTTATTGATGATTTGGATGACCTTTTGGAAGAGCGGTATGGCATTAAATCCAAGTTGGCCACACCCAATGAGTCAAAAGTGGCCGATGAATACATAGAAAAATATTTCAGGGCCAAATTTGCCATGGAACTCAATGGTAAACCAGCCGAATATAATTTTTTGGGAAAGGAATATGACAATGATGTGGTCATCTGCTATCTTGAAATTCCCAAAGTAGGCTTCCCAACGTTGAAATCCATATCCGTCCAAAATGAGATCCTCACCGATTTGTTTGAGGAACAACAGAACGTGGTCCACCTAAAATGGAAGGGACACAAGAAGAGTTTTGTGCTCATCAAGGAAAATAATAAAGGAATGTTAAACTTGTAACGTATTGTTAACGATTGGTTAAAAAAGAGCTATTTTTCACCGTTTTAAAATCAAATAGAAAAATGAACAGAGTCAAGTATCATGTTGCTTCCGTACTGTTTCTTTTTGGTGCAGTTTTAATGGCACAGGAAGAAGGAGAAGCCAAACCAGAGCGGGAGCCAGGTCATTACAATCAGAGTAAATTTAAACAGTTGTATGAGGAATTTTCCACGCCCAACACCTACCGTTCCGCATCAGGGGCGCCAGGTCCGGATTACTACCAACAGCAGGCAGATTATGTGATCGATGTGCAGTTGGATGACAAAAAAGCAATAATCCATGGTGAGGAAACCATCACCTATCACAACAATTCCCCAGATGATTTGGAGTTTCTTTGGGTACAATTGGACCAAAATGTCCGTTCCAAGGATTCCAAATCCCCGCTTCGTGACGGGAATGGGGTGAATATCGCGTACACCGCCGGTAATTTTGCTGAAACCTATATGAGCGAACCATTTGATGGTGGTTTTAATATTGAATCAGTGACGGATGCCAGTGGAAAACCATTGTCCCATACCATCAACCAGACCATGATGCGGGTGAACATTCCCCAACCACTAAAGAGTGGGGAAAAAGTTTCTTTCTCCATCAAGTGGTGGTACAATGTTCCCGATCATACCATAAACAGGGCCCGTTCTGGATTCGAATATTTCCCTGAAGACGGCAACCGTGCCTACGTTATTGCCCAGTTCTTTCCACGAATGGCAGTTTATAGTGATGTGGAAGGATGGCAGAACCATCAATTCTGGGGCAGCGGAGAGTTTGCACTGCCCTTTGGAAACTACGATGTGAGCATTACCGTGCCAGCGGACCACATTTTGGATGCTACCGGGGAATTGCAGAACAGGGATGAGGTCTTCACCAAAGAAATGATGAAGCGCTACAAGGATGCCAAAAAATCCTATGACAAGCCTGTGATCATCGTGACCCAAGAAGAAGCTGAGGCCGCTGAAAAAGGATTCTCAACCGATACCAAAACATGGAAATTCAAAGCGACCAATGTTAGGGATTATGCTTTTGCCACTTCCCGTAAGTTTATTTGGGATATGCAGGCCGTTAACATTGGCGGTAAGGATGTAATGGCGGTTTCCCTTTATCCAAAAGAAGGAAATCCACTTTGGGAAGAAATGTCCACAAAAGCTGTGGTTCAGACCCTAAAGACCTATTCCAAGCATACGTTTGCTTATCCCTATCACAAAGCCATTTCCGTTCACGCCAAGAATCAAGGGATGGAATACCCTATGATTTGTTGGAACTATGGTCGTCCCAATGAGGATGGTACCTATTCCGATCGAGTGAAATTTGGAATGATCAGTGTGATCATCCATGAAGTGGGCCATAACTTTTTCCCCATGATCGTAAACTCCGATGAGCGTCAATGGGGATGGATGGACGAAGGTCTGGATACTTTTATGCAGTATTTGGCCGAGCAGGAATTCGGAAAAAACAATCCTTCCGTGATTGCTCCCAATGAAAAATATCCCTCACGCAGAGGGAACCCTGCGGATATTGTACCGTACATGGCCGGAGATCAGAGTTACATCTCTCCAATCATGTCCAACCCAGAAAACGTTTACCAGTTGGGTCCAAATGCCTATGGTAAACCCGCCACGGCATTGAACATCCTAAGGGAGACCGTAATGGGTGAGGAATTGTTTGACCATGCCTTTAAAACCTATGCACAACGTTGGATGTTCAAGCACCCGACACCAGAGGATTTCTTCCGCACCATGGAAGACGCCTCCGCTGTAGATTTGGACTGGTTCTGGAGAAGCTGGTTCTACACCACCGATTATGTGGATATAGGTGTAAAAGGGGTGAAAAAATACTATGTGACCAACAAGCCTACCAAAGAAATGGAAAAATATATGGCTGATAGAAATATCACTGAGGCCGATTTGCCGCCTTTGGTATACTTGGCAGAAGAAGACAGTGAGGATTATATGCCCGAGCTTAAAGGGAAATCCCCAACGGAAACTTCCCAAAACCTGAAGGAATTTATGATGGACAACATGACCGAGGCCGAAAGGTCACAGGTTAAGGAGCCCAAATATTTCTACGAAGTTACTTTCGACAAGCCAGGAGGAATCCCAATGCCATTGATTGTGGAGTACACCTATGCCGATGGTACAACGGAAAGTGTTACCTACCCACCTGAAATTTGGAGAAAGAACGATGCTGAGGTAAAAAGGGTTATCTCATCCCAAAAAGAATTGGTAGGTATTGTGGTGGATCCAAAGTTGGAAACTGCGGATATAGATACCACCAACAATGCTTGGCCCAAGAAAGAAGAGAAATCAGACTTTGATAAGTTTAAGGATAATATCAAAGGATAAATTTAGTTACAAAATAGCTGTTAAAAGCCTCGTGATTTCACGAGGCTTTTTTTATTTTCCTACCAACTTCTCATTATATTTGTTGCATGCATATTCTATTCATAAGTGGCGCAGAGATTTTTTTCATCCTATTTATAGTGGTGATGGTCTTTGGCGCCGATAAAATTCCTGGGATTGCCAAAGGACTTGGCAAGGGAATGCGCCAACTTCGGGATGCAACCGATGATATTAAGCGCGAAATCCAAAAAAGTGCCGACAAGCAGGGCATTGATACCGATTTTACCAAGGATATCCGGAAAGAAATCGATGATGTCAAGAAAAATGTGGATGAGGTCACAGGTTCGGTAAAAAGAAATCTCAAATAATCCATGTTAAAAAAAGTGCTCGAATGGGATAGGGACACGTTTATCTATCTCAATAGTTTGGGCATTGAGGAATATGATGGGTTTTGGTCCACCATTACCAATATTGCCACATGGACCCCACTTTTTATCCTTTTTCTCGTATTACTGTTCCTGAAATTTCCAAAAAGGGAAGCTTGGTTTAAACTTTTGACCCTGATCGGTTTGGTGCTTTTTATCACAGCCATAACCCATTGGACCAAAATATCAGTGGCCCGCTTGCGGCCCAACAACACAGAGGAAATCAATACCTTGATTCGAATCCTAAAAACACCAACAGACTATAGTTTTTTTTCTGGGCATGCTTCGAGTTCCTTTTCCATAACCACTTTGGTATTTCTTTTCTTGAGAGAAAAAGTAAAGTGGGTTATTTTATTTTTTATCTGGCCTATTTTGTTCGCCATGAGCCGAATCTATGTAGGGGTGCACTTCCCCATCGATATTTTAGTGGGTACAGTGGTAGGATTGCTTTCAGGACTGCTTTTTTATAAGCTGTACAACCGATTTATTTCACCCTACTCAGGGTCAACCCATCCCTAATGGGCAGCAATACCGTGTCAACTCTGGGGTCATTTTGCAGTTTTTTGTTGTACGCCTTCAAGGCAAGGGTCGCTTTATCCGATTTTGGAACAGGTTCCACCACCTTCCCGGACCACAACACATTGTCCGATAAAATAACACTGCCCGGTTTCGTTTTTTGAATAGCGGCCTCAAAATAGGCGTCATAGTTCACTTTTTGGGCATCAATAAAAACTAAATCAAAGGTGAGTTCCAGTTTTGGGATGATGTTCAACGCATCTCCCGTATGTTGAATGATTTTGGGCCCAAAATCACTTCTATCAAAATACTTACGTTGAAAACCGTGCAGTTCCTCATTGATTTCAATAGTGTGCAATTCTCCGTTGTTGCGGAGTCCTTCCGCCAAACAAATAGCAGAATACCCCGTATAGGTTCCTATTTCCAAGATATTTTGGGGAGCGATGATTTTGGAGAGCAGACTCAAAACCCGACCTTGAAAATGCCCAGTGATCATGCGTGGCTGCAATACCTTTAAATGGGTCTCCCGTGATAACTCCGCCAATAGTTCGGGTTCTGTTTGGGAGTGTTCCTCTATATAGTCTTCCAGTATGTTGGACAGGAAATGCATGGGTTATTTTTTTCAAAAATAGATAAAAGAACTACATTCGGAGACAACTTGTATCCTCAATTAAAATGACTTCAGACCAAATCACAATTCGTAATGCAACTTTGGAGGATTTGTCCATCCTGCTGCATTTTGAACAAGGCATCATCACTGCAGAACGACCATACGACGTAACCATCAAAGAAGATCCTATAAGTTATTATGACCTCAAACAAATGATTTTGGATGATAGCAGCTGTGTTGTTGTGGCAGAAACGGAAGGGAAAGTGGTGTCCTCCGGATATGCCATTTCCAAACGGGCAAGGAATTACCTAAATCATGAGTATTATGCTTATTTGGGCTTTATGTACACTGATCCAGAATACAGAGGTAGGGGTATTAATGCCCTTATTGTGGAAGAACTGAAAAAATGGTCCGAAGAAAAAGGTTTAAAAGAGATTCGATTGACGGTCTACAGCGATAATCTTCCTGCCATAAAGGCTTATGAAAAGGTGGGATTTAAAAAGCACATCATTGAAATGCGCTTAGAATGATTTCCTTGAGCCAAAATAGGTTCACAAATTGTATTTTTGAGGCAAATCAAGAAAAAGCATGACATTCCAAAATACCCTTGAGTTTGCGCAGCAGTTGGATGCTAAGGACAGGCTTTTCAAATACCGACAAGAATTTCACTATCCCAAGGTAAACGGAAAGGATGTCATCTATTTTACAGGCAATTCCTTGGGGTTGCAGCCCAAACGAACCCAAAAATTTGTGGACGAGGTGATGAAGGATTGGCGCGAATTGGCTGTGGAAGGGCATTTTTATGCGGACAAACCTTGGTGGGATTATCACGAGCGATTGGCATCAGGCTTGGGGAAGGTTGTGGGCGCAAGCCCAAAAGAGGTTTCAGTGATGAACACCCTGACCGTAAATCTCCACCTTTTGATGGTGTCTTTTTATCGCCCTACCGCAAAACGGTTCAAAATTCTGTGTGAAGAAAAGGCATTTCCCTCCGATCAGTATATGTTGCAGAGTCAATTGCGATTTCATGGTCTGGACCCAAAAGATGCCCTAGTTGAGTTCAAAAAGCGGGAAGGGGAACATTTTTGGCGAACAGAGGATATCCTTGAAAAAATCAATGAAGTAGGAGAGGAGCTCGCCTTGGTGTTGATGGGCGGTGTAAACTATTACAACGGTCAGGTGTTGGATATGGAAGCCATCACCAAAGCGGGAAAATCAGTAGGCGCTTTTGTAGGTTGGGATTTGGCCCATGCTGTGGGCAACGTAAAATTGAACCTGCACGATTGGGATGCCGACTTTGCCGCTTGGTGCAGCTATAAATATATGAACAGTGGGCCTGGAAATGCTTCGGGTATTTTTGTGCACGAAAAGCATTTGGGCAAAAAAGACATTCCCCGTTTTGAAGGGTGGTGGGGCACCAAAAAAGAAACTCGGTTTTTAATGGAACCTGAATTTGACCCCATTGAATCGGCAGATGCGTGGCAATTGAGCAACCCTCCCATATTGTCCCTGGCGCCATACTTGGCGTCTTTGGAATTGTTTGATGAAGTGGGTATGGATGCCCTTATTGAAAAGCAAAGGACCATTGTGGACTATTTGGAGTTCATTTTGCATGAAATCGACAAACAAGTGGAAAGTTCATTTGAAATCATCACTCCAAAAGAACGTGGTTGTCAGCTTTCTGTTTTTTTGCATGGCGAAGGACGGCCTCTGTTCGATTATCTTATGAAAAACGGAGTCATCACCGATTGGCGTGAGCCTAATGTTATTCGATTGGCCCCAGCCCCGTTCTATTGCTCTTTTGAGGATATGTTCCGTTTTGGTCAGATTTTAAAAGCTGGAATACAGGACAAATAAGCACAAAGCGCTATAATGAACCAACCAAACCCTTTAACTTTATGAAATCCCTGTGGCTCATTTTATCCAAACCAAGATATTTTGGGGCGGCATGGGTATTTACCAGTATCAATATTTGGTTCGGTACCTGGGCCATTTATATCCCTTCCGTCAAGGAAAAATTGGGCATAGATAAGGCTGATTTGGGCATCGCTTTATTTTGCTTGTCTTTAGGAGTTTTTACCATTTTCCCAGTGGCTTCCAAGATCATCAACAAACTTGGTGTGGGCCGGGCATCGTGGTACGGGGTGGTGTTTGTCTCCGTAACGGCCATGTTGCCCCTTATGGCATCCAATTATTATTTGTTGATGGCGGCTTTGTACCTTTTTGGTGCCAGTAATGGTTTTATTGATATAGCCATTAATACTTTGGTCACGGAGATTGAAAAAGAGGAGAAGCAAAATTTTATGTCAGCCGCACATGGTTTTTTTAGTTTGGGTGGTATTTTGGTGGGGCTGGGCAGTTTTCTGATCCCAGTGATTGGAAACCCCGTTTTGCACATGGGCATTACCGTGATTTTGGTATTTGTCATCAATTTTTTTCTGAAGAAACATTACATCCACGTAGTGGCCGCCCCAGTGGAAAAGGAACCTTTTAGTCTAAAACTCTTTAAACCCCTATTATTGTTGGGCATTATTGGTTTTGTTTCGTTTGGTGGGGAGGGTGCTATCATTGATTGGAGCGCACTCTACCTAAAAGAAATGACCATGGCCCCTGAAATGCTCATTGGAGCCGGATTTTTGGCATTTTCAACTACAATGACTTTGGGTCGGTTTCTTGGAGATGGAATCAGTGCCAAAATCGGTCCCATAAAAATAGTGGGACTGGGTGCTTTTATTGCAGCTATTGGTTTTGTTTTGGTATTGACACAGCAGACCACATGGTCCATTATCGGCTTCGCTTTTTGCGGTCTCGGTTTCTCGGTAATTGTTCCCGAATTATTCCGAATTGGGGGCAATGTAAAGGGAGTGGATTCCTCTCAAGGGGTTGCTTTTATTGCAGGAGCGGGTTATATGGGCTTTTTGTTGGGTCCGGTGATTCTAGGATTTGTTGCCGAAAGTTCTTCCCTGAACTACAGTTTTATTATACTACTTTGCTTGGCCCTACTGGTTTTGGGGATTACATTTTTCCTTCAGAAAAAACGAAAATAAAAGTTGCTATTCCGTTACGGACAAACCGGTAAAGTAGAGGTGAAAACTGCCATCTCCCTTTTTGTGGTCTTGGGCAATCTCTAATCCCCCTATATTTTTGTAGTTTTCCCAGGTAGTGGCCAAAGAAGGCTCCTCTTGGTTGGATTTTCGGTAGACCCATTCCCTTAGGATGTAATCATCCTTAAAATAAAAATCGTATGCATCACCGGGAGTATACCCACCCTCATTTTTGTATACAATGGTCAATTTTTGCATGTTTTCCCCACTAATAGGTGCTTTTTCAGCTTCGGTATGTTCAAAAGTATAGCTGTTGGAGTCCCACATTAAGTTAAAAGGGGCAGCAAGCCAATAACGGTCATTGATGAAACCACTGTTTCTTTTATAGGCAATGCTGTCCATGGATTTTGGATTATACGTCAACGTATCTTCGCCAGATATGGCGGTTACCTCATTCATCTTGGGTTTCCACACCCAGCTTCGCTCAAAATGGGTGCTGTCCCGGTCCACATTAAAAGTGAAGGTGATTTCGGAAACGTACTTCCAGTTTTCATAGCCATGGGCATCGGCAATTTTTTCAGGAATGGTCTTTTCAGCTTCCGGTTGTGCTTCTGCATTTGAAGTTTTGGGTTCGGTTTTGCAACCGATGAAAAGTACCAACGAAAGGATAAGGAGTGGATATATGGGCTTCATGTCTGATTTTTAATCAAATATACCATGTTTTTGGTATCTTGCGCGCCATTTTTTCGAGAGATCAAATTAAATCAACCCAACAAAGTGACTTTTCTTAAAAGGCTGTTTCTAATAATTATAAGTAACCCCGACAAAGCATCTTTGGAAACGGAAGACCTGTGTACCCATCTTTCGGATGAGGAATTAGTGGAACAGATAGTTGCAAACAATGACCCTTTGCTGTTTGGTCTATTGTATGATCGTTATGCCAAAATGGTGTACAATAAATGCTGTGGTTTTGCCAAATCGGACGACGAAGCCGAGGATTTGACCCAAGATGTTTTTTTACAGTTGTTCATTAAATTGAAAATGTTCAAAAGGAAGTCCAAATTCTCAACGTGGTTATATTCCTTCACCTATAATTTTTGTGTCAACTATGTAAACCGGAACAAACAGCGTAAGATGCGGGATCAATCAATTCCGGTAGAAGCAACTGAATACAAGTTGAAGACCGAAGTTCCCGATGAGAGCCTATATGAAATGAAAGCCGAGAAGCTAAAAAAAGCCTTGGAGCTGATTTCAGTTGAAGATAAATCACTTTTATTGCTGAAGTATCAAGATGGCGCCAGTATCAAAGAATTGGTAAGCCTAATGGAGATTGGGGAAAGTGCGGTGAAAATGCGATTAAAGCGCGCAAAGGAAAAACTAATGCAAATCTATAATACCCTACAATAGATGGCTAAGAAACACAGGAACCCGTTTAAACAATTGGAGGCTTCGCTTAAGGAGGCCCCTCCAGAAATGAAGCAAAAAGTAATGAACGACATTGCAGCGGCAAAGTTGATCATGGATATGGCTGCACTGTTTTCCCTTAATGTGGGCAGCGCTTTGCGAAAACTTTTCAGAACCTTGGGAGAGAACTAACTACAACATAAATAAACAACAACTATGGAAACACTGAACAACTGGAAAAATCTCACAATTGATTCACTATCGGCAATGGGAAAGGAAATAGCCGTGGTACTTCCAAAGATCATAGGAGCAATTACCGTTCTTGTCCTGGGATGGTTGGTCATAAAAATAGCACTGTTCCTTTTGGGAAAAATTTTAAAGCTCACCAAGGCAAATGCACTCAGTGAACGAATCAACGACATGGATATTTTTGGCAAGGGGGATGTAAAAGTGGACATTATAAAAATAATCTTGGGATTTGTAAAGTGGGGACTAGTGCTGGTAATTTTTATTGTGGCTGCCGATATACTCAATTGGAAAATCATTTCCACCGAAATAGGTAATCTTTTGCGCTATTTGCCTAGATTCTTCAGTGCACTGGTTTTACTTATGATAGGATTCTATATTGGAAACTTGGTAAAGAATACCGTAAAACGGTTGTTCGATTCTTTGGAATTGGGAGGCTCAAATCTGGTAAGTAACCTCTTGTTCTACATCATCATTGTTTTTATGTCGATAACCGCTTTGAACCAAGCTGGGGTGGACACGACCATAATTACCAACAACATCACCTTGATTTTGGCTTCCTTTCTCTTGGCCTTTGGTTTGGGACTGGGATTGGGCTCCAAAGATGTCATTGCAGATATCCTGCGCTCTTACTATACCAGAAAAATCTATGCTGTGGGTGATAAAATAACAATCGGTGCCGATGCGGGGACCATTGAGGCCATTGATAACAATAGTCTTACCTTGGTGACCAAAGCCGGAAAATTTATAATTCCCATCAAAGATGTGGTCGCTCAAAAGGTAGAAATAAAGCCGCAGTCACCGTATTTGGACAAAAGCGGATAATGCACCAATATTTCCTTGGAATTTGATTATTTTTGAAACTTTCAACAAATAAAAAATGAGTTCAAAGAAAGGAAAGGTTCAAGAATTGATCCAAGAAAAACTGCTAGAAGAGCGAAAGGTATTTTTGTGGGGAATGGTTGATGATGATTCTGCAAAACACGTCATAGATCGTCTGCTGTACTTGGATTTGCTAAATAACAAGGAAATTCAATTGATCATCAATAGCCCTGGAGGGTATGTAACCTCCGGTTTTGCCATTTATGACACGATAAAACAACTTAAAAGTCCCGTATCAACGGTTTGCTCCGGTTTGGCGGCTTCCATGGGGTCAATCCTTCTATCCGTAGGAAAAAAAGGAAGACGGTTCATTCAGCCCCATGCACGGGTCATGATTCACCAACCCAGCGGAGGTGCTCGTGGCCAAGCTTCCAATATTGAAATTCAAGCACGGGAAATTATAAAGACCAAGGAATTGGGTGCGCAGATTCTAGCGGATAATTGTGGTCAACCTTTTGATAAGGTCATGAAAGATTTTGATCGGGATTATTGGATGAGTGCTGAAGAATCTGTGGAATACGGCATTGTGGACGAGATTTTGAAATAAGAAACAGATACCCTAAAAAGGGAAAAAGTCCTTCGCAAGTTTTGGGAAGGACTTTTTGCATATATATGGACGCCGAAGCGGAATATTTTAATATATATACGGCAAGATGGATACCAAAAGACTTTAAAGAAGTGTTAAAAATGGGTGATGTATTGGCTGCTCTAGGTATTTGGTTTTGTAACAGATTGATTTTCTGATAGACTATGTTAAAACAGCGTATACCACCCAATTTCCGTATTTTTATGCTTTAATTGGAATTCGCCATTCGGCATTTATGACACAGACGCCTAAAAACATAGCCATCATCGGTTCCGGATTGGTGGGTTCGCTCTTAGCCATTTATCTACGTAAAAAAGGACATTCGGTTACGGTATTTGACCGTAGGCCGGATATCAGGACCATTAAATTTTCAGGTCGCTCCATCAACCTCGCTATGAGCAATAGGGGTTGGCGTTCATTGCAAAAAGTAGGCTTGGAAAAACGCATCAAGGAGATTGCCATTCCTTTGGACAAGCGCGCGATGCACGTAAATGAAAAACCAGTCTATTTTCAAAAATATGGAAAGGAAGGAGAGGCCATTTGGTCCATTTCCCGTGGGATTCTCAATAAAAAAATGATTGATTTGGCTGAAGAGGCCGGAACTGTTTTCCGGTTCAATGAAAAAGTATGGGATGTAAACCTTCCCGAAGCTAAAATCTATACTGGAGAAACAGAAAAGAGCGAGTGGAAGGAATATCAATACGACCTTGTTTTCGGGTGTGATGGCGCTTTCTCGCGGGTAAGGCACAAAATGCAGCGCCGAAGCCGGTTTGATTATTCCCAAGATTTCATCGATGTAGGGTACAAGGAGCTGACCATTCCCGCCAATGCGGATGGTACCCATAAATTGGACAAGAATTCGTTTCATATTTGGCCAAGGGGCAAATTCATGCTCATAGCCATGCCCAATATCGATGGAAGTTTTACCTGTACGCTGTTCTTGCCTTTTGAGGGAGAAGTCTCCTTTGAAAGTATCACTACAGAAGATCAGGCTAGAAGCTTTTTTAGAACCTATTTTCCAAATGTGAAAAAGAATATTGAGAATCTATCCCAAGATTTTTTCAAAAACCCAACGAGTGCCATGGTTACCATGAAATGCTATCCTTGGACTTATTGGGATAAGGTGGCCTTGGTTGGGGATTCTGCACATGCCATTGTTCCTTTTTACGGGCAGGGCATGAACGCCGGTTTTGAGGATATTTATGTGCTGAACGAGCTCATGGAAACCCATGGAGACAATTGGGATGCCATTTTTAAAGAATACCAAGAAGAACGAAAACCCAATGCCGATGCCATTGCCGAGCTCAGTTACCGAAATTTTGTAGAGATGAGCAGTAAAACGGCTGACCCTAAGTTTCTGCTGCAAAAGAAGATTGAAAAGTGGTTTTCTTCCAAACATCCAGACAAATGGATTCCAGTGTATAGCAGGGTGACCTTCTCTGAAAGGCCTTATGCCGAAGCTTTGGCCATTGGGGACAAACAGGAAGATATTATGCAGGAAATCTTGAAAATTCCAAATATTTCAGAAGAATGGGAAACCAAAGAAGTGGAAGATAAAATCTTGGAACTTTTAGAAGAGGATTAGCAAAGCTCTTTATATTTTTAGTTCGACACGAATTTCACCAATTTTCTCGAAGATATATTGTTTGGGTTAAACCCGTCACCCTGAATTCATTTCAGGGTCGCACTGATGGAGAGGTAGTCAAGAAATCTTTTTCACACGAATCTTGCGAATTTTCTCAAAACTATAAGGTGATATGGGGTTCCGAAACGAGTTCGGAATGACAAAGGCACAATAAAAAAGCCACTTAAAAAGTGGCTTTTAATTTTATAGGAAATGCAAATTATAGCTTCGCAAACAAACCTTGCATTCTTTCTTGCTCTTCCTCTGCCAATAGTGGATCTACCAAGATTCGTCCACTATGCTCATCCGTAATGATTTTTTTACGGGAAGCAATTTCCACCTGTACTTGGGGTGGAATGGTGAAAAACGAACCTCCAGAAGCGCCACGCTCCACAGGAACCACGGCAAGACCATTTTTTACGTTGGTGCGAATCCTTTTATACGCTTGAACCAAACGGTCTTCAATTTTTTCTTCGTATTCCTCTGATTTTTTCAAAAGGGCTTTTTCCTCTTTTTCTGTTTCAGCAAGAATGGCATCCAATTCACCTTTTTTGTGCTTCAAGTGGCCTTCACGCTCCGAAAGTTTTTCTTTGGTCTCAGCAATCACTTCTTTTTTCTGCTCAATCTGTGCCTTGAATTCTTTAATGTTCTTTTCAGCCAATTGAATTTCCAATTCTTGGAATTCCACTTCCTTGCTCAAGGAGTTGAACTCTCGGCTGTTTCGCACATTTTTTTGTTGCTCAGCGTATTTTTTAATAAGCGCTTTGGACTCTTCAATAAGATTTTTCTTGGCAGTGATTTCAAAATTGATGGTCTCAACGTCCGTTTTTAGTTTGTCCATACGGGTTTTTAGACCCAATACCTCATCTTCCAAGTCCTGTACTTCCAATGGGAGTTCACCTCGTACATTGCGTATTTCGTCAACCCTGGAATCAATGAGCTGTAGATCGTACAATGCTCTCAATTTTTCTTCCACGGTGCTTTCTTTTTTGTTCGCCATATTATTTATAAATACTTGATGGGATTTGTTTTACTCTCCGATAAAGAGACTGCAAAATTAGGAATTTTTTTTGTAAGATAATCAACCAATAAATCTTTTGTAAACTGCTCAGTTTCAAAGTGCCCAATATCGGCAAGGACAATCTGGTTTTCGGCCTCAAAAAACTGGTGGTATTTTAGGTCAGAAGTCACAAAAATATCCGCTTTTGCCTTTTTAGCGGCCGAAATGGCAAAGGAGCCACTCCCTCCCAGAACCGCCACTCGTTTTACCTTCTTTCCAAGCAATTTGGAATGGCGCACCATGGATGCGTTCATTTTCTTCTTGACATACTGCAAAAAGGCCATTTCATCCATTTCATCTTCCAGTGTGCCCATCATGCCAATGCCAATGTCCTGGTTTATGTTTTCCAGTGCAGAGATTTCGTAGGCCACCTCTTCATAGGAATGGGCATTAAAAAGTGCTTCAAGGATTTTTTGTTCTTTTTCAAAAGAATAGATCACATTGATCTGGGTTTCTTTTTCCACATGGACCTCCCCAATTTTTCCAACCGTTGGATTGGCTTCTTCACCGGCGACAAAACTTCCTTTGCCTTCCAAGCTAAAACTGCAATTGCTGTATTTTCCAATTTCACCTGCTCCGGCACCAAAAAGAGCCGACTTTATAGCTTCTGATTCTCCATTGGGTGCATAGGTGGTCAATTTTTTGATGGTTCCTTTCTTGGGCATCAGAATCTTTGGATTTTGGATGCCCAATACCTCACAAATCTTGGCATTTACCCCATGTTTGCTGTTGTCCAGGGCCGTATGCATGCTATAAATGGCAATGTTATTGGAGATGGCCTTCATGACCACACGTTCCACATACGTACTGCCAGTAAGTTTTTTGAGACCACTGAATATGATGGGATGGAAACTGACAATTAAGTTGTAATTTTTAGCAATGGCTTCGTCCACAACATTTTCCAACGTGTCCAGCGTGACCAAGACACCATTTACGGTCATATTATGATTTCCCACCAGTAATCCAACGTTGTCAAAATCCTCGGCATGGGCCATAGGAGCCAGTTCTTCCAGTATTTTTGTAATATCCTTTACGGTCATTTGGTTTTTCTTAAGTAGGCTAAAGATAAAATATTATATTTTCGCCCCATGCTGCAATTGCTTCGCAAAATAGCGTTCCCGTTTTCTTTGGTTTATGCCCTAATCGTGCATTTGCGAAATTTTCTATACGATACTGGAGTTTTTCAATCCAAATCTTATAAAACGCCAACCCTTTGTGTGGGCAATTTAAGTGTTGGTGGGACGGGAAAAACCCCCATGATTGAATATCTGGTCAGGTTGTTGGATGGTCATACAATTGCTGTACTGAGTCGTGGGTATAAACGGCAATCCAAAGGATTTTTAATGGCCAATGCAAACAGTTCCGTGTTGGATTTGGGAGATGAACCCTATCAATTGCACAAAAAATTCCCTGAAATCACCGTGGCAGTTGATACCGACCGAAGGAACGGGATTGCCCAGTTGGAAGCCTTGGTGAAACCAGAAATTATCTTATTGGACGACGCATTTCAGCATAGAAGGGTAAGACCAGATTTTTCCATCCTGTTGACGGCCTACGGACATCTTTATACTGATGATTGGTACCTCCCTACGGGAAATCTGAGAGACAGTAAAAGAGAGGCAAGGCGGGCCAATATTATTATTGTTACCAAATGCCCTGAAGTATTTTCGGAAGAAGAACAAACATTGATTCTCCAAAAAATAAAACCGTTACCACATCAGAAAGTATTGTTTTCTAAATTGGAATACAACAATGTGCTTAAGGGCGAAGGGGTGGAACATTTTGAACTTTCAACAGTAAAAAAGAAGCATATGGCATTGGTTACGGGCATTGCCTCACCTGGACCGTTGGTACACCATTTAAAGTCCTTGGGATTGCAGTTTGAGCATTTTGAGTTTGGAGATCATCATAATTTCTCGGACAAGGAAATTGAGCAGTTCGGGAATCATGGGATGGTCTTGACCACGGAAAAGGACTATGTACGCTTAAAGGGCAGGGTAAAAAATTTGTTCTATTTGGAAGTTGCCCACAGCTTTGGCTCTGAAGACGGGATATACTTGGAACAAATCATTAAAAGTCTGATCTAAACCAAACCTTCCATTTTTCGTCTAAAGATATTTTCACCAATTTTTTGATAGAACACCTCGGGTTTAAAAGGTTTGGTGACCACGTCGTTGCAACCGGCTTTGTAAAAACTTTCCAGACTGTCATCCAAAGAGATTGCGGTCAGTGCAATGATGGGGATATCCGGATCAAACTTTCTGATCTGGCGTGTGGCCTCTTCACCACTGATGCCCGGCATGTGGATGTCCATTAGAATGCAGTCATAAGTGTTTGCCTTGGCCATGTCAATGGCCTCGTTACCATTATTGGCAATATCGCAGGTAATCTCTTTTTTGGTGAGCATTTTTTTGGTGATGACCTGGTTGATCTTGTTGTCTTCCACAATTAATACGTGGAGTCCCTTAAAGTCAAATTCTTCAGGATTTAGTTCAAAAGCAACTTCATCAATGGCTTTATCATCACATTTTAGGTCCATTTCAAAGAAGAAGGAACTTCCATGGCCCAATTCACTTTCCAATTGAATGGTGCTTCCAAAGAGACCAAGTAAGCTTTTTACTATGGTAAGTCCAAGTCCGGTGCCTCCATATTCCCTATTGATTTGGATGGAGCCCTGTTCAAAACTGTCAAAGATATTTTTCTGCTTATCTTCTGAAATTCCAATACCGCTATCCCTGACCTCAAAGTAAAGTTTTACTTGATCTTCCTCTTTTTTCAACAATTTGGCAATGACCTCCACTTTCCCATTTTTGGTGAACTTAAGGGCGTTCCCCACAAGATTCATGAAGATTTGTGATAACTTGATCGGGTCTCCAAGCAGGGTTTGGGGAATGTTGGGGTCATAATCCAAAATAAGCTTCGATTTGTTCTCGTTTGCATTTTGCTGTAAGGAATCCACAACATCGGTAAGCACTTTTTCCAATTTGAACTCAATGTTCAGGGGTTCCAGCTTATCAGCATCTATCTTGTTGATTTGAAGGATGTCGTTGATGAAATTCAACAAATATTCCCCTGAAAACTTCAATGATTTCAGGTGTTCTTTTTGGTGCTCTGCCGGATTTTCCTCCAGCAATAAGTGCGTGAGCCCGGTCACGGCATAAAGAGGTGTTCGAAGTTCGTGGGTAACCGTAGAGAGGAAATTGGTCTTTGCCTCCATGGCGGAAACCGCAGAATCCCTGGCCAACTCCAATTCTTTGTTCTTGGTATATAATAGGTCGTTGGTCTTGAGCTTGATTTGGTTGTTCCTAAAAAGCGATACTGCCAGTAAAGAGATGATGGTCAAAAATGCGGAGGTTAATATGGCAGTGATCTCCGAACGGTTCTTGGATTCGCTCAATTCCTCGTTTTTGGCTTGGAGCTTGTTTATTTCATTCATTTGGTGCTCAAACCGAATTTTGTCTGCGGTACTGGCATCCAGTTTGGCCTTTTCTATATTAAAAATGGAATCTTTGATGCTCTCTAGAGCTCTGTTGTAGGTCAGGGCTTCATTATATCGCCCCATAACCTCGTAAATGTTGGACAATTGTTCATTCGCTGCCCGTATTTCTTTGGAAAACCCATGCTTTTCTGCCAATTCCAGTGCAGCTTTTGAGTGCACAATCCCCTCTTCGGTATCATTCAGTTCCATACTGATTTTGGCCAATTGAAGGTTTGCTTTTGTAGCTAGATAAGCTCGTTCTTTATCGTCTGAGTTAACAATAAGGGCATGCAGGTTTTTTATGGCATCGTCATATTTTTCGATGTTCGTAAAAATATAGGCTTCCAGGAGAAGGATATTGTTGCTGAGATTCCTGTTGTTGCTCAGCATTCTGGATTCTTCCAAAGATTTTAGGGATTGAAAGTTATTGCCCTCCTCAAAACGCAGAGCGGCATCCAAATACAAATGAAAAGCTTGGCCATAGGAATAACTGATATCCTTTAGTAGAATGCTGGCTCGATCCCAATAAAAAATAGCGGTTTCCCTATCACCTTCTTCCAAAAATAAACGGGCATATTGGTGGTAGGTGTCCAGCAAAAGCTTTACATCCTCATTATTTTCGGCAATATTGGCGGCTTCATCCAAGGTTTCAAGGGCCTTGTCCAACTTATTTTGATGCCTGTATTCGGTGAATTCGTCAAAGATGGCCTGTACTTTGGCCGTGGAACTTATATCTTTTTGATTTTGACCATAGAAAGCTTGGGTGCACATTAACATGCACAGCAGAAACAGCGTCTTAGCGCCAATCCATTTGTGTAGTAAGTTCGAGGTCAAACGTATTCTTTCTTTATAAGCAAAGCTATTAAATCAATAATTCTGGAACAATATCCAGTTTCATTGTCATACCATCCGATAATCTTCACCATTTTTCCAATAACGGATGTCATCAAAGAATCAAACGTACAAGAATGATAACTATTGTTTATATCGATGGAAACAATGGGGTCTTCCGTATAATGAAGGATGTTTTTCAATCCATTTTCAGCATATCTCTTAAAGGTAGCATTTATTTCTTCAATGGAAGTCTCCTTTTTAACATTAAAAGTGATGTCGGTAAGGGAACCATTGGGCACGGGAACCCGAATGCCACATCCTCCAATGACATCTGATAAATCAGGAAAAATTTTTGTCAAGGCTTTGGCAGCTCCCGTTGTGGTTGGAATAATGGATTGCGCGGCCGCCCGAGATCTTCTCAGGTCGCGATGCGGGCCGTCATGCAGTCTTTGGTCCGAAGTGTAGGAATGCACCGTGGTAATATAGGCCTGTTCAATTCCACACAGTTCATTTACCACCTTAATCATGGGAGCCGCATTGTTGGTGGTACATGAAGCGTTTGAAATGATGTCGTCCTCATTGGATAGAATCCCTTCATTTACGCCCAAAACCACCATTTGTATGGATTCATCCTCTGGTGGCACGGAAAGAATCACTTTTTGGGCTCCATTTTTCAGGTGAAACTCCAAATCCTGTCTTTTCTTGAATTTTCCAGTGGACTCCACCACAAGGTCAACCCCATGAGCTTTCCAGTCGATGTCTTTGGGATGCTGATGATTAAGCACACTGACTTTTTCTCCATTTACAATAATGTAATTGCCATTAGAAACAACATCAGCAGGTAGTGAACCATGAATGCTGTCATATTTCAGGAGATGGGCCAGCGTTTTGGCATCGGCCACATCGTTAATGGCGGCCACAGTAATATTTGGATGGTCTTGTAGTAGTCTAAAAAGCGTCCTTCCAATTCGGCCAAAGCCATTAATGCCGATTACAATTTTTTTCATGATAAGGTGGGCAGGTCAGACGACCTACTGTATATGTTTATGGGCTTTGTAGGAAGAGCGAACCAGCGCACCACTTTCTACATGTCGAAACCCCATTTCCAATCCGATTTCCTCATATTTTTTGAACTGTTCCGGCAAAATGAACTGTTTTACAGGGAGGTGTTTTTTGGAAGGTTGGAGATATTGTCCAATGGTGACCACATCAACATCTACTTTTCTCAGGTCTTCCATGGTGGCAATGACCTCATCTTCTTCTTCACCCAAGCCCAACATGATTCCTGATTTGGTTCGGTTGGCCCCATTTTTTTTCAAATAGTTCAATACTTCCAAGCTTCGGTCGTATTTAGCCTGAATCCGAACTTCACGGGTAAGCCTTCTCACGGTTTCCATATTATGGGAAATCACTTCGGGTGCCACTTCCAAAATCCGGTCCAAATGGGATTCTATACCCTGAAAATCGGGTATAAGGGTTTCCATGGTGGTTTCCGGGTTCATTCTCCGAACCGCTTTTACCGTTTCGGCCCAGATAATGGAGCCCATATCCTTTAGGTCGTCCCTATCCACTGAAGTGAGGACGGCGTGTTTAATGTTCATGATCTTTATGGAACGTGCCACTTTTTCGGGTTCTGCCCAGTCCACACTCTCCGGCCGGCCCGTCTTTACACCACAGAAGCCGCAGGAACGGGTACAAACGTTTCCCAGAATCATAAAGGTAGCGGTGCCTTCGCCCCAGCACTCACCCATATTGGGGCAACTTCCCGAAGTACAGATGGTATGCAGGTCATACTTGTCCACCAGACCCCGCAACTGGGTGTATTTCTTTCCGGTGGGGAGCTTAACCCTGAGCCATTTTGGTTTTCCTTTTGGAGGATGTACGCTTTCCGCTACGCTTGTGCTCATACAACAAAATTTGGTTTACAAAGATACGAAACTGGGAAGGAAACTTATACCGTTGAAACGGCTCACTTTTTTTTGATGATTTCGGCCAAAAGCTTTTTGGCACGCAGGAGCTTTACCTTGATGTTGTTCACGGGTTCATTGAGTTCTTTGGCGATATCGGCATAGCTCAATTCATTGAAATACCTAAGGTTGATGACTTTTTGATAATGGGGCTTCAATTTTTTGATGTCCTGTAACAAATTGGCAAGATTCTGTTCTGTGATGAGCCTATCTTCAACTGTTGGGGTTTCATCGAGCACTTTTTTCACCTCGTCTCCTTTGGACTCCATTTCATCCAGAAAGCTTCGCTTTCTTTTACGGATGAGGTCCACATGCAAGTTTTTTGAAATTGTGATGAGCCAAGTTTTGAACTCGTAGGTGTCATCGTAAGTATCTATTTTGTCAAAAGCCCTGGAAAAGGTGCGGATGGTGATGTCCTCGGCATCGTTCTCATTTTTGGTCCGCAGTAACTGAAACCCATAAACATCGTTCCAAAAAGTGTCCAAAAGCGTGCTAAAGGCAATCTGATTGCCTTGTTTGGCCTTTTGAATGTTTTCCTTAATGGATTGTTCGGTTTTCTCCAAAAATGTGATTTTGCGGTACGGATTGCAAAAGGAGGGTTACTGAAGTTCCGGCATGCTGTCTCTTTTGCACTCTTGTTCATCCGGTTGCTTTCCGCAGAAACCACAAGCTTCCCCATCTTTGTTCAAGTAGGGGTTTTGGCTCGCACAAGTGCCAGCAAACTTTCCGTCTTTTTTACCCCAGATTTTAATGGCTATTCCGGCGAATGCCAATGCCAATAGACCTATGGTCAACAATGCTAACTTCATAATCCAACTTTTATGCAAAGGTATAAAATACCCATCTAAAGTCGGTCCCCTTCGGGAATACTTTCAGGCGAATGGCCTAATAGTTGATATTGGCCACGATATTTTCCACTGATGGGGAGGTGTTTCCACCTTCGGGCTCAATGGTAATATAGCTTACAGCCTTGTCTGCATAGGGTAGGGCAAGAAGTTTCCCTTTATCATCAAATTGTTTGATGACACCCAAGTTTACCAACTCGCCATTGACCTCAGCCCACATTTGAAAGCATTTGTTCTCCGGTAGTTGGGGCACATTGCTCACATTGATGTACGATAATTTTTTAACGGGGTTGATATAGGCGATGGCCTTGAGCTCTTTTCCTTCACGCTGGCCTTTCACCTGATATTTTCGGGTATCTGGATTGTTCAGGACGATAAACTGGTTCCGCATGTCTTCCAGTTGGTCCTTCATATTGTCTTCCAAATACTTGATTTTGTTATTGACCAAGGTGTTTTCTTCTTGAAGACTTTGGTTTTGGCTCCAAAAGAAATAGGATGACCCGGCAAAGATCATAATGGCCACACTTGCGGCAATCGCATATTTATAGAACCTCTTGAAGACGGCCTTTTCTTGTTTGGCACTGGAAATGATGATTTCCTTGAGGCCCTCAGGGGTTTTCTTGGCATACATCTTTGCAAAGGTCTCCAAATTGTCTTGAAGCTCATTATAGGCGTCCCTTACCTCGGGATACATGGCAATATACCGTTCTGCTTGAAGCGTTTCTTCTTTAGAAGCATCTCCAACCAAATATTTTTCAAGTATGTCCGAATCTAAAAATAATTTAACTTTTTCTTTCATGGCAATAAGTTTAGCAATAACAATAGTGTCATGGTTGTACCGTAAATCTTTCCAAGTTCCCGAAGACCAATCTTCAATCTAGATTTTATGGTCCCCAAGGGAATATCCAGTTCATCACTTGCCTCTTGCTGCGTCATTCCTTCAAAAAACAGAGCTTCGAGAACAATTCTGTACTTTTCCTCTATTTTGTGCAAGTTTTCCTGGACATCGAGATGTTCGGGACTTATTCCACTCACTCCTAGATTATATACGTCTGAAACGTCTATTTGGACTTCCTTGTCCGATTTATTATTTACACTTCTTAATTTATCGATGGCGGTGTTGCGGGTAATTCGGAACAACCAGGTGAAAAGTTTGGCCTTGGAAGCATCATACGTATCGGCTTTTTTCCAGATTTTGATGAAACTTTCCTGAAGCACATCTTGGGCCAAATCTTCATCTTTTACCACCTTATAGGCCACACCAAAGAGTGTATCCCCGTAGTTTTCATACAATAAGGATATGGCTTTATCGTCCTTTTCAGCCAGTAGTGAAACAATATGTCTCTCGATCAGTGTGCTCATTTAGGGTGCAATATGATAAAATTTTAAGGGGCTAAAATCTAAAATAGGATTTATATCGTATATAGAACAAAGCTAAGGTAGAAAAAGCTTTATTTGCCGGCTTGGAAATTGAAAAGAAAGAGCCTTGGAGCTCATACAACATAAATGATTTTGGTTAGTTTGGTTTGGTATAACCCCCGTTATTGTTTCAATGCGGGGGTTATTTTATGATATTCACTTCTGGTTGAATTTTGATCTTGAACTTTTCGGCCACTTCTTTCTGGATTTGTTGGGCCAATTTCCATATTTCCATTCCCGTTGCATTTCCATAATTCACCAAGACCAAGGCCTGTTTTTCATGCACGCCAGCGTCTCCGAATCGTTTTCCCTTGAATCCACATTGCTCAATGAGCCACCCTGCCGGGATTTTATACTGTTCCCCGTCCACTTCATAGGAAGGCGCCTCGGGATTTTTTTTGATGAATTTTGTGTATGCTTTCTGTGAAATAACGGGATTTTTAAAAAAACTTCCACTATTTCCCAGTTCTTTTGGATCGGGCAGTTTGCTCTGTCGAATAGCAATCACGGCGTTGGAAATATCCCTAATGGTTGGGTGTACAATTCCCTTTTCCTTGAGTTCTGATTCTATGGTGCCATATCCCGTATAAAGGGTATGGTTCTTTTTTGTCAATTTTAAGTTTACGGAAGTGATGATATATTTCCCCTTCGCCTCATTTTTAAAAATGGAATCGCGGTAGCCAAATTCGCAGGCATCATGGCCAAACGCCACTAGTTCACCGGTCTCAATTTCCATAGCGGAGCAACTCACAAAGACATCTTTCAATTCAACACCGTAGGCCCCAATATTTTGAATCGGTGCGGTTCCCACATTTCCAGGGATGAGCGATAGGTTTTCCAAACCGCCATACCCTTTGTCCAAGCTCCACAAAACCAGCTCATGCCAATTTTCACCCGCCATGACCTTGATTTCCACATCATCTTCATTTTCATCAACAACGCTAATGCCTTTTAGGTTGATGTGCATCACAAGGGCATCAATATCTTTGGTAAGTAACATATTGCTGCCGCCACTTATGATGAATTTCTTCGGATAAGCCTCCAGTTCCAGAATTTTCTGCAATTGTGCCAATCCAGTAATTTCCACAAAATACCGGGCCTTCACATCAATACCAAAGGTATTGTATTGCTTTAAGGATATGTTTTCATGCAGGTTCACTTAATGGTATTGTACAATGTTAAGGCCTTGCCCAGAATGTGTACGGCCTTTACAAGTTGGCTTTTTTTCAGCACATAGGCAATCCTGATCTGATTTTTTCCCAAACCAGGTGTGGCATAGAACCCAGCTGCCGGGGCCACCATCACGGTGCTGCCATCAATTTCAAAGCTTTCCAGAAGCCACTGGGCAAAATCATCGGCATCGTCAATGGGCAACTCCACCACACAGTAAAATGCTCCTTGGGGAACGGCCACTTTTACGCCATCCAGTTTTTGGAGTTCTGAAACCAAAATGTTCCTTCTGGCTACATATTCCTCAATAACATTGTCAAAATAAGATTGCGGGGTCTCCAAAGCCGCTTCGCTGGCTATTTGTGCAAAGGTTGGAGGCGATAATCGCGCTTGGGCGAACTTGAGTGCAGTTTGAATCACATCCTTGTTTTTGGACACCAAACACCCAATACGGGCGCCGCACATGCTATATCTTTTGGAAACCGAATCCACCACTATGGCATTGGCCTCAAGTCCATCTTCCTGTAAAATGGAGTAATGGTACTTGTTATCATAAGTGAACTCCCGATAAACTTCATCGGCAATCAGGAACAAGTCATGTTTTTTGACCAAAGTGGCCAATTGTTGGATTTCCTCTTTGCTATATAGGTATCCCGTTGGATTTCCAGGGTTACAGATAAGAATGGCCTTTGTTTTTGGGGTGATGAGCTTTTCAAAATCTGCAATAGGGGGAAGGGCAAAATTGTTTTCGATGGATGATGCAATGGGAACCACTTTCACCCCAGATGCCGTAGCAAACCCATTGTAATTGGCATAAAAGGGCTCAGGGATGATGATTTCATCGTCCGCATCCATAATAGTGCCCATGGCAAAAGAGAGTGCTTCGGACCCACCTGTGGTCACAATAATGTCCTTGGCCGTAACATGGATGTCCTTTTTGGCATAATAGTGGGCAATTTTCTCCCGATAGGCCTCAGAACCCTCCGTCATACTGTACGCCAACACCTCAATGTTGTGGTTCCTAACCGCATTCAATGCAACTTCAGGGGTTTTTATATCGGGTTGACCAATATTGAGATGAATAACATGGATTCCGCGCTTTTTAGCGTCTTCAGCATAAGGAACCAGTTTGCGGATGGGAGAAGCAGGCATTTGCCTCCCCTTGTTGGAAATACGTGGCATGTACAAATTTTAGGCAAAAATGGGAAAACCAACAGTTGAAAACAACACATTGCACTATTATTTATATCCTTTTAGGAATGTTAAATTAAGAACAGGGTCTTTGTTTATTTTGTACATTTAGTAGACATAACCACTTAGAAGCAAGTAAATTGAAAAAAAATTGGCCTTTTTTTGTGCTTCTTTTAATGTTGGCGCCCCTAATGGCTTCGGCGCAAGGATTCAAATTGCCCGAAGGCCAGAAATTCCAAAAAATAAAATTTGAGCTGATCAACAACATTATCATTATCCCGATCAATATCAACGGTACGGAGCTTAAGTTTGTGTTGGATTCCGGGGTGAGCAAGCCTATTCTTTTCAATCTTTCCGATCAAGATTCAATTCCGATCAACAATGTTTCTGAAGTTACCGTTAGGGGGCTGGGTGGCGGTGAGCCCATGAAGGCTTTGAGTTCATCTGGAAATGCATTCAAGTTGGGAAAAGCCAAAAACTATTCACAGGATTTGTATGTGGTTTTGGACAAAGGCATCAACTTTTCCACTTCCCTCGGCGTACCGGTACATGGTATTTTGGGCTATGAAATTTTTAGGGATTTTGTGGTAGAGATCAACTATAATTCCCAAAACATTAAACTTCACAACCCACGACTTTATGAACATAAACGGCACAGAAAATCACAAACATTGCCTTTGTCAGTGGAAAAGAGAAAGGCCTATGTGGAGGGAACGGTGCTGATGAAGGATTCCGAAAATATACCTGTCAAATTGTTGGTTGATACCGGCAGTAGCGATGCACTTTGGCTTTTCCATCAACCTGAAAAAGGGTTGGAAATCCCTGAAAAGAACTATGAGGACTATTTGGGGCGAGGTCTCAGTGGGGATATTTTTGGGAAGCGCACCAAAGTAAACGGTGTTAAAATTGGGGATTTTGAGCTCAAAGACGCCAAAGCTGCTTTTCCATATCGTGAATCTTTCGGATTTATAGAAAATTTGGGTGACCGAAACGGAAGTGTTGGTGGTGAGATTTTGAAACGGTTCAATATTACCTTCGATTACAGGGGAGGTCTGGTCACCCTAAAAAAGAATGGCAATTTTAGGACTCCTTTTCAATATAATTTAGCAGGAATAGACCTTCAGCACAATGGATTACGGTACATTGCCGAAAGTATTGCAGGTTTAGATGGGGTAGTACGGGAAGATAATAACTCCTCCTTTGGTAATGTGCAGATTCTCTTGGAAAACAAAACCCGTTTGAGTCTGGTTCCAGAGATTGTTGTTTCAGGTATCAGGGCAGGAAGTCCAGCCGCTGAGGCGGGATTGCGGGAAGGTGATGTAATATTGGCTGTGAACGGTAGAAGCATTCACCGCTATAAACTTCAGGAAGTCCTTAAAATGTTGAATGAAAAAGAAGGAAAGCGCATCAAAGTGCTCATAGAGCGCTATAACAAGGACCTATTGTTCACCTTTGTACTGAAAAAGGTCTTCGACGATGATTAAAAAGAAAAAGCCCTGAAATTTTCAGGGCTTCTTTATTCAAAATAATTTTCTTTCCACTTATTTGGCTCCTTCCGCCTTGACCGTTCCTTTTATCTTAAGAACCTTGGTAGGTGTATCGGCATTGGAAGTTACAGTGATGGCTTTTCTGATAGGGCCAACTCTGTTGGTGTCATATTTTACCTCAATCTGACCTGTTTTGCCTGGTAAAATAGGCTCTTCAGGTTTTTTGGGAATGGTGCATCCACAGCTAGATTTAACATTGCTGATGACCAAAGGGGCTGTTCCGGTATTGGTGAATTCAAATACCCGAACTCCATCACTGCCTTTGGCTATTTCACCATAGTCAATGGTTTCACTCTTAAACTCAATTTTAGCAGTCGTGTCTTGGGCGTAGATTCCTAGGGAAAGCAACCCAACAAACAACATAAGTACAGTTTTTTTCATTTTTTTGGTTTTTGGGTGAACTTCAAATGTAGATGTTTTATCACCTGCATCCAAAATTCTTTTGTTATGTAATAACGTTACTTATTTTTGTTTCGTATTTCTGGATTGGCCTATAGCCGAAGAATAGCATTAATTTAACATTACGCTTTCCTTTCAATAAACCAATCCGTATCCTTTAAACAAAAACTATACCGAAATAATGGAAATTCCATCAAAATATGAGCCCAATAGGGTGGAGGGGCAGTGGTATGCCTATTGGATGAAGCACAATTTTTTTAGCTCCAAACCCGATGACAGGGAACCCTACACCATAGTAATTCCCCCACCAAACGTAACCGGAGTGCTCCATATGGGGCACATGCTCAACAATACCATTCAAGATGTCCTTATCCGTAGGGCACGACTCTTGGGAAAGAATGCGTGTTGGGTACCTGGTATGGACCATGCTTCCATTGCCACGGAGGCCAAAGTGGTGGCCAAACTAAAGGAAGAGGGCATCAACAAGGCCAATCTTTCCCGTGAAGACTTTTTAAAACACGCTTGGGACTGGACCAATGAATATGGAGGCGTTATCCTTCAGCAATTGAAAAAGTTGGGCTGCTCTTGTGATTGGGACCGCACAAAATTTACCATGGATGACGATATGTCAGCCTCCGTGATCAAAGTTTTTGTGGATTTGTACAATAAAGGACTGATTTACAGGGGGTACAGAATGGTGAATTGGGACCCTGAGGCCAAAACCACCCTATCCGATGAGGAAGTAATTTATGAGGAACGGCAGGGAAACCTGTACTATTTATCCTATGCCATAGAAGGTTTGGATGAAAAAGTGATCATAGCTACCACCCGACCAGAGACCATTTTAGGAGATACTGCCATCTGCATTAATCCCAATGACGAACGTTACCGTCATTTGAAGGGAAAAAAGGCCATTGTTCCCATTTGTAACAGGGTAATTCCTATCATTGAGGATGAATATGTGGATATTGAGTTTGGTACGGGCTGCTTAAAAGTGACTCCTGCCCATGATGAAAATGATAAAAACCTTGGGGATAAACACCATTTGGATGTTGTTGACATCTTCAATGAGGATGCAACGCTAAATTCCTTTGGGCTACATTATGAGGGGAAGGACCGCTTTGTGGTGCGGAAAGAGATCTCAAAAGAATTGGAGGAAAAGGGCTTTTTGGTGAAAACGGAACAGCATTTGAACAAAGTAGGTACTTCGGAACGCACGAAAGCCGTGATAGAACCCAGATTGTCTGACCAGTGGTTCTTAAAAATGGAAGAAATGGCCAAGCCGGCCCTTGAAGGCGTTCTTAAAACTGGGGATATTAAATTATACCCTTCAAAATTCGATAATACCTACCGTCATTGGATGGAAAATATCCGGGATTGGAACATTTCCCGGCAATTATGGTGGGGACAGCAGATTCCTGCCTATTATTATGGAGATGGCGAGGATGATTTTGTAGTGGCTGAAACTCTGGAAGAGGCCTTAAAATTGGCACAATCCAGGAATCCCAATATCCAAGCCTCCGACCTGCGCCAAGACCCTGATGTGCTGGATACTTGGTTCTCTTCTTGGTTATGGCCAATCAGTGTTTTTGGGGGAATTTTAGAACCTGACAATGAGGAGGTAAGCTACTATTACCCAACGAATGATTTGGTTACGGGACCTGACATCCTGTTCTTTTGGGTAGCTCGAATGATTATGGCCGGATATGAATACCGCGATGAAAAACCATTTCATAATGTGTATTTAACGGGTTTGGTTAGGGACAAGCAACGCCGAAAAATGTCCAAATCGTTGGGGAATTCTCCGGATGCCCTAAAATTGATAGAGGATTTTGGTGCAGATGGTGTTCGTGTGGGACTTTTGTTGAGTTCGGCAGCAGGCAACGACCTTTTGTTCGATGAAGCACTCTGTCAGCAAGGGGCCAACTTTGCCAATAAGATTTGGAATGCTTTCCGTTTGATTAAAGGGTGGGAGGTTGCAGCTATTCCACAACCCAAAGCAGCAAAAAAGGGAATTGAATGGTATACCTCCAAATTGAATCAGACTTTGGCTGAGATTGATGACCACTTTTCAAAATATCGAATTTCCGATGCCTTGATGTCCATTTACAAGTTGGTATGGGACGATTTCTGTTCGTGGTTGTTGGAAATTGTTAAGCCGGCCTATCAGCAGCCCATTGACCAAACCACCTTTGATGCGGTTATCCAGCTGTTTGAGGAAAACCTGAAACTGTTGCACCCTTTTATGCCCTTCTTAACCGAAGAGGTTTGGCAGCACATAACGGAGCGAACCCCAGAAAATGCGTTGATTGTTTCCAATTGGCCCAAAGCGGGACAGGCTAACAAATCACTGATTTCCGATTTTGATTTTGCTGCTGAGGTGATTTCAGGAGTGCGAACCATCCGAAAAGAAAAGAACATTCCACAGAAAGAAACCTTGAAACTTTTTATGCTGAATGCTGAAAAAGTAGGTAGTCAAATGGATGCCATCATTACGAAGTTGGCCAATCTATCCAAATTGGAAACAGTGGATTCCAGCTTGGATGGGGCATTGAGTTTTAGGGTAAAGAGCAACGAATACTTTATTCCCATAAGCGGGGCCATCGATGTGGAGGAGGAAATCCAAAAAATTACGGAAGAGCTCAAGTACACCAAAGGCTTTTTAAAATCGGTGCAGAAAAAATTGAGCAACGAGCGTTTTGTGAACAACGCCCCAGAGCAAGTAGTGAAGATGGAACGAAAGAAAGCCGCCGATGCCGTGGCCAAGATAGAGACCTTGGAGAAAAGCTTGGCAAGTTTGCAATAGATTTCCTTGGTCTTTTTGTTGATTGACCCTTGGGTTTTGTCAATTGGAGTTGTTTGTATATTCTTCTTTTTTATATATTTAAGAATATGGAAACCTACGCCACGGCTTTGTTGTATGCTACCCCTTTTTTTCTGGGGTTGGTTCTTTTTGAAATAGCGTATGGCCATTTTGTCAAGAACCAGAAACACAACATTATGGATACGGTGAGCAGCCTTAGCTCCGGGCTCACCAATGTGGTAAAAGATTCATTGGGGCTTGTGGTCATTTTGGTATCCTACCCCTTTTTGTTGGAGCATTTGGCCCTTACCGAAATCAAGGCCACTTGGTTGGTATGGGTGGTTGCCTTCATTGCATTGGATTTTGCAGGGTATTGGAATCATCGGTTGAGTCACCATGTCAACTTTTTCTGGAACCAACACGTAATCCACCACAGCAGTGAGGAATTTAATTTGGCTTGTGCCTTACGGCAACCCATTTCCAATCTTTTGGGGTATTTTGCGCTTTTGCTCATTCCGGCAGCACTTTTGGGTGTTCCCCACCAAGTCATTGCTGTTTTGGCACCCATCCACTTATTTGCCCAGTTCTGGTACCATACCCAGCATATTGGGAAGATGGGTTGGTTGGAATATGTTATTGTGACGCCCTCACAGCATCGCGTTCATCATGCCATCAATGCGGAATATATTGATAAGAATTTAGGGCAGATTTTTTGTGTTTGGGACCGAATGTTCGGTACGTTCCAAGAAGAATTGGATGAAGTACCGCCTCAATACGGTGTATTGAAACCGGCACAAACCTGGAATCCCATCGTTATCAATTTTCAGCATATATGGCGATTGATAAAAGATGCCTGGCGAACAAATAGTTATTGGGACAAACTCAGAATTTGGTTTATGCCCACAGGTTGGCGCCCAGCCGATGTGAAGGAAAAATATCCTGTGCAGATTATTGAAGATGTCTATAATTTTAAAAAATACATGCCTGAATCTTCTAAAGCATTGAAAGGGTATTCCATTTTTCAATTGGTGGTCACCACAGCCATGATGCTATTTATGTTCTACAGCTATTCAGAAATTGGTGTCAGTGGACTGTTATTGTTTGGCGCCTTTGTCTTTTTGGGTGTGTACGGGTATACCACCTTAATGGATAGAGCCAAATATGCGGCTTGGATTGAAATTTTAAGGGGAATGGCCGGTTTGGTATTGATTTTTATGACAGATGACTGGTTTGGGTTGAATGCCTACTGGTCCATAGGCGTTTATTTTGTGGCACTCTACTTTGTCATCACCATTTTTGGAGGCATCTATTTTACCTATTATGAAAAATCCTTCGCAACGCCCAAATTGGTGTCCTAAAGATTTCTCACCTCAGAATTGACCAAGTCAATATATTTTTTCATAGCCTCCTTAACGCTAATATTCTTTGCTTGGAACAAAGCGTTCGCCTTGAAAGCATTTATAAGTGGAGTTCTGCTCCCAGGATTTTCATAGTTCTTGTTGGCAATCTTAAAGTAGGCGTAGAGTTTCAGTAAAAGATCGGCAGGAAGCGGCTCGGTATACCCATTTACAAAGGCCACCGCATCATTAAACTGCTTATGTAGTTCTTCGTCAATCATCATCATCTTTTCTAAAAGAAGCGATACATGTTTTGGCGCCTGTTACTTTTTGGCCCAATTTAACGGTAATATTACAGTTTAGGGGCAACAATAAATCCACCCGGGACCCAAATTTAATGAACCCTGCATCTTGGCCTTGGGTCACTTGCTCACCCTCTTCGGCATAATTTACAATTCGCCGTGCCATGGCCCCAGCTATTTGCCGATAGCCTATTTCACCAAATTTTGGGGTGTGCAGCACCACTGTGGTTCGTTCATTTTCCGTGCTCGACTTGGGGTGCCAAGCCACTAAATATTTACCGGGATGGTATTGTGAATAGGTTACGGTGCCACTGGCTGGGTAACGGGTAACATGTACATTTACGGGCGACATGAATATGGATACTTGCCGACGCCTGTCCTTAAAATACTCAGGCTCGTCCACTTCTTCAATAACCACCACTTTTCCATCCACAGGAGCCAAAATCTCATCAAAATTTGGGGTAACCAATCTTCTGGGGTTCCTGAAGAACTGTAAAATAGCAATGAGAAGCACAAAAGCGGCAATCTGTACCGCAAACCGAATCCATTCCACCTCAATATAGAACTGTGCAGCAAGAATGGCTGCCACCACAATAAAAAAAGTGAAGATGATTATTTTTTGCCCCTCTTTATGAAACATACGAAAATAGATTAAGTACTAAATAGGCGAATGGTGCAGCAAAAACCAAACTGTCCAATCGGTCCCAGATTCCACCATGTCCCGGTAAAATTGCCCCACTGTCTTTTACACCCGCCATTCGTTTGAATTTGGATTCCAATAAATCCCCCAAACTACCTGCTATCACTATTACAGTGGCCAATATCATCCATTCCGTTAAGGATAATCTGGTTTCATAGCACGACATGATGTATGCGCTCGCCAATGCAAAAATAAGACCTCCCAAAGAACCTTCAATGGTTTTTTTTGGAGAAACTTCAGGATATAATTTTGTTCGGCCCAAAGTTCGGCCCACCAAATAGGCAAAGGTATCGTTGACCCAAATAAGGATAAATATGCCCATGATGAGAAATTGGGCAAAATTATCTTCTTTATAGGGAATCATGGTCAAGAAAATAAATCCACCACCAATATAAAAGACGGCAATCACAAACTTTTGAAAGTCCGTAAACTTTTTGGGCCTTTTGGAAAATAGGAACATGAGCAAAGCCAAATCCACCGTTAGGGTAAGAAGCATTAAAATAGTGACCACCGTGTCTTCCTGCACTAAATAGATGAAAATCCACCAAAGTGTCAAATAGGCGGCAAAAATGTAATATCCCTTTAAGCGGACAATCCGCTTAAACTCGTAAAGGCATGCCAGGCCAAAGGCCATAAACAGAAAATCGAAGGCGTCCGAGCTTAAAAAAACAGACCCCAAAAGAAGCACCACATAGATGACCCCTGTAATGGAGCGCCTAAGAATTTCTTTCATGTAATCAATAATCTTCTAAGAGTAAAAGATATACATTTTTTGAAGCACTTCCGTAGGAAAGGAAATCATCTTTGTTTTCCGGTGTAGGTTGAAAGTGTTTTAGAGTGGTAATATTATTGGGTATATTTTTCTGATAACGTTCCTTTATAATTTTTAAAGCCTCGCTGATTGAATCCACCAATTGGCTTGTTGTGGCAAAGACAATAAGGTTTGAAGGGAGTTCATTCAACTTTTTTTCCTTGATTTGGTTGGAGCATACTAAAATGGAGCCATTATGGGCCACCAAGTGCTCGCAAGTGGTAAAGAAAATATCGCTTTCTTGCCTGTTATGGGTAAACTCTATTTTTTCTGAGGCAAACCGTGTTTCCAACTGCGGGTTCATGGAGTAGAAGAGATGATTTTGCCAATCATTCTCTGAAATAATGTTCTTTAGAGCTTCGGACACTTCAGAGAAGTCCTCACAATAAATAAACTTGCCGCCATTTTTTTTAAAGTAGATGGTAAACTTTTCATCCACGGGAATTTTTAAATCTGGCATGTGCTCTCCACGGGTTTCCAAAGTTTCCTTAGAAACCTTTTTTCCTCCTCCAAAAAGCTTGCTAAAAACTCCCATTTATGGTATCAAGTACTTTTTATCAATGTCAAATTAAAACTCTTTTAATTGAACCTGAATCTTATTTTGCTGTTTCCAATTCTTCTTTCTCGAATGGTCTTCTGCCAAAAATCTTTTCCAAATCGTCCTTAAAGATAACTTCTTTTTCCAAGAGTCTTTCGGCAAGTTCCGTAAGCTTGTCCTTATTGTCGGCCAATAATTTTATGGCACGTTGGTACTGGGCCTCGATCATCTTGGATATTTCCAAGTCTATTTTTTGGGCGGTTTCCTCGCTGTACGGCTTGGTGAAACCGTATTCGTTCTGTCCAGAGGAATCGTAATAGGTAATATTCCCCAGTGTTTCATTAAGACCATAAATGGTGACCATGGCCCTGGCCTGTTTGGTCACTTTTTCCAAGTCGCTCAATGCTCCTGTGGAAATTTTATCGAACATAACCTTTTCAGCAGCCCTTCCTCCCATAGTGGCACACATTTCATCCAACATTTGCTCGGGGCGTACAATCAAACGTTCTTCAGGAAGGTACCATGCAGCTCCCAAGGATTGTCCTCGGGGCACAATGGTCACTTTCACCAAAGGAGCGGCGTGTTCCAACATCCAGCTTACCGTGGCATGGCCCGCCTCATGGTAGGCAATGGTCTTTTTCTCTTCTGGGGTAATAATTTTGTTCTTCTTTTCCAATCCACCCACAATTCGATCCACCGCATCCAAGAAATCTTGCTTGGTAACCGCTTTTTTCTCTTTTCGTGCAGCGATAAGGGCGGCCTCGTTGCAGACATTGGCAATATCAGCCCCAGAGAATCCAGGGGTTTGTTTGGCCAAAAAGTCCAAATCCAAGGTCTCTGCGGTTTTGATGGGCCGCAAGTGCACCTCAAAAATTTCTTTTCTTTCCCTAAGATCGGGAAGGTCTACATAAATCTGACGGTCAAATCGTCCGGCACGCATCAAGGCCTTGTCCAAAACATCGGCTCGGTTGGTGGCTGCCAATACAATTACGTTGGTATTGGTTCCGAAACCGTCCATTTCGGTCAATAATTGGTTCAATGTATTTTCACGTTCGTCATTGGAACCGGTGAAGTTGTTTTTACCCCTGGCCCGACCAATAGCGTCAATCTCATCGATAAAAATAATAGCGGGTGATTTGTCCTTGGCTTGTTTGAAAAGATCTCGAACCCGAGATGCACCTACACCCACAAACATTTCCACAAAGTCAGAACCTGACAGTGAGAAAAAGGGCACTTTGGCTTCTCCTGCCACGGCCTTGGCCAACAGGGTCTTACCTGTTCCTGGAGGGCCTACCAACAAGGCTCCTTTAGGAATTTTACCTCCTAGTGAAGTATACTTGTCAGGATTTTTAAGGAACTCCACAATTTCTTGGACCTCTTCTTTGGCACCTTCCAATCCGGCCACATCTTTAAATGAGGTTCGGGTGTCTGTTTTTTCGTCAAAAAGCTTGGCTTTTGATTTTCCAATATTGAAAATCTGACCACCGGCACCACCACCGGCACCGCCTGACATTCTTCGCATCAGGTAAATCCATATGCCTATGATCAGGGCAAATGGGAGCAGGGAGAGCAATAGTTCACCCAATACATTGGATTCCGTATCAAACTCAATGATGGTATCCAGGTTGTTCTCCTTTTTTATCTCGGTAATTTCGTTTTGAAATATCTGTAGGTCACCATAGTCCAGGACATATTGGGGCACCAAACTTGTGGATGGAAGCAATGGTTTTTCGGCCACTCCTTTGTGCACATCCTTTTTTAGGGCCTCATCGGTTAAAAAGACCTTGGCCTGGCGCGTATTGGTAATGATGATTATTTTGTCAATATCACCGTTGCGCAAGAACTCCTGAAGTTCTGAAGTTGTAGTCTTTTCAGTATTTGTAAAGGTACTGCCTCCAAAGAATTGGAAACCGATAATTAAAGCGATTACCACACCATATATCCACCACGAACTAAAACGCGGTTTCTTAGGGGGGGTATTTGGATTATTCTCTTTTGCCATTTTTTTAAGAATTGTAGCTGCTCTCCACCATGGTTACTTTGGCATCTCCCCAAAGTCCCTCTATGTCGTAGAATTCCCTGATGTGTTTTTGAAATACATGTACAACAACGTTAACATAATCCATCAAGACCCATTCTGCGTTCTCAGAACCCTCAATGTGCCAAGGCTTATCATGTATGGCCTTGCTCACGGTCTTTTGAATGGAGGAGACAATTGCGTTTACATGCGTGTTGGAAGTACCATTACAGATTATGAAGTAGTCGCAAACAGTATTTTCGATTTCCCTAAGATCAAGTAGATTTATGTCCACTCCTTTAACCTCTTCAATCCCATGTAAAATTAAGGCAATCAGTTCATCTGCGCTAGCTTTCGTTTTCTGCATCCAAAAATTTTAGTTTTTACAAAGTTATATTTTTTTTGCTTTCTTAGCCCTAGATTTTAACATATCATAAAGGCATACCACATTGGGAAAGCTACCACAAATAATCAAACTTGATGCCACGGACTCCACAAATCTGTATTTAAAAGATCTTTTACGGGACAAAAATGTTTTGAACAACACCGTGGTGGTGGCCAAAAAGCAGTTGAAGGGACGGGGCCAAATGGGATCTACTTGGGAATCTGAAGATGGTAAAAATCTAACATTCAGTATTTTAAAAAAGTTTAATGCATTGCATGCCACCCATCAATTCAATTTAAACATTTGCGTTTCCTTGGCTGTTTCCGATGTGCTCCAAGAACTTTCCATACCCAATGTCAGTGTAAAATGGCCCAACGACATTATGTCAGGCCCACAAAAAATATGTGGCATATTAATAGAAAATATCATGAAAGGGCAGTGGGTACAACATTCCATTATAGGGATTGGACTTAATGTGAACCAAACTTCCTTTGAAAATTTGGACAAAGCAGGCTCATTGGCTTCCGTAACTGACCGTATTTTTGATTTGGATGCGCTTTTGGATAAGATTCTGGCAAAATTGGAATATCGTTTTCAAGGGATTGAGGGAAAAACAGTTACCCAACTTTTGCCTTCCTATGAACGCCTTTTGTTTAGAAAGGACAAACCCTCCACCTTTACGGATGCCCACGGCGAAATGTTTATGGGGTTTATCCGAAAAATATCCAGTTCGGGCAAATTGGTTTTGGAACTGGAAGACCAAATTTTTAAAGAGTTCGACCTGAAAGAAGTCTCCCTACTTTATTGACCCATCTTACCCATATTGGCAGAAAGTGTCTCCATGAAATTGGTGATCGGGGACTTGATCATCATGGCCATCATGGCATTGAACTCACCTTCAAAACTCAGTGCAACTTCACTTTCGTTTTCACCCAATGCTGTAATATTGCCCGTTAAGGTAAATGGAAGTTTATCGCTGGCCGCACCCAAAACCACTTTTTCATGCGGAATCTGTTCTTTGAGCCGTAAGGTAATTTCCGGCATGCCCTTTAGGGCAAACTTGAACGTTTTATCATCCAAAACCTCAAATTTGTCAATATTGGCAGGCATTAGGGTTTCAAAATTTTTGATATCGGTCAGAAACTCAAAAACCTCCTTATCGCTTTTGGCTACTTTCTTTTTAGGTACTTCAATGTGCATGTTTGAAGGATTATTTCCATTGCTGTGGGTTGGATTTCCACTGCAAAAGGGTTTTTAATTGTGATTCTTTGATGTAATGGGTTTCAGAAGCCTGCTCAATCAGGTGCTCATAGTCCGAAAGGGTATGCAGTTCCACTTCTTCTTTCTCAAAATTGGTGGTTGCCACGGGAAATCCATAGGTAAAGATGGCCAACATGCCTTTTACATTGGCACCACTATCTTTCAAGGCCCGAACGGCATTGAGACTACTTTTTCCGGTACTGATGAGGTCTTCAATGACCACAACGCTTTGACCCGATTCCAAACTGCCTTCAATCTGGTTCTGTCTTCCGTGGGATTTGGGTTCGGGTCGCACATAAATAAATGGCAATCCTAGTGCTTCGGCCACCAAAATACCAATTCCAATGGCTCCTGTGGCCACTCCGGCAATGACATCGGGTTTGCCATACAGATTTTCTACCTGTTTGGCCATTTCTTCTCTGACAAAATTTCGGATTTCCGGGTAGGAGAGCATTATCCTGTTATCGCAATAAATTGGGGATTTCCATCCCGAAGCCCATGTAAATGGATTTTCGGGTTCCAACTTAATTGCATTAATTTGTAAAAGCAGCTCTGCTGTTTTTTTAGCAATTCCCTTATCTAAAACCATTGCGCAAATGTATGAAGTTTTTGTTAATGAATCTCCACTGATTTTAACAAACAAGCGCCCAAAAGAGTCCAATGGAAACCTCTTTTCCTTAGAGGGTGATTCTGTCATAGAAGTCATAGAATTGTTGGCAAAAGGAAAACTGGACAAAGCTTATTTCTATCATCCAGATATTTTAAAATTGCTGAAAATGTTTAGGCACAAATTGCCTGTTGTGGTTGCCGGTGGCGGTTTTGTGACCAACAAAAAAGGGAAGGTGCTCTTTATTTATAGAAACAAAAAATGGGATCTTCCCAAAGGGAAGGTTGACAAAGGGGAATCCATAGAGGATGCGGCCATTCGTGAAGTTGAGGAAGAGACGGGGGTAACTGGTTTGGTCATAGAGAAATTCTTGCGGACAACCTACCATATTTTTAAGCGAGGAGGGGAGTACCAATTAAAGGAGGTGCACTGGTTTGCCATGTCCACAAACTACAAAGGTAAATTGGTTGGTGACAATTCTGAAGGGATTAAAAAGGTTAAATGGAAAGGTCCCAAAAAAACGGCAAAGGCCCTAAAAAAATCCTACCATAACATTAAAGTGCTGTTCGAGGATAACCCCACCAAACCTATTGTCTAGGCAAGATACCGGCAGCTTCACTGTTCTTGGCAATACGGTACACTGGGTAGTTAAGATAAGCATCCTCCAAATACTTGGACTGATGGAAGAGCCAATCCAATTGGGCATACCAGTTTTCGGCAAATTGTTGGTCCAGTTCTTTTTTGAGCATAAAATTCTGGTGAAGCACGGAATCCTTTTGAAGCATTTCCAAGGCAATGTCCTCAAAGACATAGGGTGAAAATCCTTCTTTTTGTTGAAGCACGGTATCAAAAAAATTCCAATTGAAGAAGGAATCCACGCCATGGGGTTCCAAGGTTTCCAAAATATATCGAATCCCTGTTTGCTGAGCGGGAATTATAACGTCACCAGCTCTAAAGTGCACTTTTTTGGTATGCTTTTCAACCTGGGTATCGTAGTGGAGGTAATGTCCTTCGTACGGCATATTTCTGGTTTGGTAGTCAGAAATCTTATAGGCTTCAATAGTGAGCGTGGTGTCTTTTTCCAGCTTAAAATAATTGATTTTGTTGGCATCCAATCTATCAATGACCTTCTGCCATCCCTGTTTCAGAATGTAGGCTGCAGGAACACTAACCGTATCTGCAGGATAAAAATAGTTGTGGTACACAGTTTCTTTGGTAAAAGGTTTGTCCCGGTCATACTTTAATCGAGGCAATCCAGTGATTTCACTCTGCAGGCGATCCGCTTCAAATCCTTTAAAATTGAGGGTGGAGCTCTGGGTGGTGTCTACCTGCCAATTAAAATAATATTCAGAACGGGTTGGGTTGGTCTCCAAGGCTTCCTTGCGAAGGGATTTTACGGTGTCATGGTCTTTTTCAACAACATTGATCAAACTTTCCATAAGCTGGTAGGTGCCCTCCACCCGTTGCTTGTAAGGTTTTAACATGTGGGTCTCCACCATCAGTCCCAAAGTGTTCCATAAGGTGGTGTAGCCCGTGGAATATCTTGGGTGGTCCATGAACTGATTGAACCCAAATTCCGGTGGCACATTGAACACATTCACGTATGGAGTGATGTCCCAGTCCTTTTCTGCCAAGGAGTTTTCAAGACTGGGCATAAGTTCTTCATGGAGAAATGAGCCCAATTTTCCACCCAATTTATTGTGCTGCGTAAATAAATGGGTCAAGGTGTACTGGTAATCTGCTCCGTTGCTCACGTGGTTGTCTATAAACACGTCGGGTTTTACCAAGTGGAATATTTCTGCAAAACTCTTTGCGTTCTGGGTATCCATTTTAATGAAATCCCTATTGAGGTCGTAATTTTGGGCATTGCCTCTAAACCCGTATTCCAGAGGTCCATTCTGGTTGGCCCGGGTGGTTGAATTTCTATTGAGTGCCCCACCAATATTGTAAATGGGAATGGTGACCAAGACGGTTTTTTCGGGAGATTGCAATTTTTCCGTTGCCAAATCCCGGTATAGTAACATGGTAGCATCAATACCATCACTTTCTCCTGGGTGGATGCCATTATTGATCAAGATGATGGACTTTTCCTTTCTAACATTTTCAAAATTAAAATCACCATCGGGATTAAAAGTCACCAAGTGCAAGGGGTATCCGCTATCTGTTTTGCCTATGGTACGGATGTTGATCTCCGGAAAATCCCGTGCCAAATTTATATAGAAGGCAATGGTTTCCTCATAGGTTGGGGTTTCCATACCATTGGACGTCTCGAAAAAGGTTTGATACGAAGCCACTTTATCCTCTGTTTTTGTTTCACAGGATACAAGCAGCAACACAATGGCGACAAAGAATAGGTGTTTCAAGATAATAAAAGCTCTTTTTTGAATTATAAAAATTCGTTTAAAGCTTAAAAATACGGAATATTATGATCAGGAGGCAAGGTGGATGCAATCCAAATCCGATGGTTCAATTTTAAAGATCGGTTTGTTCTTAAAATTGAGAATATGCAGACATTTGGCCTTTGCCTCGTTCCATTTTTGATAGTCCAACGGGTCTATGGATGATGTGATCATGTTGATGATCATCTTCTGCTTAAGCTCCAAGGTCATAATTTCCTCCAAAAAATCCCAACCGTCCATAATGGGCATATTTATGTCCAAAAAGATGACCTCTGGGATACCATCTCCCTCGTTCTTTCTACGGATTAGGGCATCCAGGGCCTCTTTTCCATTTTGAAAGATTTGGACATCGTCACAAAGGACAACGGGCTTCAACATTTTCCGTATTCCGAATACGGTTATGGGATCATCATCCACAATAAATATGCTACTGATCTTCTTCATTAAAATACACATTGAATGTAGTACCTTTATCTACTTCACTACTGACTGTTATACTTCCGCCCATGGCTTCTATCTGGTTCTTTATAATATAAAGACCAAGCCCCCGGGCCTCTTTATTGTTATGGAACGTTTTATACATTCCAAATATTTTACTGCCATATTTTTCCAAATCTATTCCCAATCCATTATCGGAAAAACTGAAAATTGTGGTATTCTTTCGTTTGCTTGCATTTATGCTAATGATGGGTTTTCTGTCCGGACTACTGTATTTGACCGCATTGGTCATAAGGTTAAGAATCATACTGTCCAAATAGGCAGGAACGCTTTGTACTTCCAAATCTTTGGGAACATTATTCTGGACTTCCGCTTGATGTTTGCCCATAAAAGCAGATAGGTTGGTTTGGACCTTTATAATACTTTGATAAAGGTTTACAGGTTTTTTATCCAGATTAACGTTAGTGTTGATGTCGATGATCTGGTTTAGGTTTTCCAAAGTTTCCATTAAGTTGTCCGAAGCACGTGACAACATGGTCATAATTTGTTCTTTTTCAGCCTCGTCTTCTTCCTTGGTCAAAAATCCCAAAAGCATTGAGAAGTTGGCGGAGTGAGATCTGAGGTTATGCGAAACAATATGCGCAAAGTTAATCAGCTTCTTGTTTTGGAGCGAAGTAACATTTATGAGGTTCCTCAACTGATCTTCCTTCTTTTTTAGCCCAGAAATATCCATACTGATACCAATAAGCCCATTTACCTTGCCATCTAAATCAAAGAGAGGGATTTTTGATGTCAAAAAATGAGTGGTTTTTCCATTTTTTCGGATACAGAGCGTTTCTTTTCCCAGCATAGGTTTCTGGGATCGCATCACTTCCAGGTCTTCATTCCGTGAGATTCTGGCACTTTCTTTACTATAAAGGTCAAAATCGGTTGTTCCGATTAACTCCTCTTGGCTTTTTTCCAAATACTCGCATTCTGCCCTATTGACCAAAATTTTTCTGGAATCTTTATCCTTGATGAATACGTTTAAGGGTATATTGTCTATGAGGGTGGTCAAGAGTTGTTGGCTTTCCTTGGTCTGTATTTCGGCCAAAACCTGATCGTGAATATCTTGAAATGTACCGAAGACCTTTACAATTTTTCCATTTACTTCAATGGGCTTGCCGCTGGCCCTTACCCATCTTTCCTCACCTGTGCCCGTTACTATTACTAGTCTTTCACTGAATGAAATCCCTTGTTCCAATGCTGTATGGAACAACATGGATATTTTGTTTCTATTATAACCTTGCTTGTAAAAGGAAATGGCCTCATTTACCTTAGGTGAATAGGACATGGAGACCTTGTGAATTTTTTTGGTTTCATCACACCAGAAAAGCTTTTCCGTTGCAATTTCATATTCCCAGTACCCAACCTGGGAGACCTCAGATTTTGTTTTCAGAACCGTTTTTAAACGCTCCAGTTCCTGTTCTTTTTCAATTTCTGCAGTGATGTCTTTTGTGTGAATGATGGAGCCTATTACATTTTCCTTTTCGTCGAACCAGGGGGTAAAAGTACTTTCCAACCAAACTTCACTTTCACCGACTGTATTTTTATGTTGAACCGTGTCAGGTGCTTTGTCCACGAGAAACTTTTCAATTCTTTGACCGATTTCTATATCAGATTGAGCAAAAAGTTTATATACAGGAGCTCCCAATACGTCTTTTGGACAAACACCAAAAGTGTGCAACCAAGAATCCGAAGCATCAATAAGGATACCGTCAGGATCCACAAGCGCAGTCGCTGTGGGAAGTTGTTTCAGTAAATAATGTTGGGCAATCCTCTCAACTGCTTTCAAAATATGGGGTATTTGGGAACTTTATACAATTAAGAAATTTCTGACCAATGTATAGGTATTGATTTTTCTTATTTATTAATTGTTGTGAAACAGGGTAAAATTGTTGTTTTATTGACAAATGTCAAGGTTTGGCCTATTTAAAGATAGCAGATTTAACCTACAAAATCAAAAGAAGGGGCTACAATTAACAGCAAAATTAATTCTTTACAACAACGGTGTCGGGGACCAAACCTGTGTAGTCGCCGCCATTTCTAATGACATCCCTAACAATGGAAGAGCTAATGTAGGATTTGCCCGAGGAAGTCAACAAAAAGACAGTTTCAATCTCTGAAAGTTTTCTGTTGGTATGGGCAATGGCTTTTTCAAATTCAAAATCCGCAGGGTTACGAAGGCCCCTTAAAATAAAATCTGCATTGATTTTTTTACAAAAATCCACCGTAAGCCCTTCATAGGTAACTACCTTGATCTTGGGTTCATCTTTAAAGGCTTCCTTTATGAACCTGACCCGTTCTTCCAAGGAGAACATGTATTTTTTGTCGGCATTTATCCCAATGGCTATAACGAGCTCATCAAAAAGGGTAATGCCTCTTTTAATGATGTCGTAATGGCCTAAGGTAAGGGGATCAAAGGAACCTGGGAAAATGGCACGTCTCATGGATGGCAAAGTTTCTTTAAAAATACGGAATTTCTATCGTAAAGCCTCCTCAATGGCACTGGCAAATAATTCTTCCAAGGATATCCCGGCTGCTTGGGCTTGCTTGGGCAATATACTTTCTTCGGTAAGTCCAGGGGTTGTATTTACTTCCAACAAATGGGGCGTGTCACCAATAAAGATGAATTCACTGCGGGTATAACCCTTCAATCCCAAGGTCTTATAAATAAGTTCTGCCCAGTGCCTAACATTATCTTCCTGTGCTTTGGAAATGCGAGCGGGTGTGATTTCTTGGGATTTTCCCTCGTACTTGGCCTCAAAATCAAAAAAGTCATTGTCGGAAACAATTTCCGTAATGGGGAGTACCGTAATCTTATTTTTATAGGTGATAACGCCCACTGAAACTTCCGTACCGTTTAAAAAAGACTCAATAATGACCTGGTCATCTTCCGAAAAAGCATTCTCCAAGGCAGTGTTCAAATCTTCTTTTTTGTAGACTTTGGAGACCCCATAACTGCTCCCTGCCCTATTTGCCTTAACAAAACAGGGAAGGCCCACTTTATTTACAATGACGTCCTCGTTAAAAGTGTCTCCCTTGTTCAAATAGTAGGAAGCGGCACAGTGTACCCCATACGGTTTAAGCGTGCTCAACAGATCCCTTTTGTTGAACGTGAGGGCAGCATCATAATGGTTGCATGAGGTTTGGGGGATGTCCAAGAGTTCAAAATAAGCCTGTAACAGGCCATCTTCGCCTGGTGTCCCATGGATGGCGTTGAAAACACAGTCAAAAATGATTTTTTTGCCACCAAGCTCAAGGCTGAAATCAGATTTTTCCATAGGAAATTCTTCATTCGCATCATTCAGGTACACCCATTTCTCCTTGGTGATGATGATGCGGTATGGATTATATTTTTCACGGTCCAAATAACGATATACCACGTTACCGCTCTTTATGGAAATTCCGTACTCGCTGGAATAACCCCCCATTACAATGGCAATATTTTTTTTCATTGACTTGTCGAATCGCTCTGCCAAAATAAAGAAAAAAGGACTGGCTTTCCTATATTTGTCCATATAAGGCATTTCGCATGAAACAATTTTTCAACTTTTTAAAAAGCAAGACATTTCTTATCCAAATTGGGTTGGCTGTTGTGGCCGTTGTGGTATTGGTACTTTTGACCCTGCAATGGTTAAAGGGCACTACCAATCATGGTGAGTTTGTTGAGGTCCCCGATTTCTCCAAAATGTCCGTGTCTGAAATGCGAAAGGCCGTAGAGGACGCCGGTCTGCGCTACCAAGTTTTGGATTCATCTGAATACAATCCCGATTATCCCAGATTTTCCATTTTGGAGCAAAACCCACATGCCGGGAGCAAGGTAAAGGCCAACCGAAAAATCTATTTTACGGTAAATCCATCAGGATATAAAAAGGTGACAGTGCCAGATATTATCCAAGTAACGCAGCGTAATGCCGCATCCATGTTGCGTGCTGTTGGACTGGAGGTGGAACGGGTAACGTATATTGATGAGCTCGGCAAGGACATGGTCTACAATTTAAGGCACAAGGGAAAATATGTAAAGCCCGGAGACAAATTGCCCAAAACTTCAAAGGTTGAGCTTATCTGTGGCAATGGAACCATTCCCGGCAGTGCACGTGTTCAGGCTGATTCCCAAGAGTAATGGACGATTCGGAAAACCAAGAACTTTCACAAGACGAACTTTTTGAGCATTATAGATTTGTGGCCTCAAAAGGCCAGGAACCTTTGCGCGTGGACAAGTTCTTGATGAACTTCATAGAAAACGCTACCCGGAACAAGATTCAGCAAGCGGCCAAGGAAGGCCATATTTGGGTGAACGGTTCCATCGTAAAACAAAATTACAAGGTAAAGGCAGGAGATGAGGTGAAAGTGCTGTTTGAGCACCCACCTTACGAGTTTTTACTCACTCCCGAAAATATTCCGTTGAACGTTGTCTATGAAGATGACGCTTTACTGGTAGTGAATAAACCCGCAGGCATGGTGGTACATCCAGGTCATGGAAATTATTCGGGGACCCTGATCAATGCTTTGGTCTACCATTTCGACAATTTACCCAATAACAGCTCGGAGCGACCCGGATTGGTCCATCGAATTGACAAAGATACTTCTGGACTTTTGGTGATAGCCAAAACCGAAACGGCCATGACCCATTTGGCGCAGCAATTTTTTGAAAAGAGCAGTGAGCGCGAGTATGTGGCCTTGGTCTGGGGCAATGTGGAGGAAGATGAAGGCACTGTAGAGGGGCATATTGGCCGTAATCCCAAAAATCGACTGCAGATGATGGTCTTTCCAAACGGCGATGAAGGTAAAGAGGCCGTGACCCATTACAAGGTTTTGGAACGGTTTGGCTACGTGACCTTGGTGTCATGTCGATTGGAAACCGGACGGACCCATCAGATTCGGGTGCACATGAAACATATTGGGCACACCCTGTTCAACGACGAGCGTTATGGTGGTGATAAGATTTTAAAGGGCACTACCTTTACCAAATACAAACAGTTTGTGGAAAATGCCTTCAAGGTATTGCCCAGACAGGCACTGCATGCCAAGACCTTGGGTTTTGAGCACCCAAAAACAGGTGAGTTTATGCGTTTTGACTCCGAATTGCCCGAAGATATGGTGAATTGTATTGAGAAGTGGCGTGGATATGCCAAGCATCACGAATCATAGTTTCCTTCAATCTTAAGATTGAAAACACCTTTGGTGTATCCTATTAAAAAACCAAAAACCTAGCTATTTTTACGGAAAATTTAGTTCTGATGAAAATTGTAGTATCACCGGCAAAATCACTCGATTTTGAAACCGAGTTGCCCACATCAAAATACAGTCAATCCCAATTTTTGGAGCAGTCCGAAAAGTTAAACGGCATTTTAAAGAAGAAAAAGCCCAAGGCCCTGTCCAAGCTCATGTCTATTTCAGACAAATTGGCCGAATTGAACTGGGAGCGAAACCAACAATTTTCATTGCCCTTTACTGCAGACAACGCAAGACCAGCGGTCTATGCTTTCAACGGAGATGTATACCAAGGTTTGGACGCCTACACCATTCCAGAAGAAAAATTGGATAAGTTGCAAGATACGCTTCGGATTTTGTCCGGACTTTATGGAATTTTAAAGCCGTTGGATTTGGTGCAGCCTTACCGATTGGAGATGGGGACCCAATTGAAAGTGGGTCGAAAAAAGAACCTCTACGAATTTTGGCAAAAACAGCTAACTGACCACCTAAATGAGGAATTGGAAGATGGTGAGTTGTTCATCAACTTGGCCAGTAACGAATATTTTGGCGCCATTGATGAAAAGAAACTCAAAGTGCCTGTGATCACCCCAATTTTTAAAGATTGGAAGAACGATAAACTTAAAATCATCAGCTTTTTTGCCAAAAAAGCACGGGGTTCCATGGTTCGATATATTTTAGATACCGATGCCAAGACCTTGAATGACATCAAAGGGTTTGATTCTGATGGGTATATGTTCAGTGCCGAGCACACCCTAAAGGAAAACCAACCTGTTTTCATTCGATAAGAACCGAAATTCCTTCCCAAGATTTAGGGGCGACTTCTTTCAAAAAACAAGACAAGGTGTTAGGTTTGTGGAACACATGTCTTAAATTGTGATACACCTAAATTTAATCTTAAGATTTGGCTTTTATGCCGATCTTTAGATGCTCATTTATTAACAAGAACACTAACACCGAAAATCCATGCAGCAGTCCAGACGATTAGAAGAGTTTAAAAAATCGGTCACCAATAAATTCAATATATACAACAGTCTATTTTTAAGCCTACCCTACAAAAATGTTGAGAATGTGGGGATGCTCATCCCCCTTTTGCTCGATCAATGCGAAAAGGGACTTAAGGAAGGAAAGGACCCCCAAGAAATCTTGGAGGTGTTTTTTGCCAATTTTGCCAATATAATGGATGAAAGGGAGCGATTGGATTTTATGTTCCGGATCATTCAGTATGTAGAACGGCAAGTTGTACTTTATGATAGTGTTGAAGACTCAGCATTTTCAAAATTACAGCAGTACAGCAATTCATTGACCATCAAGGACTATTTTGGATTGGTGAACCGGACCAAAAACTGGGATAAGGTCTCCAAAAAGCTTTCCACCTTTAGCGCACGGATTGTCCTTACGGCCCACCCCACACAATTTTATACCCCCGCCGTATTGGATATTATTGCAGAACTGCAATCACTGATTGATGAGGACCGTATCTATGATATTGATGTGACCCTGCAGCAATTGGGGCTTACTTCTTTGGTCAATGCCAAGAAACCTACTCCGTTGGATGAGGCCAAAAACATCATTTACATTCTGCGAAATACGTATTATGATGCCGTTGGGGAACTGTATCAGTACGTGAAAAGTAATATTAGGGACGACGATTTTGAAAACTACAACATCATTAAACTTGGATTTTGGCCTGGTGGGGACAGGGATGGCAATCCTTTTGTGACGGCCGATATTACCAAGGAAGTGGCCGATGAACTTCGACTTACATTGATGAAGTGTTATTACAATGAATTGAAGGAATTGCGCAAAAAATTAACCTTCAAAGGGGTTCAAGAGCACCTTAACGAATTGAGCGGAAAGCTCTACAAAGCCATGTTCGACCCGAATGCACCGATTTCCTACGAACAGATTATTGAGCATTTGGGAACCATTCGCGAAAGATTGATTGCGGATTATCACGAATTGTACTTGGATTTGTTGGACGAGTTTACAGATAAGGTTCATATTTTCAAGACCCATTTTGCCACTTTGGATATCCGCCAAGATCATAGCAAACACTTGTTGGTGGTGGAAACCATTTTAAAGCAGAAAGGAGCCATCAAGGAAAGTATCTCCGAACTCAAGGAAAAGGAACTCATTAAATGGTTGTTGAAAGAAAACCTAACATTGGATCCAAAGGATTTTGACGATGACATTGTAAAAGACACCATCACCAATATTATGCAATTGGGAGAGATTCAAGCCAAGAATGGCGAGGATGGTTGCAATAGATACATCATCAGTAATTCTGAGGATATTTTTGCAGTTCTGTTCGTATTTGGATTGTTCAGATGGTGCGGATGGGATGAAAAGGACATCACTTTTGATATTGTTCCGTTGTTCGAGACCATGAAAGGAATGGAAGCTGCAGAGGAGGTCATGCAGACCTTGTTCGACATACCAGTTTATCGTAAACATTTGGAGCGAAGAAATGAAACCCATACCATTATGCTGGGCTTTTCCGACGGTACCAAGGATGGAGGCTACTTAAAGGCCAATTGGTCCATCCTAAAAACCAAGGAAACCTTGAGTAAAGTCTGCAAGAAAAACGGTATCAAAGCCATTTTCTTTGACGGAAGGGGAGGACCACCGGCAAGGGGAGGTGGAAAGACCCACAGGTTCTATGCGGCCCAGACCAAAGATGTGGCCAATCATGAAATCCAACTCACCATCCAAGGGCAGACCATTACCAGTACTTACGGTACTAAGGAACAGTTTATCCACAACTCGGAACAATTGCTTACCGCTGGGTTGAGCAACAACCTTTTTGGAAAGGAATTGGTGATTTCCGGACCACAACGGAAGCTGATAGAGGAACTATCCGACCTCAGTTTTGAAAAATACGATGCGCTAAAGCAACATGATAAATTCATTCCTTATTTGGAGCACAGAAGCACCTTGAAGTATTATACAAAAGCCAACATCGGAAGTAGACCCGGAAAGCGTGGTAACAAAGAAAAATTAACCCTTTCCGATTTGAGAGCTATTTCATTTGTGGGTTCTTGGAGCCAGTTGAAACAAAACGTGCCGGGATATTTTGGATTGGGAACCGCAATTGCCAAGCTCAAGGAAGAAGGACGGCTCAATGAGGTGAAAAAGTTATATAAGGATGTGCCCTTTTTTAGGGCTTTAATGCACAACAGTATGATGTCTTTGGCGAAGACCAATTTTGGTTTGACTAGTTACATGAAGGAAGATCCGGAGTTTGGGGAGTTTTGGAATATTCTACATGATGAATTTGAATTGTCCCAGAAAATGCTCCTACAGATTTCAGGGTTGAAAATTTTGATGGAAGACGAGGAAGTTTCTAGGGAATCGGTAAAGATTAGGGAGAAGATTGTTCTGCCATTGTTGGTCATTCAACAAAACGCGCTGTACCATATCACTCAAAATTCGGAATACAAGGAATTGTATGAGAAAATTGTGACCCGTTCGCTGTACGGAAACATTAATGCCAGTAGAAACTCGGCCTAAAACTGGGCACTAATTCCGCATTGTGAGCAAGAAACCATTTCTGCATACACATCCTTACGAGCCTTTTCTATTTCCAGAGGCCACAAAATTGATTGTGGGCACCTTGCCACCACCTCGGTTTACCATTGGTGAATTGCGAAAGGAAGATGTTGACTTTTGCTATGGAAGCTGTAATGGGATGTTATGGCCCATTTTGGACCGTATTTTTGGGTTGAATCTCAAATTTGAAAATACAGCGGAGGCTATATCACAACGAGAGCATTTCCTCTTGAAGCATAAAATTGGTGTTTGCGATATTGTCCATAGTGCAGAACGGGAAAAGATTGATGCCTCGGATTTGGGAATGCAAAATGTGGTGCTTAGGGATTTGGTGGGATATCTTCAAGAATTCCCAAACATAGATACTCTTTTATTTACTGGAGGAAACAGCAAAAATGGCCCCGAATATTTTTTTAGAAAGCAACTAAAGGAGCTCGGGTTACAGTTGGAAGTGGTTTCTGATGAGGTACCCCGTATCCATCAAGTTGAGATTGGTGATAGAATGGTAAAAACGGTTTCCCTAACAGCCCCTTCAGGAGCGGCCAACCGTGCCGTGGGCAGTCTTCAATTGTACAAGGACCTGAAAAGCCAAAACCCAGCATTCAATACGTTTGATTTCAGGGTGATGCAGTATCGGGATTTTTTTGAATAGTTGGACTAACCACTTGAAAATCCATTATTCGTCAAATGGTTGGGGGTATTGGTCAATTTTTGGACAATTTTTTCGTTTATATGAATATCTTGAAGAAATCCCAAAAAGAAAACCATGAAAAACTTACTTAGAATTACCATTGCCCTGTGTTCAATCATAATGATTGCTTCTTGTAAAGTAAATCACGGAACTGTTAGAAGCAGCACCGCACCGGGACAAGTAAAAAAAGCAACTGGGGCCAAAAGTGCAAAAGCGTATGCTCCCGGTCAACAGAAAAAAAGGATAACTGGGAATAACCAGTAACACCTTACCAAAAACAAAACCGCCTCCATTTCTAGAGGCGGTTTTTTTTATAAAGATGCTTATGGTTAATTTAATTCTGAAGTCAACATTCCATAAAATGCCTTGATTCCGTATGCCAATTGCCCAATCTTTAGATTTTCATTGGGGCTATGTTGGTTGTTATCGGGGTTCACCATGGGAACAATAAAAGCAGGAATCTTCAATTCGTTGATAAAGGGAGCAATGGGCACCGTTCCCCCTGTTGTGCGGATTTGAATCACATCTTTTCCAAAACTTTCTCCCAAGGTCTTCACCAAAAACTGTCCGTAGGGATTGTCCAAATCAGTTCGGAAAGCATCCGTAACGCTACCTTCGGTCACGGTAATTATCTTATCATGGGCCAAACGTTCTTCCTTTGAGGGAACATGGTCAAATACGGTATACCCCTGTTTGGCAATATGGTCCTTCACCAATTTTTTTAAGCGATTCCCATCCGTCTCAACTACCAAGCGAAGGTCCAGTTCCGCAGTGGCACTTTCAGGGACAATGGTTCGGGCTTTGTCGCCAATCCAACCAGAACCCAATCCGCGAATATTCAAGGAAGGATATTGTAGGGCTTCTTGATAAAAACCCCCCACTTTTTCGGCAGATTTAAACTGAAGTTTATCTGAAATCTCAGCATCGCTATCGGGCACACTTTTTAAAACTTCCATGGCAGCATCACCAATGGCAATCCCATCATAATAACCGGGAATGGTCACTTTGCCATCCTTGTCTTTCATGCTGGCCAATAATTGGGCCAATTGAAACCCGGGATTGGGTGCGTAGTTGCCATAATGCCCACTGTGTTGTGGCTTCACCGGTCCGTAAGTGGTCAATGTCAAGGTGGTGATTCCCCTGCAGCCATAGACTACCGTTGGGTCACCGGAAGGGTGAACAGGACCATCAGCAATGACCAAAAAGTCAGCTTCCAGTAATTCCCGATATTGCTTCACTGCCTTGGGTAGTGGTTTGCTGCTTTTTTCTTCCTCACCGTCCAAAATGACCTTGACGTTGAACGGAATTTCCTTGCCATCTTTTTTCAAAAGATCAATGGTGTTCAACAACATGACGATGGGTGATTTGTCGTCCGATGTGGAACGACCAAACAGTCGCCAGTCGTAATTGATATCGTCATCCAGTTCCCCAAAGGAAACGGTTTTGAACCCATCTCCATCAGGAGCTTTCAGCACCACTTCATACGGATTGGGCTGATTCCATTTGGAAGGATCAACCGACTGTCCATCAAAGTGCATATAAATGAGGATGGTTGGTTTGGCATCATCCACAGGCAAGGCCGCAAAAAAGAGGGGCATGTTCTCCGTGTCAAGAACCGCTGTGTTAAAACCCCGTTCCCCAAACTTTCGTTTCAACCAAAATACATTGTCATCAATATCATCAGCATTCAAGGCATCGTTGGGGATGGCAATGAATTCCCGAAGTTCGGTGATGGCCGAGGCCACTTGTGATTTTATGGCCATGTCATCTTGGCCCCAAACTGAGGTGAAAATCAGAATGGATAGTAAAAAAGCGATTTTTTTCATCTTAGGTGTTCAGTTTTTTAAGGCTGAAAATTAACGAATTTGATTTACAAAATCGCTAATACCGTTCACGCCATTTTGCGTCAGGTGTTTAATAAAGGCGGAGCCTATGATGGCACCTTTGGTTTTTTCCGTGGCCTGTTGAAACGTTTGAGCATTACTGATGCCAAAACCCACAATCTGGGGGTTGTTGAGGTTCATGCCGGCAATACGGTCAAAATAAGCGGCCTGTTCTGCGCCAAACCCTTCTTTGGCGCCTGTTGTACTGGCGGAACTCACCATATAGATAAAACCGTCCGAAGCTTCATCGATTGCCCTGACCCGTTCTTCGCTGGTCTGCGGGGTAATCAAAAAGATATTGATAAGCCCATATTTTTTAAAGGTTGATTCATACTCTTCTCGATACACATCCAAGGGTAGATCAGGAAGAATAAGGCCATCAATCCCAATTTCTTGGCATTTTTTGCAAAATGCATCAACACTATATTGGAGCACCGGGTTAAAATAGCCCATTAAAATCAGAGGGATGGAAACCGTTTTACGAATGTCTTTTAATTGTTCAAAAAGCAATTCGGTGCGCATTCCATTTTTCAGGGCAGCGGTGGAACTTTCCTGGATGGTGGGGCCATCGGCCAAAGGATCACTAAAGGGCAATCCAACCTCAATAAAATCCACCCCGCTTAGCTCCAAATCCTGGATAATTTTAAGCGTATCGTTCAATTTGGGATAGCCCGCAGTGAAATATATGGAGAGGAGCTTTTTATCCTCTTGTAGCTTTTGTTTGATTCTGTTTATCATCATGCTTTGTGTCTATTCCCCCTTTGAAGGGGGTGAGGGGTATGTGAAAACACCCCTAAGGTCCCCTCAGGGGGACAGTTATAATTTAAAATAATCAATATAATTCTGTAAATCTTTATCACCCCGGCCTGAGAGGTTCACCACAACGACATCATCAGATTTAAACTTTCTATCCTCAAAAATGGCAAGGGCATGTGAAGATTCAATCGCGGGAATGATACCTTCCAATTGACATAAACCAAGTCCAGCGGTCATGGCATCATCATCCGTAATGGAAATGAACTCCCCTCTACCTGATTTGTACAAATGGGCGTGCAAGGGACCAACTCCGGGGTAATCCAATCCTGCGGAAATGGAATACGGCTCGGTAATCTGTCCATCTTGGGTTTGCATCAACAAGGTTTTGCTCCCGTGGATGATCCCCACTTTGCCCAAAACCGAAGTTGCAGCACTTTCTCCGGAGTGAATCCCTTTTCCGGCCGCCTCCACCGCAATAATTCCAACTTCAGGCGTATCCAAAAAGTGATAGTAGGCGCCAGCGGCATTGCTTCCACCACCCACACAAGCTACTACATAGTCGGGGTTTTCCCGGCCTTCTTTTTCTAATAGTTGGGCTTTGATTTCTTCCGAAATCACAGATTGAAACCGCGCCACCATATCGGGATAAGGATGTGGTCCCACAACGGAACCGATGATGTAGTGGGTGTCCACCGGATTATTGATCCAATCTCGAATGGCTTCGTTGGTAGCATCTTTTAAAGTTTTGCTTCCAGATTTTGCAGGGCGTACTTCGGCTCCCAACATCTTCATTCGGGCTACATTCGGGGCTTGGCGTGCGATGTCAATTTCACCCATGTAGACCACGCATTCAATGCCCATAAGTGCACAAACTGTGGCCGTGGCCACTCCATGTTGACCCGCACCAGTCTCGGCAATGATTCGGTTTTTACCCAGCTTTTTGGCCATCAAAATCTGTCCTATGGTATTGTTTACCTTATGGGCACCGGTATGGCATAAATCTTCCCGTTTCAGGTAGATTTTGGTGTTGTATTTTTCCGATAGGCGTTTGGCAAAATACAGTGGGGTAGGTCGGCCTACATAATCTTTCAGTAATTGGTTAAACTCATCCTGAAAGGAAGGTTCCGCCATAATGTGGAGGTAGTTTTGCCGAAGTTCCTCACAATTGGGATAGAGCATTTCTGGGATAAAAGCTCCACCAAACTCACCATAATAGCCTTTTTCGTCAGCGTGATACGTCATAATTAGTGATCAGTTTTAAGTTGTAAATCGTCAGTGAGCGCATTGATGAACGCTTTCAATGACGTTATGTTTTTTAGTCCAGGTTGGGTCTCAAATCTGCTGTTTACGTCGATAGCGTAGCAGTATGTTGAAGCTGGACTTTTTATAAATTCTTTCAATTTCTCAACCGATTCCAGTCCAATTCCCCCACTTAAAAAGAAAGGTTTGGTGGAGGGATAGTTTTCCAAAATGGTCCAATCGAAGGTATAACCGTTACCCCCGGGCAATTTTCCTTTGGTATCAAAAAGGAAGTAGTCACAAACCTCTTCATACGGCTTCAAAATGGAAAAATCGAAATCATTTTTGATGGAAAACACTTTGATGATTTCCAGTTTGTCACCTCGAACTTGTTTTGGGGCCTCATCTTTATGTGATGCTGAAACTAGTTCAGGGTGACGCAACGCCTCACAAAATTCGGGACTTTCTTTCCCATGCAGTTGAACCACATCCAATTGAAACTTCACTACTTTTTCCAAAACTTCTTCCACGGTAGCATCCACAAAGACCCCCACTTTTTTAATGGATTTGGGCAATTGGGGCATGGCTCCCTCAAAATAGCGAGAGGAAGGCTCCCAAAAAATAAAGCCCAAATAATCAGGTTGCAGTTGGGCAACCTCGGTAGGGTTATGGTGCATGCCGCAGACTTTCAGTTTCATTCTTTTTGCTTTTTGTCATTTCGAAATGAGCTATGCGATTGAGGAATCTCACATTGGATTTCTCACTTTGATTTCGACTGCGCTCAATCTGACAGTTCGAAATGACATTATTGTTTTAATTCATCAATAAACGTTTTGGCACTCGCACCAGGATCGTCGGTTTTCATAAAATTCTCTCCGATCAAGAAACCTTGATACCCGTAGGGTCTGAGTTGTTGAATGGCTTCAATGGAACTGATGCCACTCTCCGAAACCTTTACAAAATCATCCGGAATTTGTTCCGAAAGGGATTTACTGGTTTCCAAACTCACCTCAAACGTCTTTAGGTTTCGGTTGTTGACCCCCAACATGTCCAAACTGGGCATGATGGATTTTTGTAGTTCCTTTTCATTATGGACTTCGAGAAGTACATCCAACCCCAAGCTTTTTGCAGTTTCTGATAGCGTTTTAATTTCATCACGGGATAAAATAGCAGCAATCAACAAAATTACATCGGCACCATAGGCTCTGGCCTCCACAATTTGGTATTCATCAATAATGAACTCTTTTCGAAGCAACGGAATGTTCACAGAAGCCCGGGCCAGCACCAAATCATCCAGTGAGCCTCCAAAATATTTCCCATCCGTAAGGACGGACATGCCACAAACCCCAGCCTGGGCATAGCCTTTGGCCACATCCTGCACGTTCAAACTTTGGTTGATGACCGATTTTGACGGGGAACGACGTTTGTGCTCCGCGATAATTCCGGTTACACTACTTTTTAATTCGGAAGCCAACGAAATGGACGTGCGCTCCATGAGCACAGAATGTTCCAATTGCTTAACCGTGATCAATGATTTTTTCAAATCGACCTCCTTGCGTTTATCGGCTACTATTTTGTCCAATATGTTCATTGTTATTGAAACTTTGAAGATGTTAAATTTCTTATATCACTTAAATACATACCCAATCCATATGTATACCCCGTAGAAAAATTTAATGTTTGGGTTTTGAATAGAATTTGTGAATCGTTTTTCAAAATGAAAATTTTACCGGCGAGTTTTCTCGTTTTGAAAAGTGAAATTTCTGTTTCATAATTTCCCTGTACTGGTGTTTTAATTTCAATATTTCTAGTTAAAATATCTTTCAAATTGGATAACTCAGGTTCTTCTGAGATTACATATGTTTTATTTAGATCAAGATGGCTAATTCGTATGGAATCAACTTGAGCAATTATATTTTCATATTGTTCCAACTTATTCTTGTTCGAACAAGAAGTTATTAGTAGAAGGGCTAGAATAATTATTTTCAAATGTTTCATATCTTTCAATTACTAAGTTTCTGCAACCTCTTCAATGCTTCCAACCCTTTTCCACTCAACAAAGACTCTTTCGCTTTTTCAAAACCAGCTTTTGGAGTCAGGCCTTCCACGGTGGCAATAGCCACTCCTGCATTGGCACAGACCACATTGTTTTGTGCTTCGGTTCCTTTTCCATGCAATACATCCAAAAATATTTGAGCCGATTCAGCAATGTCCTCACCTCCAGTGATTTCAGCTTGTGAAATCTTGGCCACACCAAAATCCGCAGGGGTCAACATGCCTTCGGAATTGTTGGAAATGGTTTTGGTGTCCCCGGTCAATGAAATCTCGTCATAACCATCCAAAGCGTGCAACACTGTGAATTTTTTATCGGTATTTTGATAGAGGTACCCATACATTCGGGCCAACTCCAAATTGAAAACACCTACCATCTGATTTTTTGGAAAAGTGGGGTTTACCATAGGACCCAACATATTAAAAAAGGTCTTTACGGCCAGTTCCCTTCGGATGGGCCCCACATTTTTCATGGCAGGGTGGAACAAAGGTGCATGCAGCACACAAATTCCCGCTTCTTCAATGGACTTTTTCAGAAAATCAGCCTCATTACTGAATTTGATGCCCAAAAATTCCATCACATTACTACTCCCACACTTGGAAGAAACCCCATAATTACCGTGTTTGGTCACTTTTACACCTGCGCCAGCCGTCACAAAAGATGCTAAGGTGGAAATGTTGAAGGTGTCCTTGCCATCACCACCGGTTCCACAAAGGTCGATGGGGTCATATTCGGACAAGTCCACAGCCACACAGAGTTCCAAGAGTGCATCCCGGAAACCTTCCAATTCTTCAATGGTGATGCTACGCATCATGTAAACCGTAAGGAAAGCCGCAATTTGTGAGGGATTGTAATCGCCTTTGGCAATGTTCACCAAAATCTGCTTGGCCTCTTCCTTTGGCAGTATTTCGTGATTTATAAGTTTATTTAATGTCTCTTTCATTCTTATAGTATTTAGATGTTAGTAGTGAGTATTGGGCTTTTTCTCACTACTACAATCTCATATCTCAAATCTATTTGCTATCCAACCAGTTTTTTAGCATTTGTTTTCCTTCCGGGGTGAGCACGGATTCGGGGTGAAATTGAACGGCGGTCACATCGTAGGTTTTGTGCCGAAGTGACATGATTTGTCCATTTTCATCCACCGAAGTGACTTCCAATACCTCGGGTACATCGGTATCCACCACCCACGAGTGGTATCGTCCCACTTGAAGCGTTTTGGGCAATCCTTTAAAAATGGGGTCATCCTTGGTGACGGTAATTTCTGTATCCACTCCGTGATATACCTGATCTAGGTTCACCAAGGTTCCGCCAAACACCTCACCAATGGCCTGTAATCCCAAGCACACCCCAAAAATACGCTTGGTGGGGGCATAGGTCTTTATGATTTCCTTGAGCAAGCCCGCTTCATCCGGAATTCCTGGACCTGGAGAAAGCACGATGTTTTCAAAGGGCTCCACTTCATCCAGAGTAAGCTGGTCGTTTCGCTTTACGGTCACCTCGCAATCCAAATCCTCCAGATAGTGCACCAAATTATAGGTGAAGCTATCGTAATTGTCTATCATTAAAATCTTTCTTCCCATCATCAGATTGTTTCAGCAATTTCCAAGGCTTTGTTCAATGCGCCCAGTTTGTTGTAGGTTTCCTGTAATTCGTCTTCGGGGTTGGAGGCGGCTACCAATCCTGCACCGGCTTGGTAATAGAGCTCATGGTTTTTGCTCAAAAAGGTGCGAATCATAATGGCATGGTTAAAGTTTCCCTCAAAATCCATAAAACCAATGGCCCCGCCATAGTAGGCACGACTCGTTTTTTCATACTTTTCAATGAGTTGCATTGCCATGTGCTTGGGTGCCCCGCTGAGGGTTCCCGCAGGGAAGGTATCCGCCACCACTTTCATGGTGGTGATGTCCTTTTTCTTTTGTCCGGTTACTTTGGACACCAAATGGATGACATGTGAGAAATACTGCACCTCGCGATAGGTTTCCACATTTACCGTATTTCCATTGCGGCTAAGGTCGTTTCGGGCGAGGTCCACCAACATTACGTGCTCGCTGTTTTCTTTGTCGTCCTGGGCCAGTTTTTTGGCCAATTCGGCATCTTTTTCGTCATTTCCGGTCCGTTTGTAGGTCCCGGCAATGGGATGGATTTCAGCCTTGCCTTCTTTTACAATGAGTTGGGCTTCAGGCGAGCTACCGAATATTTTAAAGTTTCCATAATCAAAATAGAAAAGGTAAGGGGAGGGGTTAATGGAACGCAGCGCACGGTATACATTGAATTCATCCCCTTTGAATTTTTGGGTGAACCTTCGGGATAAAACCAGTTGAAAAACATCACCTCGTTGGCAATGCTTTTTGGCCAACTCCACATGTTCTTTATAATCCTCATCCTTTAAATTGGATTGCGGCTCACCTTCCCTTGAAAAATTATAGGAAGCAAAATTCCGAACGTTGAACAGCTGCTCAATCTCATCCACATTGCTTTCGGTATTGTAGCAATGGGCAAAGAGGTACGCTTCGTTCTTAAAGTGGTTGATGGCGATGATGTTCTGGTACACCGCATAGTAGATATCCGGAATGCGGACCGAATCTTCCTTTTTGGAAATCTCCACATCCTCAAAATAACGAACCGCATCGTAGGCCATGTATCCAAAAAGGCCGTTGTAAATGAATTTGAATCCGTTTTGGCTCACTGAAAATTGCTGTCCAAAGTTGTGGATGACCTCGGTCACATCAGTCTCAGGGGTTATTTCTGTCACATCCTTTTTACCGTCAGGAAACCGCTGGGTTATGGTCTCATTCTCCACTTTGATGTAGGCGATGGGATTGCAGCAGATATAGGAAAAGCTGTTATCGTTGGCATGGTAATCACTACTTTCCAAAAGGATGCTATTGGGAAATTGGTCCCTTATCTTTAGATAAACACTCACCGGGGTGATGGTGTCCGCCAAGATTTTTTTGTAGTGTGTAGTTAGGGTATAACTCATTTTTTACTGCTATAAATTAAAAAAGGCCTGTCGTGATGACAAGCCTCTTGTATGGTTATAATGGGGACTTAGCTCACGACATTTTCCGTAAGTTAATCCACCACCAAGTATTTACTATTCTGTTGTTCATTGGTTCAAATATAGGGAGGAATTTTTAACGGACAAACATTGTTTTGTGTAAAATTAAAAATCCCGTCCAAGAATTTCTCGAACGGGATTTCCAAACACCTAACATGAGCTGATTACATCTGCAAATCAACTACCAAATCAAATTCATCATAGATCAATTTGTCTTTGGCCGTACCGATGATACCAGAACTATACTTTATGTCGTATTTAGTTCGGTCAACTTTCAAAGTTGCGGTGGCTTTGTTTCCGTAAACAGACACATCAAAGGTAACAGGCTTGGTAATCCCTTTAATGGTAAGGTCGCCGGTAACTTCATAGCTATTTTTACCGGTGGACTTTACGTTGGTGAAAACCAAGGTTGATGTTGGGTTGGCCGCGGTTGCAAAGAAATCCTCTGAATTGAGGTGACCATCCAATTTGTTCTTGTAATCGCCTTCCAAATCGGTAGTGTTAATGGAGGACATGTCTACTACAAACTCTCCGCCTACCAATTTTTCACCGTCAAATTCCAAGGCACCGGATTGCAATGTTACAGTTCCGGTGTGCGATCCGCCAAATTTATAGGCTTTCCAAGTCACCTGACTTTCGTTCGCCTTTACTTGCTTGGTTTCCTTTTCGGTGTCGTTAGCGATTGCTGATGATCCAACTACCGTGGTCAATACTAAACTTAAAACTCTCTTTTTCATACTAATAATTAATTTCTGTTTTTAGGGTTAATGATTGATTTATATATGTGTAACTAATTCTTCTGTTGATTTTCTTACTTTGGGAAGATGCTGGGTAGCATCTTCTTCTGACCTGTACCCAACTGCCAATACTACTGTGGCGTTTAGGTTTTTTTCATTTAGTCCCAAAATTTTGTTGTATTCTTCCGGTTCAAAGCCTTCCATGGGGCACGAATCGATTTTAAGCTCTGCCGCGGCTTGCATCATATTGCCAAAGGCAATGTAAACCTGTCTGGCGGCCCATTCTTTTTTGGTCTCCGAGGGTAGCTCCAATAATTTGGACTTCATAAAATCAGCATACCCTTTAAGCTGTTCCGAAGGAATGTTCCGGGTTGTGCTGGTGTTTTCAATGAACCCATCTACCAATTCCTCGCCAAAATCGGTGGTGTTTGCAAAAACTATGATATGTGAGGCGTCCGTAATCTGGGATTGGTTCCAAGAAGCGGGTTTAAGTTGTTCCTTTACCTCTTGGTCTGCTATCACAAATAAATGATAGGGTTGCAATCCGTAGGAAGAAGCACTCAACCGTGCGGCTTCTAGCAAGGTTTCCAAATCTTTATCCGAAACTTTTTTGGTGCTATCGAATTTTTTGGTGGCATAACGCCATGTTCTATGTTCTAAAACGTTGTTCATTTTTATTTAGAATTTATCTAGTAGTTGATTTAATTGTTCCAGTTCAGTTTTGCTGAAATGTTGTACAATCTGACTTTCTGTTTCGGCGACCACCTTGTCCATTTGTGTCAAGGCTTCCGAGCCTTTTTCGGTGATTACAATTTCCACTTTCCGACGGTTTGAAGGACAAACACTTCGATCAACATACCCTTTCGCCAAAAGCTTGTCTACCAATCGGGTAGTGTTGCTCATTTTGGTGACCATGCGCTCATTTAGGGTAGACAGATTGGCGGGTTTCCCCTTTTGTCCTCTAAGAATGCGAAGTACATTGAATTGTTGGAGCGAAACCTCGAAAGGTTTAAGGGCATTCCCGGCCAATTCATAGATCTTGTTGTGTATTAAGGTTATATGAATCAGGGTCCTGCTTTCCAACGGCATCTTCTTCGAAGTCTTTATGATTTCCTCTACATTCATGTATAAACAATATTTGTATATACAAATGTAAAACGGTTTTCCTGTTTCAACCTAATATTTAACAGATAAAATTTTGTTAAAAGGAAAATGAAGCCATTCCCATTGTTTATTTTTAAAGAGTAAAATTCACAGAATGAAGAACTTACTATTGCTTGGGATGGCCACTTTGTTTTTAGTCATAGGTTGCGGCAATACGAACAAGAAAAAATCCGAAGAAGGTACCGTGAAGGAAGTGGAGGTTGTACAAAATCAATCTTCAGAAGGTGAGAAGGTTAAATTTCCCATTTATGATTTTGAAGGTTTGGAACCCTTATTGCACAAAGAAGACGATAAAACTTACGTGGTCAACTTTTGGGCCACATGGTGCAAACCTTGCATTGCTGAGCTTCCCTATTTTGAAAAAATAAATGCTGAACAGAGTGATAAAGTAGAAGTTATTCTAGTGAGTTTGGATATGCCCAGTATGTGGAAATCTCGATTGGAACCTTTCGTTGAAAATAGAAAATTGCAGTCTGAGGTGGTCATTTTGGATGATCCCAAACAGAACGATTGGATTCCGAAGGTGGCCGAAGAGTGGGGCGGAGGTATCCCCGCTACTTTAATATATAATAAGGATAAGCGTAGCTTTTATGAGCGCGGCTTTACCTACGAGGAATTAAACACTGAGTTGAACAAATTTTTAAACTGACACCACATGAAAACACTTAAAATTTTAGGATTATTAGCTTTGATACTTTCCTTGGGTGCGTTTTCCATTACACCAGACCCAATGGCAGACGGTTATAGAATTGGCGACATTGCCACAGATTTTTCCCTAAAGAACATTGACGGAAAAATGGTCTCACTTTCAGACTACGAGAATGCAAAAGGCTTTTTGGTCATTTTTACCTGTAATACATGTCCATATGCAAAAGCCTATGAAGACCGGATCATTGCTTTGGACAAAGAATATAAAGCAAAGGGAGTGCCCGTTATTGCCATCAATCCCAATAACCCAGAAATTCAATCTGGGGACAGTTTTGAAAAAATGAAACAACGTGCCGCGGATAAAGGCTTTACATTTCCCTATCTTTTAGATGAAGGTCAGGAAGTCTTCCCTCAATATGGCGCTACTAGAACACCACATGTGTATCTGTTGGAAAAAACTTCTCAGGGCAATGTGGTACGGTACATAGGAGCCATTGATGATAACTATCAAGATGCTTCAAAAGTGGAAGATACTTTTGTGGAAGACGCCGTGGATGCCATGTTGGCCGGCCAAGAAATTGAAGTAAAGACTACCCGTGCCATTGGATGCACCATTAAAGTATAGCGCAAATCACAAAATTAAATGGATTTAAATCCGAGGGTAATCCTCGGATTTTTATTTTTGCAGAACTTAAATTCGATAAAAATGTCAGATCTATCACAAGAAGAATGGGCCGAGCAGCTTGAAAATGATGACAACGCCGTTATTTTGGATGTACGCACTGAAGAAGAAGTTGAGGAAGGATACATTCCCGGAGCCATTAACATTGATATATACTTGGGACAGGAGTTCGTTGATGAACTGGAAAAGTTGGATAAGTCCAAAAGTTACTATGTCTATTGCAGGTCGGGAAACCGAAGTGGGCAAGCCTGTGCCATCATGAACAGCATCGGTATTGAGAATGCCTACAATTTGGAAGGTGGTTTTATGAACTGGGAAGGCGAAATTGCGGAATAAGCCATGGAACTTCAATCGGTCATAGCAGAATTGGAACGAAACCGAAAGGTTTTCACAGCGACCTTGGCCGATATGCCCCAAGCACTTATCAGTTGGAAGGTCAATCCAAAAGATTGGTCACTTTTGGAAATCATCTGTCATTTGGTAGATGAGGAAAAAGAGGATTTTAGAGCACGTATAGAACATGCGCTAAGTAAACCCGGAACACCACTTAAACCCATTGATCCAGCAGGATGGGTGCAAAAAAGGGATTACGGTGGACAGGACTTCGAGAAAAAAGTTCAGCAATTAGACAAGGAGCGGCAAGTTTCCATTGCCTGGTTGAGGACCACAACGGACCTTGACTGGGACAATACCGTTCTACATCCAGAATATGGGTCCATGCCGGCACATTCCTTTCTGTATAACTGGCTTGCGCACGACTATCACCACATTCGCCAAATCAATGGAATTAAATACCATTTTTTAAAGCAAAATTCAGGGGATTCCTTGGAGTATGCTGGAAATTGGTAGGGTTTTTTCTATATTGGCGGTATGAAGGAAGACTTGCTCCATTTTATTTGGGGGCAAAAAAAGCTTCATGGAAGACAACTTACCTCAACTGCCAACGAAGCCATCAGCATTAAGGCCCCGGGAGTCCCAAATCAGTATTCAGGTCCAGATTTTTTCAATGCCCAAATTGCAATTGATGCGCAACTATGGGTGGGCAATGTGGAAATCCATCTGAAATCCTCGGATTGGTATGCCCACAATCATCAAACGGATTCCAATTACAACAATGTGATTCTGCATGTGGTCTGGGAAGATGATGTTGCCGTGTTCAGGAAAGACGGTTCTTTAATTCCCACGCTTGAGCTCAAGCATTATGTTTCCAAAGCGTTGTTGCAGAACTATCAGGATTTATTGGAAAATGCCAAACCCAAGTTCATCAACTGCGAAAAAGATTTTGCAGAAATGGATTCTTTTTTGGTGGAACATTGGCTGCATCGACTCTACATTGAACGATTGGAGCAAAAATCAAATCGTATTGAAGAACTGCTCAAAAAATCAAACAATGATTGGGAAGGTGTGTTATTTATAATGTTGGCACAAAATTTTGGCTCCAAAGTCAATGGCGATTTCTTTTTGGACAGGGCTTTGCAATTGAAATTTTCCATCATCCGAAAGGTTGGTGACTCGTTAGAAGATTTGGAAAGCTTGTTATTTGGTCACTTTGGGCTTTTGCAAGTGGATGATTGCAGCGATCATTATTTTTTGAGGCTTCAAAAGGAATATGGGTATCTCGGCAGAAAATTCAATTTGCCACCAGCTTTATCCAAACCGGAATTTTTCGGACTGCGCCCGCCCAACTTTCCAACCATCCGAACAGCACAATTGGCCCATTTGTATGCAAAAGAGCAGCGTCTTTTTGCACAGCTAATGGAAGCAAATACCATTGGGGATATGTATTCAATTTTTGAAATAAGTGCAAGTTCGTATTGGGATGACCATTTTACCTTTGGTAAAACATCAAAAAAGAGCAAAAAGAAACTCTCCAATAGTTTTATTGATTTACTGGTCATAAACACCATAGTCCCCTTAAAGTTTTGCTATTCCAGACATCTTGGTTTGGACTGGAACGACGACCTAATTTCCTTGATATCAGAAATAAAGAAAGAACAAAACTCCATTATCAAAGGGTTTGATAACTTGGAAACCAGAACCAAGAATGCTATGGAAAGTCAAGCTAAGATTCAGCTCTATACCCACTATTGCGCGAAAAATAAATGCCTACGGTGTGCCTTGGGTACACATTTATTGAATAGAAATACATAATTTTAGGCATGGCTTTGTTCTACGACACATTATATTATTTCCAAAAACGGGGCTTTGAGGTCTGTAGGCGCATAGCCGAACGGTTGGGCATACGGGCAAGGGTGGTCAGGACCACTTTTATCTATCTGACTTTTGTTACCCTTGGTTTTGGTTTTGCTCTATATCTTTTTATTGCATTTTGGTTGCGGATCAAAGATTTGATTTATACCAAGAGAACCTCTGTATTTGACCTTTAATTATGATCAGACTCTTACGTTCCAAAATAGTACTGGCCCTTTCCTTGATGGTGTTGGTGCTTACATTTGGAGTGATAGGATATAAATTACTGGCGGGCTACACCTGGATTGAGGCCTTCTACATGACCATTATTACGGTTACCACGGTGGGTTTTTCCGAAGTACGTCCTTTGGATGCGAATGCAAAGATTTTTACTGTATTTTTAATTGTAACCAGTGTTTTCATCTTTGGTTTTGCCATTTCTGTGGTGACGGAGTACATCTTGGCAAGGAATTCGATTGAAGCACTAAAAAAGAAGAAAGTGAAAAAACAGATAGATAGCCTTTCCAATCATGTGGTGGTTTGCGGTTTTGGCAGAAATGGTATGCAGGCTGCTGATAAGTTGATGGCCTACAAAAAACCTTTTGTGGTCATAGAAAAAAATAAGGAAATCATTGAGCGTCATGCAGATGAGGTCTTGTTTGTGGAAGGCGATGCCAATGAAGACGAAACGCTGTTGCAGGCCGGTATTGATCGTGCCCACTATTTGATCACTGCCGTTCCAGATGATGCCGCCAATCTGTTCATTGTACTGTCAGCCCGTCAATTGAACAAGAACTTGTTCATTATTAGCAGGGCATCCCAAGTCACTTCCCAGAAAAAACTTCAATTTGCCGGAGCCGATAAAGTTATTATGCCCGATAAGATAGGAGGGGACCACATGGCTTCTTTAGTGGTTATGCCCGACTTGATCACCTTTATGGACAAACTTTCTGTGGAAGGAGAGCATACCACCAACTTGGAAGAAGTGGAAATTGAGGATATTTCCAATCAGATGGACTGTAGTTCCATTCGCGATTTAGATCTTCGCCGCACAACAGGATGTACGATAATAGGGTATATTGATCCCGATGGAAAATATATCATCAACCCAGAGGCAGATCAGAAATTGGAACCCAAAGGAAAGGTCATTGTGCTCGGGAGACCTGAACAAATACGTAAACTCAATGAAATGTTCCAGATAGGGTAGTTAAAAAATTGTAAAATTTGATAGCGTTGTTTTTTTTTTGGATATTGCCGACTTCCATAACTAACTAATACCGATTTATGAAATATTTTCTTACCCTTTTGGCCTTTGTTTCACTGACTTTGGGTTATTCCCAAGAATTGACGGTAAAGGGCAAAACTTATAACGTGTCCGATAATATCAACGATGGGGTCATAGAGCTTTCTGTGGAAGGCGGAGTTGAACCCTATTCCTACAAATGGAGCAACCAGAGCACGCCACTCACTTCCAAAAGAGCCCAAGGCTTGGTCGAGGGAATACCCTACAGCGTAGTGGTCACAGATGCCGCTGGCAATTCCGTTACCCAGGAATATAAGGTTGAAACAGAATCGATCACTGAAGTTTTCAACGGAACAATGACACCGGCAGTAGGTGCATTGGGGGCTGTTTTGTTTTGGGACCCCTTTGGGGCCATCGGTATTTACGACCCAGTTGCCTATGCTGATGTTAAACTTATAGGAATACCGGACTGGAGCAACGAAACCCAAGACCGGTTTGTACTTAAACAATGGTTGAAGAGTGAAGGACAAAGTGTTGCTGTTGGAGATGACATTGCGGTCATCACAAGTGACAATGAGGGAGATATTACCATTAAAGCCACGGCAAAGGGTAAATTGATTCATAAGGTTGATGAAGGAAAAGTCATTTACAATTCTGAAAATCTAGAACATGTTATTGAGCAGGGAGCTCATTATTTTGCCGAGATAGAATACGATGAGCCCATAGCCATGGTGCATCCCAATGGGGATCCCATTGTTAAGGGAATTCCCTTTATAGTAATCTGGCTTGTTTTTGGTGCCCTGTTTTTCACCCTTCGAATGGGCTTCATCAATATTCGTGGATTTAGACACTCCCTTGATTTGGCAAAAGGTAAATACGATGATCCTGATGCACCCGGGCAAGTAACACACTTCCAAGCATTGGCAACTGCCGTATCCGGTACCGTTGGGCTTGGAAACATTGCGGGTGTGGCCGTGGCCGTGTCCTTGGGGGGTGCTGGTGCAACTTTTTGGATGATCGTATGTGGTCTGTTGGGGATGTCTTCCAAGTTTGTGGAATGTACCCTTGGAGTGAAATATCGGGATATTTTACCCGATGGTAGGGTATTCGGTGGTCCTATGAACTATCTCCGCTACGGACTTGAAAAACGAAACTTGAAAGGCTTTGGAAAGGTATTGGCCGGTTTGTTTGCCGTATTGGCCATTGGTGCTTCCTTTGGGGGAGGAAACATGTTCCAGGCCAATCAATCCTTTGAGCAACTTGCAGGACAATTTCCAGCCTTGGCTGGTAATGGCTTCTGGTTTGGGGTGGTTACGGCCATTCTTGTTGGGGTTGTTATCATTGGAGGAATCAACAGTATTGCCCGTGTAACTGGAAAAGTGGTGCCCATTATGGCATCTATCTACATTGTGGCTGCATTGGCCGTCATTATAATGAACATCCAGAACATAGGACCCGCATTTTCTGCCATTGTGGACGGCGCTTTCAGTCCATCCGCATTAAAAGGTGGTATTTTGGGTGTTTTGGTCATAGGATTTCAGCGTGCTGCATTTTCCAATGAAGCTGGGGTTGGTTCCGCAGCCATTGCGCACAGTACCGCAAAAACCAACAACCCCCCATCTGAAGGGTTTGTAGCCTTGTTGGAGCCTTTTATTGATACCGTTGTAGTGTGTACTTTAACAGCCTTGGTGCTTATTTTTACAGGGATGCACGAAGTGGAAGGTATGGCGGGGGCTCAATTGACCTCTGATGCTTTTGGCAGCCAAATATCTTGGTTCCCTTATGTGTTGGCCGTGGCTGTGTTCCTTTTCGCATTTTCAACCATGATTTCTTGGTCATACTATGGGATGAGAGCATGGACCTATCTTTTTGGAAAGAGCAAGCGTTCTGAAATGTTATACAAAATGTTGTTCCTGATATTTGTAGTGGTTGGGGCTTCGGTAAGTTTGGGAGCAGTTCTTGATTTTTCCGATATGATGATTTTGGCCATGTCCTTTCCTAACATAATTGGTCTGTACATCATGTCTGGAGAGGTGAGAGAGGACTTGAACAACTATCTCAAAAAATTAAAATCCAATCAGCTCTTTAAAAAAGCTGTTGTCGATAAATAATAGAGAATACGAATGAAAGGACAATCCCACTTCAAGTTCAACAAACAAGAACGAAGTGGGATTTTCTTTTTGCTGCTCATTATTTTTGTTTTCCAAGGGATATATTTTTACGTAAAAGCGCAACCTTTTAGCGGAAACCCAAAAGTTGTTGTCAATACCCTGGTCCAATCTCGGCTGGATAGCCTTAAGAATGTCGCTGCAAAAGATTCAGTAAAGCTCTTTCCCTTCAATCCCAATTACATAACGGACTATAAAGGTTATGCATTAGGAATGTCAGCCACTGAAGTTGACCGATTATTGGCCTATCGAGCAACGGATAAGTTTGTGAATTCAGCTGAAGAGTTTCAGCAAGTCACCCTAATTTCAGATTCACTGCTTGCTACAATTGCACCATATTTTAAGTTTCCGAAATGGGTGAATCAGCAGAAAAATAAATCTGAATTTGTTTCGGCATCACAAAAGGAAACCCCAAAAGGTATTAGGGACTTGAACAAGGCAACTGCTGAGGAGCTTAGAGCAATAAACGGGATTGGCGAAACCTTTTCTAACCGAATCATAAAATTTAGGGACAGGCTTGGGGGCTTTTTGGTCAACGAACAATTGCAGGATGTATATGGACTTGAACCTGCTGTGGTCAAAAGGGCACTGGAACAGTTTCGGGTAATGGATGCACCAACTATTCAGAAAATCAATATAAATAAGGCAACGGTGGAACAGTTGGCCCAGTTGGTTTATATTGACTATGATTTGGCGAGGGAAATTGTCTCATATCGTGAAACCAATGGGCCTTTTACCACATTGGACGAATTAAAGCGGCTTAAGTCGTTTCCAGCGGATAGGATTGAGAGAATTAAGCTATATTTGACTTTATAAAAATTGCATGAATGATTACGGATACGTTGTCCACATTGAACTTTGATTATTCAGAGACCCAGAAGATGGTAGCTGAATCTGCCAAGGAGTTTGCGCAGCAGTACATATTTCCCCATGTTATGGAATGGGATGAATCCCAAACTTTCCCTGTAGAAGTCTTTAAAAAGGCCGGGGAACTTGGTTTTATGGGTGTTTTGGTTCCTGAAGAACTGGGAGGCTCAGGTTTGGGCTATCATGAATATATTGCCATTTTGGAAGAAATTTCAAAAGTGGACCCGGCCATCGGACTGTCCGTGGCAGCACACAATTCCTTGTGCACCAATCACATTTTGTCTTTCGGAAACGAGGAGCAAAAGCAACGCTGGATTCCAAAATTGGCCACTGCGGAGTGGATAGGAGCTTGGGGATTGACGGAGCACAATACGGGTTCGGATGCAGGAGGGATGAACACCACTGCGGTAAAGGACGGTGACCATTGGATTCTTAATGGAGCCAAGAACTTTATTACCCATGGCATTAGTGGTGACATCGCTGTTGTGATTGTCAGAACAGGTGAAAAAGGTGACAGTCATGGAATGACCGCTTTTGCCATTGAAAAAGGTACTCCCGGGTTTTCCAGTGGAAAAAAAGAAGATAAACTGGGCATGCGGGCCAGCGAAACCGCAGAACTGATTTTTACGGATTGTAGAATTCCAGATGCCAACCGTTTGGGCGAAGTGGGGGATGGTTTTATCCAATCCATGAAGGTGTTGGATGGAGGGCGAATTTCAATTGGAGCTTTGTCCCTCGGTGTTTCCAAAGGCGCTTACGAAGCGGCGTTGAAATATTCCAAGGAACGGGTGCAGTTTGGGAAGCCCATCAGTGAGTTTCAAGGTGTGTCCTTTAAATTGGCCGATATGGCCACCGAAATCGAAGCATCGGAACTCTTGTTGCACAAGGCCGCTTTCTTGAAGAATGAAGGAAGGCCTATGACCAAGTTCAGTGCCATGTGTAAAATGTACGCCTCCGAAGTTTGCGTTAAGATAGCCAATGACGCTGTGCAGATTCACGGAGGATACGGCTATACCAAGGATTTTCCGGTGGAGAAGTTCTATCGCGATGCCAAGCTTTGCACCATTGGAGAGGGCACTACCGAAATCCAAAAATTGGTGATTTCCAGAAATATTTTGAAGTAATTTTTGTTTGATAATTACTTTTAAATGTATATTTGCCGTCCAAAATCTAAAAGAAAGGAGGTTGTAGCCCATGTTGATAATACCAGTAAAAGAAGGAGAGAATATAGATAGAGCTTTAAAGCGTTTCAAGCGTAAGTTCGATAAGACCGGTACCATGCGTCAGTTGAGAACCAGACAGCAGTTTACCAAACCTTCTGTACAGCGCAGAGCTGAAATTCAAAAAGCACAGTACATCCAGAGCTTGAGAGATCAAGAAGAAGTATAACTGACTTTTTACACCATATACTATATCCCGTTTCAGTTTTGGAACGGGATTTTTTGTTTTGTGGCATAGCACATTGTTGTATTTGGCTACCTTTGATATATGTCCGTACAAGCGTTCATATCTTATCTGCAATTGGAGAAAAACTACTCCAAACATACCATTCAAGCGTATGGGATGGATATTCGGGAATTTTCAAGTTTTTGCGCTAAGCACCACGATGCCGTATCCATAATTGATATTGGTTATCCGATGGTCAGGAACTGGATTGTCCATTTGTCCACCAATGAAGTTTCCAATAGGACCATAAATAGAAAAATATCTTCCCTTCGGGCTTACTATAGGTTTCTTTTGAAGGTGGGTGAGATTTCTGCTTCTCCATTGGCAAAGCACAAAGCCCTAAAAACCCAAAAAAAGGTTGAGGTGCCCTTCTCCGAACATGAAATGGAAGAAATACTTGGGGAAATACCATTTGCTGATGATTTCGAAGGAACCCGCGACAAGCTCATTATAGAACTACTGTATGCTACGGGAATGCGAAGGGCGGAACTGGTCAATTTAAAGTTGGCTGATATTGATTTTTCCACGAATACACTAAAAGTATTGGGTAAGCGGAATAAGGAGCGAATCCTTCCGTTGCTACCCTCCACGACTGTTCATTTAAAAACCTATTTGGAAAGTCGCGCCAAGCTTGAAGAGGTGAAGGATGCGGCTTTTCTTTTACTGACCAATGGGGGTCTTAAAATTTATGAAACACTTGTATATCGTACTATAAATAAGTATTTTAGTTTAGTGTCTCCCAAGGTAAAAAAGAGCCCACATATTTTAAGGCACACCTTTGCAACGCACTTGCTGAATAGGGGGGCAGATTTGAATTCAGTCAAGGAATTATTGGGTCACTCCAGTTTGGCATCCACTCAAGTGTACACGCACAACAGCATTGCCGAACTCAAGAAAGTACACCAAAAGGCCCATCCAAGAAACAAGGAATAGATTTTCTTGTATTGTTTAACTTCACTGCCGCTAGGCAGTACTAAAACTACTTCTTATGAAAGTAAATGCACAATCGGTAAATTTTGTAGCTGATGGTAAGCTTCTCGATTTTATCCAAAAGCGAATGGATAAATTGGAATTGTTCTATGACAAGGTCATAGATTCGGATGTTTATTTAAAAGTGGAGAACACTAGTGCTAAAGAGAATAAGATTGTGGAAATTATGGTCTCGGTACCCAGGGATAAGATTGTTGTAAAAAAACAGTGTAAGTCTTTTGAGGAGGCGGTTGATTCAGCTTGCAGTTCCTTGGAAAGACAATTGGTAAAAAAGAAGGAAAAACTGAGGGCCAAGGTTTGATCAAAATTTTTGAAATTTTATTTTGATTAAAAAAATAAATCTATACATTTGCAGTCCGTTAGAAATAGCGGACTTTTTTTATGGACGAAAGGCGGTAAAACGCCGATGTAGCTCAGCTGGCTAGAGCAGCTGATTTGTAATCAGCAGGTCGTGGGTTCGAGTCCCTCCATCGGCTCGTAAGTTACTGAAAATAAGGCGGGGAGATACTCAAGCGGCCAACGAGGACAGACTGTAAATCTGTTGGTTTTCACCTTCGCAGGTTCGAATCCTGCTCTCCCCACAAAAGTTGTTCGATGAGCAACGGGAAAAGAGGTTTTTTTGAAATGTTGATAACTTTTTGGGCAAGTGCCCAATAAAAAATGCGGGAGTAGCTCAGTTGGTAGAGCGTCAGCCTTCCAAGCTGAATGTCGCCGGTTCGAACCCGGTCTCCCGCTCTAAGGCAATTATTGCCATTCCTGCGAAGGCAGGAATCTCTTCCTTTAAATAAGGAAATTTTAAAGGTAGTTGATTCAACACTTTACGCCGGTGTAGCTCAGGGGTAGAGCGTTTCCTTGGTAAGGAAGAGGTCAGGGGTTCAAATCCCCTCATTGGCTCAAAACGATTTGTACACTAATATAAACTAAGAATTAAATTATTTTAAAATGGCAAAGGAAACTTTTGATCGTTCCAAACCCCACTTAAATATTGGTACCATTGGACACGTGGATCACGGTAAAACAACATTGACTGCTGCTATTACCACTGTATTGGCAAATGCTGGTTTGTCAGAGCTTAGAAGCTTTGATTCCATTGATAATGCGCCTGAGGAGAAGGAAAGAGGTATTACCATCAACACTTCACACGTTGAGTACCAAACTGAAAACCGTCACTACGCACACGTTGACTGTCCTGGTCACGCGGATTACGTAAAGAACATGGTTACTGGTGCTGCTCAAATGGACGGTGCCATCTTGGTTGTTGCTGCAACTGATGGTCCTATGCCACAAACTCGTGAGCACATCCTTTTGGGTCGCCAAGTAGGTATTCCACGTATCGTTGTTTTCTTGAACAAAGTAGACATGGTTGATGATGAGGAGCTTTTGGAGCTTGTTGAAATGGAAGTAAGGGAATTGCTTTCTTTCTACGAGTACGATGGTGACAACGGACCTGTTATTGCTGGTTCTGCATTGGGTGCATTGAACGGTGAGCAAAAATGGGTTGACACTGTAATGGAGTTGATGAAAGCTGTTGATGAGTGGATTGAGGAGCCTCAACGTGAAGTTGATAAAGATTTCTTGATGCCTATCGAAGACGTGTTCACTATTACTGGTCGTGGTACTGTTGCTACAGGACGTATCGAAACTGGAATTGCCAACACTGGTGATGCTGTTGATATTATTGGTATGGGTGCTGAGAAACTTTCTTCCACAATTACCGGGGTAGAGATGTTCCGTAAGATTTTGGATAGAGGTGAAGCTGGTGATAACGTAGGTATCCTTTTGAGAGGTATTGAAAAATCCGATATCAAAAGAGGTATGGTAATCTGCAAGCCAGGTTCTGTTAAGCCGCACGCTAAATTTAAAGCTGAGGTGTATATCCTTAAAAAAGAAGAAGGTGGACGTCACACTCCATTCCATAATAACTACCGTCCTCAGTTCTACGTTCGTACAACTGACGTGACTGGAAACATCAACCTTCCTGATGGAGTAGAAATGGTTATGCCTGGTGACAACTTGACAATCACTGTTGATTTGATTCAACCTATCGCATTGAGCGTAGGTTTACGTTTCGCTATCCGTGAAGGTGGTAGAACAGTAGGTGCTGGTCAGGTTACTGAGATTCTAGATTAATCATTTACAATAAAAATTGTACGCCAAAGGGTGTTCCGATTCTGTCGGGATACCTTTCGGCGTAATTAAACGGGTGTAGCTCAGTTGGTAGAGCACTGGTCTCCAAAACCAGGTGTCGGGAGTTCGAGTCTCTCCTCCCGTGCAACAGAAAAGATAAAGGCACAGTGAGACGAGAAGTTTATCCCGAGCGTAGTCGAGGGAAGTCTCTCCTCCCGTGCAAAGGAAAAGATAAAAGCATGTTTGAGATGGTAAAGTCTCTTCGAGGTTTGTGCTTAGCGCAGCCGAAGCATGCAAGAAAATACAAATACTATGCTCACTTACATAAAGGAATCATTTGAGGAGTTAAAGAACAATGTTACCTGGTTGGACAGGGATAAAGCTTCCAATCTTATGGTTATTGTGGCTGTTTTTTCCATCGTGTTTGCTTTGGCGACATGGGGTGTTGATTCACTTTTTAGTAAGTTGATCGGCTTGTATTTCGATAAATTAATTGGGTAGTAGGTATGTCTGAGGTTCTGGAGAAAAAATGGTATGTGGTAAGGGCCGTAAGTGGCCAGGAGAACAAAATCAAAGGCTACATTGAAAGTGAAGTGGAGCGTGCAGGTTTTGGCGACTACCTTGAGGAAGTTCTTGTGCCTACCGAAAAAGTTGTACAAATCAGAAATGGAAAGAAAATCAACAAAGAAAGGGTTTACTTTCCAGGATATATCATGATCAAAGCCAATTTAGGTGGTGAAATGGTGCATATCATCCGTTCCATCACCAATGTAATTGGATTTTTGGGAGAAGTAAAAGGAGGTGACCCCGTTCCTTTAAGAAAATCGGAGGTGAACCGTATGTTAGGGAAAGTGGATGAGCTGGCTGTCAATACAGACAACGTGGCCATTCCATTTGTGTTGGGAGAAACGGTTAAGGTTATTGATGGTCCTTTCAACGGATTCAATGGGACTGTTGAGAAAATCAATGAAGAAAAGCGTAAGCTAGAGGTGATGGTGAAAATTTTCGGAAGAAAGACACCATTGGAACTCAGCTATATGCAGGTAGAGAAGGTATAAACAGATATTAGATGCTAGATATGAGATGTGAGATTGATTGCTTCTCAATACTAGAATCTAAAATCTCAAGACTATAAATAGAGCTGTTACATATATAAAGCTGTGTTGCTTCCAATTGACACACTTTAAATTTAATTAGAAACAATGGCAAAAGAAGTAGATAAGGTAGTTAAATTACAAGTTAGGGGAGGTGCTGCGAACCCATCGCCACCGGTTGGACCCGCCTTAGGTGCTGCTGGTGTTAACATCATGGAGTTCTGTAAGCAGTTTAATGCGCGTACACAGGACAAGCCGGGCAAAGTATTGCCTGTTGTTATCACCGTTTACAAAGACAAGTCTTTCGACTTTGTTGTAAAAACACCACCTGCGGCAGTTCAATTGTTGGAAGCGGCTAAGATTAAAAAAGGATCGGGCGAACCTAACAGGGTAAAACCAGGGTCAGTGACATGGGATCAAGTAAAACAAATCGCCGAAGATAAAATGGTGGATTTGAACGCTTTTACCGTGGAATCTGCAATGAGTATGGTAGCCGGTACGGCAAGATCTATGGGTCTTAAAGTATCTGGACAAAGACCTTTTTAAAATCTTAAAGCAATTATAATGGCAAGATTGACAAAAAAGCAAAAAGAGGCCCAGGCCAAAATAGAGAAGAACAAACTCTATTCTTTGGATGAGGCATCTTCTTTGATAAAAGAAATTACCAATGTAAAATTTGATGCTTCCATTGACCTTGCAGTTCGTTTGGGTGTAGACCCAAGAAAGGCAAACCAAATGGTACGTGGCGTTGTTACCCTTCCTCACGGAACTGGTAAAGACGTGAAGGTTTTGGCATTGGTGACCCCAGATAAAGAAGCAGAAGCTAAAGAAGCGGGTGCTGATTATGTTGGGTTGGACGAATATTTGGATAAAATCAAAGGCGGTTGGACAGACGTTGATGTAATCATCACTATGCCAAGCGTTATGGGTAAATTAGGTCCATTGGGTCGCGTTTTGGGACCTCGAGGACTAATGCCCAATCCAAAGACCGGAACTGTAACCATGGATGTGGCGAAGGCTGTATCTGATGTAAAGGCCGGTAAGATTGACTTTAAAGTGGACAAAACGGGAATTGTGCATGCCGCTATCGGTAAAGCTTCATTTTCTGCAGATAAAATTGCAGGCAATGCCAAGGAATTGATCGATACCTTGAACAAGCTAAAACCAGCTGCTGCAAAAGGAGTGTACATGAAGAGTATCTACATGTCCAGCACTATGAGTCCCAGTGTTCAATTAGATCCAAAAGCAGTTTAAGTAACTGGTAGCTCAATATTTTAACTATGACAAGAGAAGAAAAAGCAACAGTAATAGAAGATTTGACTGCACAGTTAGCTGAAAACGCCAATATTTACTTGGCAGATATTTCAGGATTGGATGCCGTTGCCACTTCCAATTTAAGAAGGGCATGTTTTAAGGCCAATATTAAACTTGCAGTTGTTAAGAACACCTTGCTTGCAAAAGCAATGGAAGCTTCTGATAAGGAATTTGGTGAACTTCCCGGCGTATTGAAAGGAAATACATCTATGATGTTTTCCGAAACCGGAAACGCACCTGCGAAACTTATCAAGGACTTTAGAAAGAAATCAGATAGACCTTTGTTGAAAGGAGCCTTTATTGAAGAGGCAGTTTATATCGGTGACGAGAATTTGGACAAACTTGTAAGTATCAAGTCCAAAGAGGAAGTTATCGGTGATATCATCGGATTGTTGCAATCACCAGCCAAGAATGTTATTTCTGGACTTAAATCTGGTGGCGGTAAACTGGCCGGTATCCTTAAGACATTATCTGAGAAAGAATAATTCGCGCACAATAAACTAAGTATATTTTTAAACATTTTTATTAAACGATAGAAAAATGGCAGATTTAAAAGATTTTGCAGAACAGTTGGTTAACCTAACAGTAAAAGAGGTAAATGAGTTGGCCGACATCCTAAAAGAAGAATACGGTATTGAGCCTGCTGCTGCTGCAGTAGCCGTTGCTGGTGGTGCTTCCGCTGGTGGTGGAGAAGGTGAAGCTGCTGAGGAAAAATCAGAATTTGATGTAATCCTTAAAGCTGCTGGTGCCTCTAAATTGGCAGTAGTTAAACTGGTTAAGGAATTGACCGGTCTTGGACTAAAAGACGCTAAAGATATCGTTGATAGTGCACCTAAAGCTGTTAAAGAAGGTATTGCTAAAGACGAAGCAGAAGGCATCAAAAAATCATTGGAAGAAGCAGGAGCAGAAGTTGAGCTTAAATAATTCGCTTTTACCATAGAAAGTTTGGTTAAGGTCTTTCCATTTTTTGGTTAGACCTTAGCCTATTTATATAAGGAGTGTATAAAGCCGTACACTAACCCACATAATATTCACGATCAAAATTTGTCCATTGATGTTCACAAACACTACTGAAAGAGTAAATTTCGCATCTGCTAAGAACATACCGGATTACCCGGATTTCTTGGACATTCAGATAAAATCGTTCCAAGACTTTTTTCAGCTTGAAACAAAATCTGATGAAAGAGGAAACGAAGGTCTCTACAATACCTTCATGGAGAATTTTCCAATTACTGACACCAGAAACCAATTTGTACTTGAGTTTTTGGATTACTTCATAGATCCACCCAGATATTCCATCCAAGAATGTATTGAGCGTGGACTTACCTATAGCGTTCCCTTAAAGGCACGTTTAAAATTATACTGTACCGATCCAGAGCACGAAGATTTTGAAACCATCGTGCAGGATGTGTACTTGGGAACAATTCCATACATGACGCCTAGTGGAACCTTTGTGATCAATGGTGCCGAAAGAGTAGTGGTTTCCCAATTGCACCGATCTCCAGGGGTTTTCTTTGGACAGTCGTTCCACGCGAACGGTACAAAATTGTATTCAGCCCGGGTAATTCCTTTCAAGGGATCTTGGATTGAATTTGCTACCGATATCAATGGTGTAATGTACGCTTACATTGATCGGAAGAAAAAGTTGCCGGTAACCACCCTTTTCCGTGCCATTGGATTTGAAAGGGATAAGGATATTTTGGAAATCTTCGATCTATCCGAAGAAGTAAAAGTTTCCAAAGCCGGACTTAAAAAAGTATTGGGCCGCAAATTGGCCGCCAGGGTGTTGAACACATGGCATGAAGATTTCGTGGACGAGGATACCGGAGAAGTGGTTTCCATCGAACGTAACGAGATCATCCTTGATCGTGATACCGTTTTGGAAAAAGAGCACGTGGATGAAATCATTGATGCCGACGTGAAGACCATTCTACTTCACAAGGAAAACAATGCGCAGTCAGACTATGCCATTATCCACAACACATTGCAAAAAGACCCTACCAACTCAGAAAAAGAAGCGGTAGAGCATATCTATAGACAATTGCGTAATGCTGAGCCGCCAGATGAAGAGACCGCTCGTGGCATTATCGAGAAATTGTTCTTCTCCGATCAACGTTACTCTTTGGGTGAGGTAGGTCGTTACAGAATGAACAAGAAATTGGGCTTGGACATTGGTATGGACAAAGAGGTTCTTACCAAAGAAGATATCATCACCATCATCAAGTATTTGATTGAGTTGATCAACTCCAAAGCGGAGATTGATGATATCGATCACTTGTCCAACCGACGTGTACGTACTGTGGGCGAGCAATTGTCCTCTCAGTTTGGTGTAGGTTTGGCACGTATGGCACGTACCATTCGTGAGCGTATGAACGTTCGTGACAACGAGGTATTTACCCCGATTGACCTGATCAACGCAAAGACCTTGTCTTCTGTGATCAACTCCTTCTTCGGAACCAATCAGTTGTCCCAGTTCATGGACCAGACCAACCCATTGGCTGAGATTACACACAAAAGAAGATTATCCGCCCTTGGACCAGGTGGTCTTTCCCGTGAAAGAGCCGGATTCGAGGTGCGTGACGTTCACTATACCCACTACGGAAGATTGTGTCCTATTGAGACCCCTGAAGGACCAAACATTGGTTTGATCTCTTCCCTTTCCGTATTTGCGAAGGTGAACAATATGGGCTTCTTGGAAACCCCTTATCGTAAAGTTGAGAATGGAAAAGTAGATACGAAAAACCATATCTACTTGAGTGCAGAGGAAGAAGAGGGAATGAAGATTGCCCAAGCCAACATTCCATTGGCCAAGGATGGAACCATTGAAAGGGAAAAAGTAATTGCCCGTGAAGAAGGTGATTTTCCTGTGGTGGATCCTGCTGAAATTCAATATACCGATGTTGCTCCCAACCAGATTGCATCCATCTCCGCTTCCTTGATCCCATTTTTGGAGCATGATGATGCAAACCGTGCTTTGATGGGCTCCAACATGATGCGTCAGGCTGTACCCTTGTTGCGTCCAGATTCGCCAATCGTGGGTACTGGTTTGGAAAGACAGGTGGCTACAGATTCTCGAGTATTGATCAATGCCGAAGGCGATGGTGTCGTGGAATATGTGGATGCGCAGAAAATCACCATTAAATATGATAGAACCGAGGAAGAGCGCTTGGTAAGCTTCGAAGAAGATTCCAAGACCTACGATTTGGTGAAGTTTAGAAAAACCAACCAAGGTACCAGCATCAACTTGAAGCCTATCGTTAAAAAAGGCGATAAGGTGAAAAAAGGTCAGGTACTTTGTGAAGGGTACGCTACTGAAAAAGGTGAATTGGCCTTGGGTAGAAACATGAAGGTGGCCTTCATGCCGTGGAAAGGATACAACTTTGAGGATGCCATCGTAATCTCTGAAAAAGTGGTTCGTGAGGATATTTTTACCTCCATCCACATTGATGAGTACGCGCTTGAAGTTAGGGATACCAAGTTGGGTGCTGAAGAGTTGACCAATGATATTCCAAACGTTTCCGAAGAAGCTACCAAAGATTTGGACGAGTACGGTATGATTCGTATCGGTGCCGAAGTGAAGCCTGGTGATATTTTGATCGGTAAGATCACCCCTAAAGGTGAATCTGATCCTACTCCGGAAGAAAAACTGTTGCGTGCCATCTTTGGTGACAAGGCCGGTGACGTAAAAGATGCTTCCTTGAAAGCTTCTCCATCATTGAGTGGAGTTGTTATCGATAAGAAATTGTTCTCACGTTCCATCAAAGACAAGAGAAAACGTTCCGAAGATAAAGAGGCTATCTCAAGATTGGAGATGGACTACGAAGTGAAATTCCAACAATTGAAAGATGTATTGATTGAGAAATTGTTTGGATTGATCAACGGTAAAACATCACAAGGTGTTATCAACGATTTGGGTGAAGAAGTACTTCCAAAAGGAAAGAAATACACCATTAAAATGTTGAACGCTGTTGATGATTTTGCCCACTTGGTAGGTGGTAGCTGGACAACGGATGACGATACCAATGCTTTGGTGGCCGATTTGTTGCACAACTACAAAATCAAGTTGAACGACATTCAAGGAAACCTAAGAAGGGATAAGTTCACCATCTCTGTTGGAGATGAACTTCCCGCCGGTATCATGAAGTTGGCTAAGGTCTATATCGCCAAAAAACGTAAGCTGAAAGTAGGTGATAAAATGGCGGGTCGTCACGGTAACAAAGGTATCGTGGCACGAATTGTTCGTCAAGAAGACATGCCGTTCTTGGAAGATGGAACCCCTGTGGATATCGTATTGAACCCACTAGGTGTACCTTCAAGGATGAACATTGGTCAGATTTACGAAACCGTTTTGGGTTGGGCCGGACAGAAATTGGGCCAGAAATATGGAACTCCAATTTTTGATGGTGCCACGTTGGACGAGATCAACGAGCTTACCGATAAAGCGGGTGTACCTAGATTTGGACATACCCACCTTTACGACGGTGGAACAGGTCAACGTTTTGACCAAGCTGCTACCGTTGGGGTGATCTATATGTTGAAATTGGGTCACATGGTAGACGATAAAATGCACGCACGTTCCATTGGACCATACTCATTGATCACACAACAACCATTGGGTGGTAAAGCCCAGTTTGGTGGTCAGCGTTTTGGTGAGATGGAGGTTTGGGCATTGGAAGCCTACGGTGCTTCATCAACCCTACGTGAAATCTTGACCGTGAAGTCGGATGACGTTATCGGAAGAGCCAAGACCTATGAATCCATTGTAAAAGGCGAGACCATGCCAGAACCTGGATTACCAGAATCTTTCAACGTATTGATGCACGAACTTAAAGGTTTGGGCTTGGATATCAGATTGGAAGAGTAGAACACTATTTACATTAATTATATCATCACCATATTGTTATGGCTAGAATAAAAGATAATAACGCACCAAAAAGGTTCAATAAAATTTCCATAGGATTGGCCTCGCCAGAGTCAATCTTGGCCGAGTCCCGTGGCGAGGTATTGAAGCCTGAAACTATTAACTATAGAACGCACAAACCAGAGCGTGATGGATTGTTCTGCGAGCGTATCTTCGGTCCTGTTAAGGATTACGAATGTGCCTGTGGAAAGTATAAGCGTATCCGTTATCGTGGTATCGTTTGTGACCGTTGTGGTGTTGAAGTAACGGAGAAAAAAGTACGTAGAGACCGTGTGGGGCACATCAACTTGGTGGTTCCCGTGGCGCATATCTGGTACTTCCGTTCACTGCCAAACAAAATAGGATACCTTTTGGGATTGCCTTCCAAAAAGTTGGATATGATCATTTACTACGAAAGGTATGTGGTCATCCAGCCTGGTAATGCCAAAGGTCCAGAAGGTGAAGAGATCCAAAAAATGGATTTCTTGACCGAAGAGGAATATTTGAACATCTTGGAGTCCCTTCCTTCGGAAAATCAATATTTGGAGGATAATGACCCCAATAAGTTCATTGCTAAAATGGGCGCCGAATGTTTGATTGACCTATTGTCCCGAATCGATTTGGAACAATTGTCATACGAACTTCGTCACAAAGCCAATACAGAGACATCAAAGCAGCGTAAAACCGAGGCCTTGAAACGTCTTCAAGTTGTTGAGGCCTTGCGGGAATCCCAAGGAAACAGGGAAAACAACCCTGAGTGGATGATCATGAAGGTGATTCCGGTGATTCCACCAGAATTGCGCCCATTGGTGCCATTGGATGGTGGTCGTTTCGCCACTTCGGATTTGAACGACTTGTACCGTAGGGTAATCATTCGTAATAACCGTTTGAAGCGTTTGATGGAAATCAAGGCGCCAGAGGTGATTTTGAGGAACGAAAAACGTATGCTTCAGGAAGCTGTGGATTCTCTTTTTGATAACACAAGAAAAGCCTCTGCGGTTAAAACTGAATCGAACAGACCCTTAAAATCCCTTTCAGATTCCTTGAAAGGGAAACAAGGTCGTTTCCGTCAAAACCTTTTGGGTAAACGTGTGGATTACTCTGCGCGTTCCGTAATCGTTGTTGGACCGGAAATGAAATTGTATGAATGTGGTCTTCCAAAAGATATGGCAGCCGAACTTTACAAGCCTTTCATCATCCGTAAGTTGATTGAAAGAGGTATTGTAAAGACCGTTAAATCTGCCAAGAAGATTATTGACAAAAAGGAGCCTGTAGTTTGGGATATCCTTGAAAATGTCCTTAAAGGACACCCTGTATTGTTGAACCGGGCCCCCACATTGCACCGATTGGGTATCCAAGCGTTCCAGCCTAAACTTATTGAAGGTAAGGCGATTCGTTTGCACCCATTGGCCTGTACCGCATTTAACGCGGATTTTGATGGGGACCAGATGGCAGTTCACTTGCCATTGGGACCAGAGGCCATTTTGGAAGCGCAACTGTTGATGTTGGCTTCTCAGAACATCCTTAACCCAGCCAACGGTTCTCCGATTACCGTACCTTCCCAGGACATGGTTTTGGGATTGTATTATATGACCAAGGAGAAGAAGTCCACCAAAGAAGAGCCTGTATTGGGTGAAGGACTTACTTTCTATTCTTCGGAAGAAGTGGAGATTGCCTTTAACGAGCGGAAGGTTGCGTTGAACGCAGGTATCAAAGTTAGGGCGAAGGACTTTAACGAAGCCGGTGAATTGGTCAATCAAATTATTGAGACCACAGTAGGTCGTGTATTGTTCAACACGGTTGTGCCAGAACAAGCAGGGTTCATCAATCAAGTATTGAACAAGAAAGCCCTTCGAAACATTATCGGGGACATTCTTGCTGTTACCGATGTTCCCACCACGGCTGAATTCTTGGATAAAATCAAGTCCATGGGATATGATTTCGCCTTTAAAGGAGGGTTGTCCTTCAGTTTGGGAGATATCATCATTCCAGCGGAAAAACAAGATATGATCAATGATGCAAATGAGCAGGTTGATGGTATTATGATGAACTATAACATGGGTCTTATCACCAATAACGAGCGATATAACCAGGTTATTGATGTTTGGACTTCAACCAACGCTATGTTGACCGAATTGGCCATGAAGCGAATTCGCGAGGATAAACAAGGATTCAACTCGGTGTATATGATGTTGGATTCTGGCGCGAGGGGTTCCAAAGAGCAGATTCGTCAGTTGACCGGTATGCGTGGATTGATGGCTAAGCCTAAGAAATCCACTGCAGGTGGTGGTGAAATTATTGAAAACCCGATTCTTTCGAACTTTAAGGAAGGGTTGTCCATTTTGGAATACTTTATCTCTACCCACGGTGCGCGTAAAGGTCTTGCGGATACCGCTTTGAAAACTGCGGATGCTGGATACTTGACCCGTCGTTTGGTGGATGTTTCCCAAGATGTAATTATCAATATTGAGGACTGTGGTACACTTCGAGGAATTGAAGTTGAACCATTGAAGAAGAACGAAGAAATTGTTGAATCCCTTGGAGAGCGAATCTTAGGTAGGGTTTCATTGCATGATGTCTATAATCCGTTGACAGAGGAATTGGTTCTTAAAGCTGGTCAAGAAATCTCTGAAGCTGATGTAAAACGTGTTGAAGCCGCTCCAATTGAGAAAGTTGAAGTACGATCCGCCTTAACGTGTGAGGCGCCTCAGGGAATCTGTGCAAAATGCTACGGTAGGAACTTGGCCACCAATAAAATGGTGCAGCGAGGAGAAGCTGTTGGTGTTGTTGCTGCACAATCCATTGGTGAGCCCGGTACACAGTTGACCTTGCGTACCTTCCACGTGGGTGGTATTGCAGGAAACATTTCCGAAGACAATAAATTGGAATCCAAATTTGATGGTATAGCCGAAATCGAGGATCTACGATTGGTTGAAGGAGAAAACAGTGAAGGTGGAAAAACCAACATCGTTATTTCCCGAACCTCTGAAATCAAGATTGTGGATGCCAAAACAGGAATAACATTGAGCACCAATAACATTCCTTATGGTTCCCAATTGTTCATTAAGAATGGCGCTAAGATCAGTAAAGGAACCTTGATTTGTCAATGGGATCCGTACAACGGTGTCATTGTTTCTGAGTTCACAGGGCAAATAGCCTATGAAAATATTGAGCAAGGGGTTACCTATCAGGTTGAAATCGATGAGCAAACCGGTTTCCAAGAAAAAGTAATTTCTGAATCAAGAAACAAGAAATTGATTCCAACCCTGTTGATCAAGGACGGTAAAGGAGAAACTCTACGTTCTTATAACTTGCCAGTTGGCTCCCACTTGATGGTGGACGACGGGGAGAAAATTAAGGAAGGTAAGATTTTGGTGAAAATACCACGTAAATCAGCCAAAGCAGGAGATATTACAGGTGGTCTTCCAAGGGTAACCGAGTTGTTCGAGGCTCGTAACCCATCCAACCCAGCTGTTGTTTCTGAAATTGATGGTGTGGTTTCCTTCGGTAAGATCAAGAGAGGTAACCGAGAAATCATCATCGAATCCAAAACCGGTGAGGTGAAGAAGTACTTGGTGAAACTTTCCAACCAGATTTTGGTGCAGGAGAACGACTACGTTCGCGCTGGTATGCCATTGTCAGATGGTTCTATTACGCCAGAGGATATCTTGGCAATCAAAGGACCATCTGCTGTTCAGCAGTATTTGGTGAACGAGGTTCAAGAGGTGTACCGTTTGCAAGGTGTGAAAATCAATGATAAACACTTTGAAGTTGTGGTACGTCAAATGATGCGTAAGGTAAAAATCGAGGATTCTGGAGATACCACTTTCTTGGAAAATCAATTGGTGCACAAAGACGACTTTATCAATGAGAACGATGAAATCTACGGTAAAAAAGTTGTTGAAGAAGCCGGAGATTCAGAAAGATTGAAGCCAGGACAGATTATTACCGCCCGTGAATTGAGGGATGAGAACTCTATTCTACGAAGAGAGGACAAGACCTTGGTAACGGCAAGGGATGCGGTTGCCGCTACGGCTACTCCAATCCTGCAAGGTATTACAAGAGCGTCGTTGCAGACCAAATCATTTATCTCTGCTGCATCGTTCCAGGAAACCACCAAAGTGTTGAACGAAGCTGCCGTAAGCGGTAAAGTAGATACACTGGAAGGATTGAAGGAGAATGTAATTGTTGGACACAAGATTCCTGCCGGTACCGGTATGAGGGATTATGATAGCATCATCGTAGGATCCAAAGAGGAGTACGATGAAATCATGGCCCGAAAAGAGGAATTTAAGTTCTAATTATAAAATAAGCAAAACCCTGGCCTCACCGTCAGGGTTTTCTTTTATTATTTTGAAACGTAAGTATCATGGCTGACAACAAGCAAGATCAAAAACAAAAGCAAATCAATATAGAGTTGGATGAGAAGACCGCAGAAGGGATTTATTCCAATTTGGCAATTATCAACCACTCTGCATCAGAGTTTGTGGTTGATTTTATTAGCATGATGCCCGGTGCTCCCAAGGCAAAGGTGAAAAGCAGAATTGTGTTGACGCCACAACATGCCAAAAAGTTCTTAAAGGCATTGAGCGACAATGTGGCCCGTTTTGAACAGGCACATGGTCCCATTCAAGATTACGAACAACCTTCTATTCCGTTGAATTTTGGACCAACAGGAGAAGCATAAAAAAAGGCCCTGATTTTTAAATCAGGGCCTTTTTATTTTATGAGGTATCATTTCAACCAACCTTTTTGAATGCCCTGTTTTGAAAAGAAAATCAGATAGATTCCTATAATCACTACAATAATGGGCATGGTATAGGTAGATGGCCCAAATGCTTCAACCGCGCCAGAAATAAAAAGCCAATGGATGAACTGCGCCACGGCGGTTATCAATGAAACAATAAAAAGAGGCTTAGCCCATTTCTTGCATAGCAAAAGCCCAATTGAGCCAATTAATCCTGTGAAAACTGCAAGGGCAAAGGCTGCAGTGGCCCAAGCTGGAATACCTTCAAAAGCTTCACGTTGGGCTTGGTCCATACTTTCTAAAATAGCTACTTGGTTAAAAGCTTGATTGAGATAGTTAAAAACACCCATTAAATTCCATAGAAGCGCGATAACGCTAACCACCCAGAACCAAACAGGCGGTTTTGCAGATGTATTCATAATTCTTTTATTTATTGGTTATCCTCTACAAAGTACAAAAAAATGACATACATCTCTTCCAAAGAATTCATTTTCAGAAGAATATGGGTTCAAATAACTTTTACAAAGTGAGCTGGGAAGTTGCTGGAAAAGCTTGGAATCAACCTTTATTCAAACTCCGAAGTATAGTGTAGCTTCACTGAAGGATATTTTTGCTGGGTCATTTGCAATGAGAATGGTGAATCGGCCAAGAATACCAACTGACCTTTCTTGTCCGTTGCCAAAAACTTTTGTTTTACGCGTTTAAATTCTTGGAACTCTTCATTTTTTGGATCTTCAGGTTCCACCCAGCAAGCTTTGTGCACCGGGAAATTTTCATAAGTGCATTTGGCCCCGTATTCGTGCTCCAATCGGTATTGGATGACTTCATATTGAAGAGCTCCTACAGTTCCGATTATCTTTCTACCGTTCATTTCCAGCGTAAACAACTGGGCCACACCCTCGTCCATGAGCTGGTCTATACCTTTATATAGTTGCTTGGCTTTCATGGGGTCTGCATTGTTGATGTACCTAAAATGTTCTGGTGAGAAACTTGGAATACCTTTATAATGCAATTCTTCTCCTCCGGTCAATGTATCCCCGATCTTAAAGTTTCCGGTATCGTGAAGCCCAACAATGTCGCCGGGATAGGAAACGTCCACAATCTCTTTCTTTTCGGCAAAAAATGCATTGGGACTGGAGAACTTAAGTTTTTTGCCCTGTCTTACATGCAAATAAGGAGTGTTTCGTTCAAAAGTGCCTGAGACCACTTTCACAAAGGCCAAACGATCACGATGCTTGGGATCCATATTGGCATGGATTTTAAAAACAAAGCCAGAAAACTCTTTTTCATTGGCTTTGACCAAACGTTCTTCTGCCTTTTTGGGTCTTGGTGCTGGGGCAATCTCCACAAAACAATCCAAAAGTTCACGTACCCCAAAGTTGTTCAAAGCCGAACCAAAGAAAACGGGCTGTAGTTCCCCTTTCAAATAGGCTTCTTTATCAAAATCAGGGTAAACACAGTTCACCAGTTCCAGATTGTCCCTAAGATTTTCGGCGGCCTCTGTTCCAATAATTTTTTCTAGTTCTGGACTATCAATATCATCAAAGGCAATGGTTTCTTCGATGTTCTTTTTACTGTTTCCGCTAAAAAGATTGATGTTTTTCTCATAAATATTGTAGATGCCCTTAAAATCATAACCCATGCCGATGGGAAAGCTTAAAGGGGTTACGGTCAGGCCCAATTTCTGTTCTACCTCATCCAAAAGGTCAAAAGCATCCTTTCCCTCTCGGTCCAATTTGTTGATGAACACAATCATGGGGATGTTTCGCATACGGCAGACTTCCACCAATTTTTCGGTTTGTTCCTCCACACCTTTCGCCACGTCAATCACCACAATAACACTGTCCACAGCAGTCAATGTCCTAAAGGTATCTTCGGCAAAGTCCTTGTGGCCAGGAGTGTCCAAAATGTTGATTTTCTTGTCTTTATACATAAAAGCCAAGACAGATGTGGCCACGGAAATTCCCCTTTGGCGTTCAATTTCCATAAAATCACTGGTAGCGGACTTTTTTATTTTGTTGCTTTTTACGGCCCCTGCCTCTTGTATGGCTCCTCCAAACAAGAGGAGTTTTTCGGTCAAGGTGGTTTTACCTGCATCCGGGTGTGAGATAATCCCAAAAGTCCTGCGTCTTGCTATTTCCCTTTCAAAATCCATCGACAAAAATTTCGGCAAAAATAGGGGAAATATAACTTATGTCACCCATTTGTTACAAGATAGATGATTGTTGATATCGTTGGAAAAAAATGAGAGAAGTATGAGGGTGTAAAACAAAAAAGTAAAGTACTTTTCGCCTTTGCTGCCGTTTCTTAGAAGATTGCAAAAAGCAAATTTCTTATGAGAACCCGGTATTGGAAGTAATGTGGTAACTAATAATGCGTAATACGCTTTTTGTCGATTAAAATAGGCGATTAGCTACAAAAGCATTAATTATGTGACCATTATTATTCTAAGGTGTCATAATACATAGTGTGGCACTATTTTAACAAGAAAATCCCCAATTTTCTTACACTTACGAGAACTGCTGGCCATGGTGATTAGTTGACCAAAACTTATCATTTATGGAAAAAATTACTTTCTTGAATTTTAGAAAGAGCCTATTGGTATGGTTTCTTTCAATTTTGGGATTGCCCATATATTCCGCTCCTGCTTTACCACTTGAAACTTCTGGTAAAGCAATTTTCGCCAAGCACACATTTCTGGTGTATACGGATGTTGATACGGATGGAGATGGTGTGCCCGATGTCGTGGATATTGATGATGACAATGACGGTATACTAGACACTGTTGAAGGTCTGGATGATGCTGACGGAGATGGAATCCTCAACCACTTGGATATTGATTCGGATAACGATGGTTTGTTCGATAATTATGAGGCTCAAGGCCCATTTTCGTTCAATTTGCCATCAGGTGTAGATGTGGATGGTAATGGACTTGATGATAGTTATGAGTCTTCTCCCGGTGCAGGTGAGGGCATAATTCCAATCGATACTGACAAAGATCAAATACAGGATTATTTGGATATTGACTCGGACAATGATGGCATACTTGATCAAAATGAATCCAGTGTCCTGAGTACGGATTATGACTGTAGCACCGTGCCCAACCTTAATTTTGGCACAACACCTATTTTGGAATCAGGGGATGAACTCTCTGAGGGTGCAATGTACCGCTATCAGAATGTTACTGCTGAACTCGATGCGCTCGTGGTCATTGAAAAAGTGGTAAATGGGCAAATTGAGATTTTAGATCAGAATGCCACTGATCCCCAATTTTTCAAGCCTGAAATTTTCTTTACAACAACATCAGAAGAAAATAGGCCTTATGTGGATTTTAGAATCACATTGGTCAATTCAGGTACTAATGATCCCGTGATTCAAGAGGAATTAATAGCAAATTTCATCGATGTAGATGGAAATGAACGATACCAAGAATACAACCGCTTCAACACTCCAGCCAATTATACCATTGATCAGAACAATGAAATAACAGTTCAAAATACTTCCGGTGGGTTGTTGACTCATGGGGGTAGCCAAGAATATGATGGCATTTCCAATCAAAACCCTTCGGTAAATGTAGCCGTTGAGTTTATAAATATTGATTCGTTTGTTTTCCGTTTTGGAATTCAGGCGGATGTGACCGACAGTTTTACAACAACCGTGGCCAGACAAGCCGGTATTGAGTTTGGATGTTTGGATAACTTTATCGATCCACAGACCATCAATTTTAGTGTTGATATTGACAGCGATGGCGATGGTTATCCCGACAGATTGGATATTGATAGCGACAATGATGGTATTCCAGACAATGTAGAGGCACAGCCAACTTTTGATTATGTTCCACCAACAGGGAATGATTCTGACAATGATGGTCTCGATGATGCCTACGAAGGAGATGGTGATGCAGGTCTTGATCTTGAAGATACCGATAATGATGGTACTCCGGATTACTTAGATGATGATACCGATAATGATTGGGTGCCTGATAACAATGAAGGGAACGACTTTAATTTTGACGGTATTCCAGATCAGCAATTTACGGGAATGGATACAGATGGTGATGGTCTTGATGATGGTTATGAAGGTAGCGATGTGAATGATGGTTTTGATGTGAATGATGAAATTGATAATCCAGCTACAGATTTACCGGATAGGGATGGAACGGAAGATGTTAACTATCGCGATATTGATGATGATGGTGATGGAATTGATACTCCGGATGAGGATGCTGATGATAACGGCGACCCTACCAACGATGATACCGACGATGATGGCACTCCGGATTATTTAGATCCAAAGGATAAAGATTCCGACGGTGACGGAGTTACTGATGATGACGAAGAGGATGACGGAACAGACCCACAAGATCCATGTGATTTTATTTTGAGCAGTCAAACTGTGGATCCTTCAGAGGAATGGAAGAATACGGATTGTGATGGTGACGGTGTCACCAATGAGGATGAAGTGGACGATGAAACCGACCCTTTGGATCCTTGTGATTACAAACCAGAGAGTGTTACCTTAACGCCTACCGCTGAATGGGAAGCTCTGGACTGCGATGATGATGGAAATCCAAATGGGACCGACCCCAATCCACTTGTAGCAACAGCAGTCGATGATTCCGGATCAACGCCTGCACTTACAGAAGTGGCCATAAATATTCTGGAGAATGATGACTATTTACCGAACAATGATGGGAACAATGTTGGTGTAACAGAGTTGATAAGAATTGGTGGTAGCGCTACAGGAAATGTTTCCTTTGATGCAGAAACCGGTGTTATGACCTATACGCCAACCGAATCAGAATCCAATTCCACGGTTACGGTGGTGTATCAAGTGTGCAATGTTATTCCTGACCCAGCAGTTTGTGCTTCGGCAACGGTGACCATACAGGTTGGGCCCAATGCAATAGACGCAATTGACGATTCCTATTTGATTGAAGCTTCAGATGGAGGGGTGATTTTGGATGGCAATGTGTTGTCCAATGATACGTTGAATGGAGAATTGGTTACTTTGGAAGAAGTACAGCTTACCTCTACAGCTACAAATGGGTTGACAATCAATGTAGATGGAAGTATAAGTGTTGCCCCAGATACTCCTGAGGGAATCTATACAATTGATTATACCATTTGCGAGATAGCCAATGTGGATAATTGTGATACCGCTACGGTAACTGTGGAAGTAACGCCGGGTATGGCCAATGTGATTGATGCAGTGGACGATTCGTACAGTGCTGATGGAAACGGCGGTGCAATTACGGATAGCAATGTACTTTCCAATGATACGTTGAATGGAGAATCCGTGACCTTGGAAAATGTACTGCTTACCTCTACAGCTACAAACGAGTTGACAATCAATGTAGATGGAACTATAAGTGTTGCTCCAGATACTCCTGAGGGTACTTATACCATTGACTATACCATCTGCGAGATAGCCAATGTGGATAATTGTGATACCGCTACGGTAACTGTGGAAGTAACGCCGGGTATGGCCAATGTGATTGATGCAGTGGACGATTCGTACAGTGCGGATGGAAACGGCGGTGCAATTACGGATAGCAATGTACTTTCCAACGATACGTTGAATGGTGAATCGGTCACCTTGGAAAATGTACTGCTTACCTCTACAGCTACAAATGAGTTGACAATCAATGAAGATGGAAGTGTCAGCGTAACGCCTGGAACACCAGAGGGAACTTATACCATAGACTATACAATTTGTGAAATCGCCAATGTGGACAACTGCGATACCGCTACGGTAACTGTGGAAGTAGGTCCCGGTACTATTAATATTATTGACGCCATGGATGATGGATACACTTCGGACAGTCTTGGAGGGCCAATTTCAGGCAGTGATGTATTGGATAATGATACCCTTAATGGAGAACCAATTTCGCTTATTGATGTGATATTGACCTCGGCCTCGGCCCCTACCGGCAATCTGACTATAAATCCGGATGGAAGCATCACAGTCGCACCCGGATTGGAAGATGGGGAATATACCATTGAATACACCATTTGTGAAGCAGCCAATCCAGATAATTGTGATACGGCTACCGTGACCGTTGTAATAGAGGACATTGCCGTTAACCAATTGGTGACACCAAATGGAGACTTAAAGAACGACTTCCTTTTCATTAGGGGGGTAGAGAAAATAAAATCAAGTACCCTCAAGATTTTTAACCGATGGGGTACAGCGGTGTATGAAGGCAAGGACTATAACAATATCAATAATGTATTTGATGGCCGTTCAAGAGCTAAATCAGCGGTAGGAAATGACAATTACCTTCCGGCAGGGGTATATTTTTATATTTTTGAATACGTTACGGAAAGGGGCAGTTTCACAGATTCCGAATACATATATATAAGCAGGTAACAATTGATGTAGCATGATCAAGAAGCACATTTTAATTCCAATTTTATTCATAGGATTTGTATTTCAGGGGCTTGTGGCCCAACAGGATGCACAGTACACCCAGTACATGTTTAATACATTGACGGTCAATCCTGCCTATGCTGGCTCTAGAGGACAATTGAGTTTTGCAGGACTATATCGATCACAATGGGTTGGTCTTGATGGCGCTCCCGAAACGTTTACCCTCAACCTTCATTCCCCCATTCGAAACAGCAGATTGGGCTATGGGGTATCTGTGGTAAATGACAATATTGGTGATGGCGTGGTACAACAGACCTATTTGGATGCTGTAGTCTCGTATACGTTGGAATTTGCAAGGGAAGCAAAACTTTCCTTTGGATTGAAAATGGGAGGGAACATGATAAGCTTGGACTTTAATGGACTCCGAAATTTTGGTAATGAGGTGGTGCAGCAAGACAATATTGATAACCGGTTTACGCCCAACTTTGGTTTGGGGCTATACTATCATACAGACAAGTTTTATGTTGGGGTCTCGGCGCCGAACATTTTGGAAACGGAATATTTTGACAATAGTGGCGGTGATGCAAATTCGGTAAATTTCCTGTCGGCACAGCAAATCAACCTGTATTTAATAACAGGATATGTCTTTGATATAGGAGCTGACCTGAAGTTTAAGCCCGCATTGCTGACCAAAGCAGTTGGGGGGGCGCCACTGCAAGTTGACATTTCGGCCAATTTCCTGTTTGCAGATAAGTTTAGCTTTGGTGCAGCGTACAGATGGGATGCTGCGGTAAGTGCCCTAGCAGGCTTTCAAATAACCGACCAGCTTATGATCGGTTTGGCCTATGACAGGGAGACCACCGAATTGGGAGGGACTCAATTCAATGATGGTTCGTTTGAAATATTCCTGAGATTGGAGTTGTTAAAATCATTTCAAAGAACGGTATCACCCAGATTCTTTTAATATAGTTAAGGATGTTAAGAAGAATACTCATATTTCTTATTGTGTTTTCAGTTTGTGCGGCAAACATGCTTGCACAGGACAGTATTCCAGATCGGCGACAGGCCAAGGTAAAAGCAAAGGCAGATGAGCGATATGAGGAATATTCTTTTAGACCGGCCATCGATATCTATAAAAAAGTCTTGGACAAGGGCTATGTGTCCTCCGATTTGTTGAAACGGCTTGGTAACTCCTATTATTTCAATGCCCAATATGAAGAGGCGGCCAACATTTATAAAAGACTTGAGGAGAATTTTCCGGATAAAATAAGTCCTGACTATATTTTTCGATATGCCCAAAGTTTAAAATCACTGGGAAATTACGACGAAGCCACCCGAATGATGGAAAAATTCAGGGAAATCACCTCCACCAAAGGGGATTTTGATGAAGATTACATGGCCAAAATCGAGGCCAATTCAGGCCGATATTCTGTAAAGCCCTTTGCATACAACAGTAGGTACTCGGATTTTGCAGCTTCTTTTTATGAAAAAGGACTCATTTTTGCTTCAGATCGAGATACGGGTAACCTAGCTCGTTATCGGCATACATGGAACTCAAAAGACTTTTTAGACCTCTACAAGGTCAATGTGGACAGTATATCCAATGATCGCGTGGTAAAATTGGAAGGTGATGTAAATACGCGTCTCCATGAATCTACAACAGCTGTCACCAAGGATGGGTCAACCCTGTATTTTACCAGAAACAATTTTTTGGATGGAAAAAAATACAAGGATGAAAGCGGAATCATCCGCCTAAAGATTTATAGTGCAGAATTTATTGATGGTGAATGGACCAATGTAACCGAGCTTCCATTTAATAATGATTCCTATTCAGTGGCGCACCCTGTGCTGAGTCCAGATGGAAAAAGACTGTATTTTGTTTCCGATATGCCGGGAAGTTATGGGGAATCCGATATCTTCATGACCGAAATTATAGGAGATGGTACCTATGGCCCAATTGTTAACTTGGGTGAAAACATCAATACGATGGCACGGGAGACCTTCCCATCCATTACAAAAGATGGAGTGCTGTATTTTTCTTCCGATGGGCACCAAGGTTTGGGAGGATTGGATGTCTTCGCCACCAAAATAGCCTTTGATGATTTTGACCAACCCGTGGTAAATGTGGGTCGACCCATTAATAGCCCATTGGACGACTTTGCCTATATTTTTAATCCTGAAACCAAGAAGGGCTATTTCTCTTCCAACAGGGAAGGTGGCATGGGTGAGGACGATATTTATGAATTTGTGGAGAACGAACCCCTGGTCTTGGATTGCATTCAAGACGTGACTGGTACGGTAAGGGATCGTATATCCAACGAGGTTTTACCCGGAGCTACGGTTATGGTCATTGATGAGGAAAACAAGGAGGTTTCCTCTACCATTACAGATTCCAAGGGGAATTATACTCTGCAGTTGGATTGTTCCAAAGGCAATTTCGTTAGGGCCTCCCGTGACGGTTACGTCCCAGCAGAGGAATACCTAAATATATCGGATGGCAAACCAAGAATCATCGACTTTTATCTTGAAAGGGATGTGGTTACCGGTGGATTTGGGGACGATTTGGCTAAATTGCTCCAATTGAGTACCATCTATTTCGATTTGAACAAGTACAACATACGCCCAGATGCAGAAATAGAAATTCAGAAAGTGATTGTGGCGATGGAAAAATACCCCAGCCTAAAAATAAAGGTAAACTCCCATACAGATAGCCGTGGTGTTGATGCTTACAACCTTTGGTTGTCTCAAATGCGGGCAGAATCTACTGTCAATTATATGATTTCCAAAGGAATTTCTCCAGATAGACTTCAAGGAGAAGGATTTGGTGAAACTAGATTGGTCAACGAATGTCTCAATGGTGTACGCTGCTCAGAGGAAGAACATCAGTTGAACCGCAGATCTGAGTTTATCATATTTGAATAAAAAAAGTACTCTAGCCCAACATAAATCTAAAAATGAGACTTTTAGAGCCAAGTAGCCCTCAGATATAATGGCTTCGGCTATTTGTTTCCACACTTTTTATTTTTTCAAAAGAGATTTCAGAGCAAATATTCTGTCTACCACTTAGTTATATCCTTTTACAATCTTCAGGTTAAAATCAGGGTCAATGCTTATGATATTTAATTGACCATATTCAGGGTTCTCTGTTTTTAGGAAAACTGTAGTCTTTTTCGTATAAAATGAATTTCTTACAGCCATTGCCGTTACTGGTCTTATCGACCAATGGTCTTAAAAAAATGGTAAAAATTTATGGGCAAGACCTCAAAATAATGGGGCTATACAGTAGGATTTAGGGTATACACAACAAATATTTCTTGCCCCTATAAGTAAAGGTAATTTTGTATGGTGCTATAAAATTCGAAGTGTGCAATAAACAAAAATCACACGGAAAAACTAAGCAATAAAGATTACAAAAAACACATCAAGTACGATCCTCAACAAATAATTAACCCCATGAAAAAGAGCGTAATAGCCCTAATCCTACTTCTCTCTTCAGGAATAGCCTTTTCACAGACCACAGTTACTTTACAAGACCAATGCAATTGTGAAGTCTTAAAAGGCACCGCTGTTTCCAGCCCAGGTGCCAATACCCCAAATGGTGTGGATATGGGAGATATCTATGTCAATACCAATACGGGTACCATATACTTTTGGGATGGAGATTCTTGGGAGTTAACTTCTGCAGATGACCAACAATTGACAGGATTCACTTTTGACGGAGCAACAAATACGTTGGCATTGACATTGGAAAATGGGGGGAGTGTAAATGTTGATCTTAGTAGCCTGAGTGATGCCCTTACGGATACCAATACCACAATCACATCTTTTGGAATAGATGCAACAAATACCAATCTTGTAATTACAGATTCGGATACCAATACCTATGCAGTGGCTTTAGCTGATCTTGCCGCGTTGATTGATACGGATACTACTTTAACCGATGCCCAAGTGGCCACTGCTGTGAACAACGAGTTCCCGAATTTGGACACTGACGCTACCGATGATTTCTCGGGTGATTTCAACGACCTGACCAATTTGCCGGCCAACCTTGACACTGACAGCACCGATGATTTTGATGGTGAATGGTCCTCACTGAACAACGTCCCGGCCGGTTTTGCGGACAATATCGACAACGATACCCAACTCACCGACGCTCAGGTGGCCACTGCCGTGAACAACGAGTTCCCGAATTTGGACACTGACGCTACGGACGACTTTTCGGGTGATTTCAACGATTTGGCCAATCTACCGGCCAACCTTGATACCGATTCAACGGACGATTTCGATGGTGAATGGTCCTCACTGGCCAACGTCCCTGCCGGTTTTGCGGACAACATTGACAACGATACACAACTCACCGATGCCCAAGTGGCCACGGCGGTGAACAACGAGTTCCCGAACCTGGACACCGACAGCACCGACGATTTTGATGGCGAATGGTCCTCATTGGCCAACGTCCCTGCTGGTTTTGCCGACAACGTTGACAATGTCGACGATGCGGACAGCGACCCTGCGAACGAGCTCCAGGCGATCACCTCCACCGATGGTACGGTCACGGTGACCCCCAACGGCAACGATTTTGACCTGTCCGGTTTCAGCGGTGATTTTGGTGACCTAACAAATGTGCCCGCCAACCTTGACACCGATTCAACGGACGATTTCGATGGTGAATGGTCCTCACTGGCCAACGTCCCAGCGGGATTTGCTGATGACATCGACAATGTTGACGATGCGGACAGCGACCCTGCGAACGAGCTCCAGGCGATCACCTCCATCGATGGTACGGTCACGATCACCCCCAACGGCAACGATTTTGACCTGTCCGGTTTCAGCGGTGATTTTGGTGACCTTTCCAATTTGCCCGCCAACCTTGACACCGATTCAACGGACGATTTCGATGGGGAGTGGTCCTCATTGGCCAACGTCCCGGCCGGTTTTGCGGACAACATTGACAACGATACCCAACTCACCGATGCCCAGGTGGCCACTGCCGTGAACAACGAGTTCCCGAACCTGGACACGGACGCCACCGATGATTTCTCGGGTGATTTCAATGATCTCACCAATCTGCCAGCCAACCTTGATACGGATTCAACGGACGATTTCGATGGTGAATGGTCCTCACTGGCCAACGTCCCAGCGGGATTTGCTGATGACATCGACAATGTTGACGATGCGGACAGCGACCCTGCGAACGAGCTCCAGGCGATCACCTCCACCGATGGTACGGTCACGGTGACCCCCAACGGCAACGATTTTGACCTGTCCGGTTTCAGTGGGGATTTTGCTGACCTAACAAATGTGCCCGCCAACCTTGACACCGATTCAACGGACGATTTCGATGGCGAGTGGTCCTCACTGGCCAACGTCCCTGCCGGCTTTGCCGACAACGTTGACAACGTTGACGATGCGGATGCCATTGTAGGGAACGAGTACAACACGGGCAGCTCCATTACCGATGGTGTTATCGGAATAACCGATGGTGGCGGTACGGAACAAATAGATTTGATAAGCTCGGATGCCAATAACGATATCAGTTTTGGAACTGATGGGGCACTCTATTTGAATGTGGCCTCGGTCACCATAGCCGAGACAATCACAAATTTAGTGGATAACAATGATGGCACTGTTACCTATACCAATGAGAATGGTGCACCACAGACCGTCAACAAATCTTCTATTACGGACAATCTGGATGGCACCTATACCTTTGACAATGGGAACGGCTCGCCGGTTACTTTTATCGGTACGGACAACGATACCCAGCTCACCGATGCCCAGGTGGCCACTGCTGTGAACAACGAGTTCCCGAACCTGGACACGGACGCAACGGACGACTTTTCGGGTGATTTCAATGATCTCACCAATCTGCCCGCCAACCTTGACACCGATTCAACGGACGATTTTGATGGCGAGTGGTCCTCACTGGCCAACGTCCCTGCCGGCTTTGCCGACAACGTTGACAACGATACACAACTCACCGATGCCCAAGTGGCCACTGCTGTGAACAACGAGTTCCCGAACCTGGACACTGACGCTACCGATGATTTCTCGGGTGATTTCAATGATCTCACCAATCTGCCAGCCAACCTTGATACGGATTCAACGGACGATTTCGATGGGGAGTGGTCCTCACTGGCCAACGTCCCAGCGGGATTTGCTGATGACATCGACAATGTTGACGATGCGGACAGCGACCCTGCGAACGAGCTTCAGGCGATCACCTCCACCGATGGTACGGTCACGGTGACCCCCAACGGCAACGATTTTGACCTGTCCGGTTTCAGCGGTGATTTTGGTGACCTAACAAATGTACCCGCCAACCTTGATACCGACTCCACCGATGATTTCGATGGCGAGTGGTCCTCATTGGCCAACGTCCCGGCCGGTTTTGCGGACAATATCGACAACGATACCCAACTCACCGACGCTCAGGTGGCCACTGCTGTGAACAACGAGTTCCCGAATTTGGACACTGACGCTACGGACGACTTTTCGGGTGATTTCAATGATCTCACCAATCTGCCCGCCAACCTTGATACCGATTCAACGGACGATTTCGATGGTGAATGGTCCTCACTGGCCAACGTCCCTGCCGGTTTTGCGGACAACATCGACAACGATACCCAACTCACCGACGCTCAGGTGGCCACAGCGGTGAACAACGAGTTCCCGAACTTGGACACTGACGCAACGGATGATTTCTCGGGCGACTTCAACGACTTGACCAATTTGCCGGCCAACCTTGACACCGACAGCACCGATGATTTCGATGGCGAGTGGTCCTCACTGGCCAACGTCCCAGCGGGATTTGCCGACAATGTGGACAATGTCGACGATGCGGACAGCGACCCTGCGAACGAGCTCCAGGCGATCACCTCCACCGATGGTACGGTCACGGTGACCCCCAACGGCAACGATTTTGACCTGTCCGGTTTCAGTGGGGATTTTGCTGACCTAACAAATGTGCCCGCCAACCTTGACACCGATTCAACGGACGATTTCGATGGCGAGTGGTCCTCACTGGCCAACGTCCCTGCCGGCTTTGCCGACAACGTTGACAACGTTGACGATGCGGATGCCATTGTAGGGAACGAGTACAACACGGGCAGCTCCATTACCGATGGTGTTATCGGAATAACCGATGGTGGCGGTACGGAACAAATAGATTTGATAAGCTCGGATGCCAATAACGATATCAGTTTTGGAACTGATGGGGCACTCTATTTGAATGTGGCCTCGGTCACCATAGCCGAGACAATCACAAATTTAGTGGATAACAATGATGGCACTGTTACCTATACCAATGAGAATGGTGCACCACAGACCGTCAACAAATCTTCTATTACGGACAATCTGGATGGCACCTATACCTTTGACAATGGGAACGGCTCGCCGGTTACTTTTATCGGTACGGACAACGATACCCAACTCACCGATGCCCAGGTGGCCACTGCTGTGAACAACGAGTTCCCGAACCTGGACACTAACAGCACCGATGATTTTGATGGTGAATGGTCCTCATTGGCCAACGTCCCCGCCGGCTTTGCCGACAACATCGACAACGATACACAGTTGACCGATGCCCAGGTGGCCACAGCGGTGAACAACGAGTTCCCGAACTTGGACACTGACGCAACGGATGATTTCTCGGGCGACTTCAACGACTTGACCAATTTGCCGGCCAACCTTGACACCGACAGCACCGATGATTTCGATGGGGAGTGGTCCTCACTGGCCAACGTCCCTGCCGGTTTTGCGGATAACATTGACAACGATACCCAACTCACCGATGCCCAGGTGGCCACTGCCGTGAACAATGAGTTCCCGAATTTGGACACCGACGTTACGGACGACTTTTCGGGCGATTTCAACGACCTGACCAATTTACCGGCCAACCTTGACACCGACTCAACGGACGATTTCGATGGCGAATGGTCCTCACTGGCCAATGTCCCTGCCGGTTTTTCGGACAACGTTGACAATGTCGACGATGCGGACAACGACCCTGCGAACGAGCTTCAGGCGATCACCTCCACGGATGGTACGGTCACGGTGACCCCCAACGGCAACGATTTTGACCTGTCCGGTTTCAGTGGTGATTTTGGTGACCTGACCAATTTGCCGGCCAACCTTGACACCGACAGCACCGATGATTTTGATGGGGAGTGGTCCTCACTGGCCAACGTCCCTGCCGGCTTTGCCGATAACGTTGACAATGTCGATGATGCGGACAGCGACCCTGCGAACGAGCTTCAGGCGATCACCTCCACCGATGGTACGGTCACGGTGACCCCCAACGGCAACGATTTTGACCTGTCGGGTTTCAGTGGGGATTTTGGAGACCTTTCCAATGTGCCCGCCAACCTTGATACCGATTCAACGGACGATTTCGATGGGGAGTGGTCCTCACTGGCCAACGTCCCTGCCGGTTTTGCGGATAACATCGACAACGATACCCAGCTGACCGATGCCCAAGTGGCCACGGCGGTGAACAACGAGTTCCCGAATTTGGACACCGACGTTACGGACGACTTTTCGGGCGATTTCAACGACCTGACCAATTTACCGGCCAACCTTGACACCGACTCAACGGACGATTTCGATGGCGAATGGTCCTCACTGGCCAATGTCCCTGCCGGTTTTTCGGACAACGTTGACAATGTCGACGATGCGGACAACGACCCTGCGAACGAGCTTCAGGCGATCACCTCCACGGATGGTACGGTCACGGTGACCCCCAACGGCAACGATTTTGACCTGTCCGGTTTCAGTGGTGATTTTGGTGACCTGACCAATTTGCCGGCCAACCTTGACACCGACAGCACCGATGATTTTGATGGGGAGTGGTCCTCACTGGCCAACGTCCCTGCCGGCTTTGCCGATAACGTTGACAATGTCGATGATGCGGACAGCGACCCTGCGAACGAGCTTCAGGCGATCACCTCCACCGATGGTACGGTCACGGTGACCCCCAACGGCAACGATTTTGACCTGTCGGGTTTCAGTGGGGATTTTGGAGACCTTTCCAATGTGCCCGCCAACCTTGATACCGATTCAACGGACGATTTCGATGGGGAGTGGTCCTCACTGGCCAACGTCCCTGCCGGTTTTGCGGATAACATCGACAACGATACCCAGCTGACCGATGCCCAAGTGGCCACGGCGGTGAACAACGAGTTCCCGAATTTGGACACCGACGTTACGGACGACTTTTCGGGCGACTTCAACGACCTTTCCAATTTGCCCGCCAACCTTGATACGGACAGCACAGATGATTTCGATGGGGAATGGTCCTCACTGGCCAACGTTCCTGCGGGATTTGCTGATGACATCGACAATGTTGACGATGCGGACAGCGACCCTGCGAACGAGCTCCAGGCGATCACCTCCACGGATGGTACGGTCACGGTGACCCCAAACGGCAACGATTTTGACCTGTCCGGTTTCAGTGGCGATTTTGCTGACCTAACAAATGTGCCCGCCAACCTTGATACCGACTCCACCGATGATTTTGATGGCGAGTGGTCCTCACTGGCCAACGTCCCTGCCGGTTTTGCGGACAACATTGACAACGATACCCAACTCACCGATGCCCAGGTGGCCACTGCCGTGAACAACGAGTTCCCGAATTTGGACACCGACGTTACGGACGACTTTTCGGGCGACTTCAACGACCTTTCCAATTTGCCCGCCAACCTTGATACGGACAGCACAGATGATTTCGATGGGGAATGGTCCTCACTGGCCAACGTTCCTGCGGGATTTGCTGATGACATCGACAATGTTGACGATGCGGACAGCGACCCTGCGAACGAGCTCCAGGCGATCACCTCCACCGATGGTACGGTCACGGTGACCCCCAACGGCAACGATTTTGACCTGTCCGGTTTCAGTGGTGATTTTGGTGACCTAACAAATGTACCCGCCAACCTTGATACCGATTCAACGGACGATTTCGATGGGGAGTGGTCCTCACTGGCCAACGTCCCTGCCGGTTTTGCGGACAACATCGACAACGATACCCAACTCACCGATGCCCAGGTGGCCACTGCCGTGAACAACGAGTTCCCGAACCTGGACACGGACGCTACCGATGATTTCTCGGGTGATTTTGGTGACCTTTCCAATGTGCCCGCCAATCTTGATACCGATTCAACCGATGATTTCGATGGGGAATGGTCCTCACTGAACAACGTCCCTGCCGGTTTTGCGGACAACATTGACAACGATACCCAACTCACCGATGCCCAGGTGGCCACTGCCGTGAACAACGAGTTCCCGAACCTGGACACGGACGCCACCGATGATTTCTCGGGTGATTTCAATGATCTCGCCAATCTGCCAGCCAACCTTGATACGGATTCAACGGACGATTTCGATGGGGAGTGGTCCTCACTGGCCAACGTCCCAGCGGGATTTGCCGACAATGTGGACAATGTCGACGATGCGGACAGCGACCCTGCGAACGAGCTCCAGGCGATCACCTCCACCGATGGTACGGTCACGGTGACCCCCAACGGCAACGATTTTGACCTGTCCGGTTTCAGCGGTGATTTTGGTGACCTTTCCAATGTGCCCGCCAACCTTGATACCGATTCAACGGACGATTTCGATGGGGAGTGGTCCTCACTGGCCAACGTCCCTGCCGGTTTTGCGGATAACATCGACAACGATACCCAGCTGACCGATGCCCAAGTGGCCACGGCGGTGAACAATGAGTTCCCGAATTTGGACACCGACGTTACGGACGACTTTTCGGGCGATTTCAACGACCTGACCAATTTACCGGCCAACCTTGACACCGACTCCACCGATGATTTTGATGGGGAATGGTCCTCACTGGCCAACGTCCCAGCGGGATTTGCCGACAATGTGGACAACGTTGACGATGCGGATGCCATTGTAGGGAACGAGTACAACACCAATTTTACGGTTACCGGAGGTAATCTACGAATAACAGATGGGGGAGGTGATCTTGATGTGCCCTTGAGTTCAATAGATACAGATGATCAAACTGCATCCGAAGTAAATTCAGACAGCCCTGTGGATGTTGACGGTGATGGTAATACAGAAGCTACAGTGGAAGATGTGATTCAGGATATAGCACCGATTACTTCCAAAGCAGCAAGAATATTTTACCCACCTTCCATAGCCATTGATGCTTCTACCAATGGTATAGGACGAACAGTGGATTTATATGCTCAATATGTGGCTCAGTATGGTACTCCTTCGGTTGCAAGTGCTGGTGCACCAGCAGCTATTCCAACGTATGCTGCAACTGATCTTTATTATTACATAACCTATGCAGACCCCACAGTTTTTGCGAATATGAGCATTGATGCCAATGGCGAACTGACCTATGATATTATTGGACAGCCTGGAGATTACAATGCATTGATCAATGTTGTGTTTGTAGTAAAATAAGAATGATATAAAGACTAATCAATTTGAAGTCAAAAAACCTACATAAGTCTTTATTCATTGGATTGTTTGTCCTGTTTTTTGGGATGAACTTTGCAAATGCACAATTTTTGCTTCAAGCCCCCAATACGGGTGATGAAAGTAACTATCAATGGTTTGAAGCTTCCGATCTAGGAACCGTTCTGGGCACAAATTCCTTTTATGAAGCCACTCAACCTGGGGTTTATTTTGCAACCTATGATGGCACGCTCTGCGGATCCAATGCCACTGGCTATTTTATTTTAACCAACTGTTATGCTCCGGATAACGAGGTTACACTTGATATTTCGGCAAGTGTGCCTTCTGGCGCAATAGTGAGTTGGAGCCCAGCTTTAGGTGGTGATCAAACCAGACCGATGGTTGTGAGCTCTCAAACGGTAATGCGATACACGGCCACAATTACCAAAGCCGGAAATACCAAAGAGCTTCCAAGATTCACCGTGGTTTGTATGAGTCAGTCCGCTAATTTGGTGGATGATTTAATCGCTGTGAATGAAGATGAATCCATTGAGGTTCCAATTTTCGATAATGATTCAGATTTGCCAACTACAGGCACCTTGACAACCACAGACCCATCCAACGGTTCGGTTGACATCGACAACAATGGAACAGCGAATGACCCATCGGATGATACAGTTACTTACACGCCAAACCCCGATTACAATGGAAGCGATTCCTTTGATTATACCATCTGTAATACCTTAGGGGATTGTAGCACGGCAACAGTGATCGTGGATGTTCTTCCTATTGTGGATACCAACGACGACTCAGTTTCAACAGATATTAACGCAAACATTATTGTGCTTTGGAGAGGTAATGATAATGACATTCCTACCACAGGAACTATTTCTGCTACAACTCCATCCAACGGAACCGTTGTGTTGAATGACAATAGCACGCCCAATGACCCATCAGATGATGACATTACCTACATACCCGATGCAGACTTCCTTGGAACGGATACGTTTGACTATACCGTGTGTAATACCAACGGAAATTGCGATACGGCCACAATAACAGTAATTGTCAATTCGCTTGGCATTGATTTGGATTCTGATAATGATGGTATTGTGGACAGCTTTGAGGATCTCAATGTTGACAATGATAATGACCCATCCACAAATCCAACAGATACGGACGGGGATGGTTTTCCTGACTATTTGGACATAGATAGCGATAATGATGGCATTCCAGATAATATTGAAGCACAACCTGCTCTAGGCTATATCGCTCCAAGTTTAGCGGATGCCAACGGAAACGGTTTGGATGATGCCTATGAAAATGATGGCAATGTTGGTTTGATTCCCTTGGATTTTGACAATGATGGCATTCCAGATTATGTGGACATCGATAGTGACGATGACAATGTGCCTGATGCTATTGAAGGCCATGACCTTGACCACGATGGCATTGCCGATGTGACTCTCATAGGTTCCGATAAGGATAATGACGGATTGGATGATGGGTATGAAGCAGATACCGTAATTGATATTGATGTAAATGATAAAATTGATGATCCTAGCATAGACTTGCCCGATACTGATTCCGATGGTATTCCCGATTTTAGGGATTCCGATGATGACGATGATGGTATCGAGACCATTGATGAGGATTTAGACCAAGATGGAAACTATGCCAATGATGATTCCAATGAAAATGGAGTCCCCAACTATCTAGATCCAGACTTGGGTGAAACCACAGTGGAAACGGTTGATGTCATCAATGTAATCACACCCAATGGAGATGGTGTTCATGATGTGTTGGCCATCAACGGGCTTGAAAATTATCCGAACAACACGGTCAAAATTTATAACCGTTGGGGTGTTATGGTCTATCAGACCAGAGCCTATGATACCGTTGGAAATGTCTTTGATGGTACATCCCAAGGTAGGGTGACCGTAGATCAGGACAACAAACTTCCTGTAGGTACCTATTTCTACATCATAGACTACCAAGATGACACCGGAAATATGAAACAACTTTCAGGGTATCTATATATAAACCGATAAAGAAATGGCCGCTGTGAAGAAAATGGATTTAAAAAATAGAATTAAGGGGCTACTTACCGTGTTACTGCTGGGGGTAATGGGAGCAGTTCATGCGCAACAAGATGCACAGTACACGCAATATATGTACAACACGGTAAGTGTAAACCCTGCCTATGCTGGTTCTCGGGGACATTTGAGTATTGCCGCCCTATATCGCAACCAATGGTTGGGATTGGATGGCGCTCCCGAGACACAAACCCTTAATATTCACACCCCAATGGGATACCGAGGCGTCGGATTGGGGATTTCCGTGGTGAACGATAAGATAGGCCCAACTTCGGAGACGTATTTTGATGTGGACTTTTCCTATACCATTTACACTTCATTTGAAGGTCGTTTGAGTTTTGGATTAAAGGCCAGTGCCCACATGCTCGATATCAGATATTCTGAACTGGACGAATTTGAGATAGACCCACAATTACAATCACAACAAGATATTCAAAACAAATTCTCGCCAAATATTGGTGCTGGGGTGTACTATCATACCGACAGATTTTATGCAGGACTCTCCGCTCCAAGAATATTGGAAACCACACATTTTGATGAATCATCCGTGTCCACTGCCAAGGAGCAGATAAATTTATACGCCATTACAGGTTATGTTTGGGATTTGAATCCCTTCCTAAAGTTCAAGCCCACCCTATTGACCAAGGTGGTGCAAGGTGCTCCGTTGCAGGTTGACCTCTCAGCAAACTTCATGTTGAATGAACGGTTTATTGGAGGCGTTGCCTACCGATGGGATGCTGCTTTCAGTGGCCTGTTTGGCTTTATGGTCTCTGACCAGTTTATGATCGGCCTAGCGTATGATCGTGAAATCACCGAATTGGGAGCAGCCACCTTCAATGATGGTTCTTTCGAGGTCATTCTACGCTATGATTTCATCAGAAACGTGGGCAATCTTAAATCGCCACGCTTCTTTTAAGGACAATTTAAAAGTCTTACTTCCGATAAATTCCGCCAAAGGTCATATTTTTACCTCATGGAAGAGGAAAATGTGATATTGGTAAATGAGGCTGATGAGCCTGTTGGCCTAATGCCCAAAATGGAAGCCCACGAAAAAGCATTGCTGCATCGGGCTTTTTCTGTTTTTGTGATGAACGATAAGGGGGAGACCATGCTTCAACAGCGTGCCAAGGACAAATACCATTCCCCTTTGTTGTGGACCAATACCTGTTGTAGCCATCAAAGAGAGGGAGAATCCAATATTGAAGCTGGCAAACGTCGGCTAATGGAAGAAATGGGCTTTAGCACAGAACTCACGGAGTTGTTTTCATTTATCTATAAGGCTCCTTTTGATAATGGCCTCACCGAACACGAGTACGATCATGTCATGATCGGGACCTTCAATGAAACACCTGAAATCAACCCTGATGAGGTGGCAGATTGGAAATGGATGCACCCCGAGGACATTAAAACCGACATTTGCGAAAACCCAGATGAGTATACCGCTTGGTTCAAGATTATTTTTGAGCGTTTCTACGATCATCTCATGAAAAACATACCAACACAATGAAGGTAAAAGTGAGTAGAAAGGCCACCTTTAATGCGGCACATAGGTTACATAGGCCCGATTGGGATGATGAGAAGAACAAAGCTGTTTTTGGAAAATGCAACAATCCACGGTACCACGGTCATAATTATGACCTTATTGTAAGCGTAACCGGTGAGATAGATCAGGAAACCGGTTTTGTGATGGATCTTAAAGTGCTCAAGGACTTGATCAAGGAACATGTTGAAGAAGCTCTAGATCATAAAAACCTCAATGCAGATGTTCCCGAGTTCAAGAAATTGAATCCTACCGCAGAAAATATAGCCGTCGTTATCTGGAATAAGCTTAGACCTCATATAGACAAGGCCAAGGACCTGGAAGTTGTGCTATATGAAACCCCCCGAAATTTTGTAACTTACTCAGGATAAAATGGACCTATACCCTTTAAAATTCAAACCAATCCTAAAGGAACGTCTTTGGGGCGGAACAAAACTTAAAGACGTACTCAACAAACCCATTGAAAGTGAAATCACTGGGGAAAGTTGGGAGCTCTCTAGTGTAGAGGGCGATATTTCAGAAGTCTCCAATGGTGCTTTGGCCGGTACATCCCTCAAAGAATTGGTGGCAGAGCAGGGGGAGGCTTTGTTGGGAAAAAGTGTAGTGGATCGTTTTGGCACTGAATTTCCCATCCTCGTTAAGTTTATAGATGCCAAGCAAGACCTTTCCATACAGTTGCATCCCAATGATGATTTGGCAAGGGAAAGGCACAATTCCTTTGGAAAAACAGAGATGTGGTACATCATGGATGCCGACCCTGGAGCAAAACTCATTGTGGGCTTCAACAAAGACGTTGAAAAAGGTGAATACATTCAAAGTTTGGAAGAAGGAACCTTGTTGGATTTAATGAACTACGAAGAAGTTTCAGAAGGGGACACCTTTTTTATAAATACCGGAAAAATCCATGCCATTGGTGCTGGGGTCATGTTGGCCGAGATTCAACAGACTTCGGATGTTACCTACCGCGTCTACGATTTTGACCGCAAGGACAAAAATGGAAATCTTAGGGAATTGCATACCAGTTTGGCTGTTGATGCCATCGACTATGAACAAAAAGATGATTTTAAGGTGGATTATCCCAATGATAAAGATGCCGTGAATACCATGGTGGATTGCCCGTATTTCAAGACCAATTTTTTGGATTTGGATAAAACAATGCACCAAGATGTATCCCTCAGGGATTCCTTTACCATTTTTATGTGTGTTGGGGGAGAGGCAACGATTTCCAATGATTGGGGCAGTACCTCCATAAAAAGGGGTGAGACTGTTTTGGTTGCTGCCTGTAGTAGTGCTGTGGAGATAAACACCCATGGAGCCAGACTTTTAGAAGTTACCATTTAGTAGTACATTTGAAAAAATACTTACCATGCCAAGTGTTCGTGATTTAAAAAAGGATGTCAACTTTGTGCTGGGAGACATCATTGAAGCGGTTTATATTTGGGAAGCCGGTTCGGGAAACAAAGAATCTGAAGAGGGTACCGTAATCATTGACAAGGCGATTGCCGTGTTCGATGAGTTAATGGGCAAAATCCATCAGAAAGAGGTAGAGGATACCAAAGCCCATTTCAAGGAAATTAGGGCCCAATTGGAAGAAAAAGCCACAGAACTTGTGGAAGAACTGAACAATCTCGCCAGTTAGTTATTCCTGCTCCTTTAAAAAGGCTGAAAGGGCTTTTCCGTATTTGGATGATGCCACTTCAGGGGAAAGTCCATTGTACACAGAGTCCAAATATTTGGGGTTTGCTTCACTGGCCTCCGTTAACATAATATATGGAGTGGCATAGGAATCGCCATTGTTCAACCCAAAATTAAGTACATATCTGTACCTGTTCAACAGGTTTTGGTCCGCCAATCTTTGTAGGGAATCCAATGCCTCGGTGTTTTCTTGATATTTTGGTTGGGCGGCTTCTTGCATCAAGCTCAAATCCTTTAGGTTGAAATTGGATAACATTTTGTTGAATTCAGAAAGTTTTTCATGGGATGCGGAACCCGATATTTTGGGATTCATATCAAAAGTGTTCCAAGATGTATTGATGACGATTTCTCCAGGTTCCCCAAAAAACATAATCCTATCATTTACATCATTCTTATCCTCTTTTTCCAAATAGAGGTAAAACACATCGGGATCTACCACTTCTTCTGAAAAACTGAAATTGCCATCACCCTCAATTTTGAGGGAATCCAATACCACCAAGGTTGAATCGTTGAATTGTTGCAGAAAAAGGGTACCTTTTTTCAGGCCTTTTATGTTTCCGGAAACAATCATGGTGTTTTCCGTGTTCTTTTCACAGGAAGCAACGGCCAATGCCAAAAGTACTGCAGTAAGGATTCTCTTCATCATTAAAATTTTGCTCGGCAAATATGCATAAACTTCTGAACTTTTTAAACTTTGGAGGCCACTTCCATCAATAAAGCACAGATATAGGCTCCCGCAGTGCCCACAACATAGCCAAAAACGGCCAAAAGAATACCCACGGATGTCAAGGAAGGATGAAATTCGGCTGCCACAACCGGTGCTGAAGCAGCACCTCCTACATTGGCCTGACTCCCCACGGCAAGAAAAAAGTAGGGAGCTTTGATCAATTTGGCCACTAAGATCAATAACCCGGCATGGATGGAAATCCAAACCAACCCTATGGCAATGAGTCCGGGATTTTCCAAAACCTTGCCCAAATCCATTTTCATGCCAATGGTGGCCACCAATATGTAAATGAACATGCCCCCAATTTTGCTCGCTCCGGCCCCTTCATAATTTTTAGCTTTGGTAAAAGACAAACCTATTCCAATGGCAGTAGCAAAGACCACCATCCACAGAAACTGGGAGCCCAACGAGGAAAGTATTTTTTGTTTGTTGCGGATTACCTCAAAATTGGCTTCCAAAAATCCAGCAAAATGATGGCCCAAAAAGTGGGCAATGCCTACTCCGGCAAAGGCATAAAACAGCATCATCATCAAATCGGGCAATGAGGTTACGCGTGCAATCTTTTCCGTATAGGTCGATACTTTTTGTTTTAGGTCCTCAATGGAAGCGGTGTCCGCTTTAAGCCAAGCATCAATCTTTTTTGTCTTTCCAATACCCAATAAAAGGATGGCCATCCAAAGATTGGCCACCACTATATCGATGAGGACCATACCTCCATAATTTTCTTGGTTGTATTTAAAGACCTCCAGCATGGCGGCCTGATTGGCTCCACCACCAATCCAACTTCCGGCAATGGTGGCCAAGCCTCGCCAAACGGCATCAACACCGCTACCACCCACGGTTTCAGGAGAAAAAATGGAGACAATTAAAATGGCCAAAGGACCCCCGATAATAATACCGGCAGTGCCTGTTAAAAACATGATGAGTGCTTTGGAACCCAAATTTATGATGGCCTTAAGGTCTATACTCAAGGTCATTAAAATTAATGCGGCAGGTAAAAGATATCTACTGGCCACAAAATAGGTTTGCGATGCCGATTCGTCCACAATGCCCAAGCTCGCCAAAATTGCGGGCAAGAGGTAACACATGAGCACGGTGGGCACTACACCATAAAATTTATTCCAAAAACCGGTCTTGATTGATGAAGTATAAAAAACAAAGCCCAAACAGAGGCAAAGCAATCCGAAGATGACCGTGTCATCCGTAAAAGGTAGTTGGTCCATAGCGTTTAAATCCTGATATCCTCAAATATAGGAAAATCAAAAAGTGTAGACGCTAGGCCTAAATGTTCAACCAATAGGTAAGCTTCAGGTTGATGGACCTGCTCCTCGGCATAATGGTATTGACAAAGTAATTGTCGTTGTACACCAAGAACAAATCGGATAGGGGGGCAAAACGCCATTGCAAACGGGAATTGAACCCTAAATTATCGAGCTGATTGCTATATTGCACCAATGTGGACCAAAAAACTGACTTGTTGAAGGTGATGTTTATCCGTGGACTCAACAACCAAAGGTCGGCACTTTCATAAGGTTCTGGAAGTTGAATGCTGTTGTAGTTCATTCCCAATGAAAGAAATACAGTGGGCTGTAACCGTAAACTCATGTCACCCTCAAAGGAAAACCGCGTCCCATTATAGAAATCGCCATAGCCTGGCTCCAAAGAATAGGAAAACACCCTTCGTCGATCACTTTGAAATTCTACCTCATAACTTGTGTAATAGTAGCCTTGGTCTGCAGGCAATTCAACGCCACCATCGGTGCCAGTGGGGTCAAAAGGGTCGGTAAGATAGGTGAATCTATTAAAAAGACGCGCAGAAAGTTCTTCTTGGGTCTTAAACTGTGCCTGCCATCCCGTGAAGAAAAAATAATCAGTGTTTTGGTAGTCCATGGTGGGTTTCCAGATGGCATTGGGCTCAAACCGAAAACCATGGGAATTCAATTTGCCCTTTTTAGGCCAGAAGTTCACCTCAACAAAAGGTCTGGCGGCCACAATGTCATCTCTTCGGATGTAGCCCAGGTCCGATCTAAAATCTTCTCCGACAAAATTGCCGCGTAGCCCAAAATTCAAATACCTGGAATTGTATCGAAGGTCAACCCCTCCGGAACCATCCCTATCGCCAATTTCATGGGCAAAGGACTTGTGGTAGTAAAATTTTCCGGTCCAAGTATTGTCTGCCGATGCAAGATTGTAGTCTAAACCTATAACCCGATTGTACCGGTCTGCCTCTTCCAAAAAATCGTAATCCTCAAAGGTTTGACGGTTTACAAATAGAAAGCTGAGGTTGGAACGGGAAAATAGCTTCTTTTGGAGCGCAAATACGGTGTTGTTGTTACTGGGAATATGGTTTTCCTTATCCTCTTCAGTCTGGATGTTCAACAGACCCAATCGCCAGTTTTCATTGATTTTTCCACTGAGTCGTATTCCGGCCACAATTCCATTTTCTATGGTTTCGTCCTCCAAATTTTCTGCAATCCCAATCCTTCTTGAAAAAAATGGGTTGGCATCACGGTCATTTCCAAATGAACCAAAGAGATCGCTGTTATCTATAAAAAATTGTCTTCTTTCGGGAAGCGATACTTCAAAACGGCTAAGATTGGTAACAAAGTTATCCACTTCTACATTGGAGAAATCAGGATTGAGGGTAACATCCAAGTTCATGCCATTGCCTATGGATATTTTGGCATCACCGCCAAAATTCAATTTGCCCATGTCCTCATTGTTTTCATAATCCTTCCCAACAATGGCATTGGCATAAGGGATGATGGCCATGGGTGTTCTGGATTTTCCCAAAGGTTTTTCAAAGATCATGTCGCCCATGAACGCCAAGCTGTAGATAAGCTGATTTTGTGGAATTTCTATCCATGTGCTTTGCTCATTGGTCTGCATATCGAACCGATAGCTGTTGAACCGCCACTTTGTTTCTCCTTGTTTAAACTTAAAAGAAGTGAGCGGGATGGCAATTTCACAGATATAATACCCGTCATAGAGCTTGGTTTCGCCCTGCCATTTTACATCCCACGACGTGGTAAAACCGCTGGGACCGGAACCTCCATTGGAAATTAAGGCTTCCCTTCGAACCCCGTAGGGGTTCATTCCAAAAAGAAATGCATTGGTACCGTCATTGAAGGTGTCGAAAAGTAAACTTATATTGTCATTGCCACCGGCCCTGTAATCTCTTTCCAAAGAAGGTATTACGTAATTATCACCTTCAGTGTTCACTTTAATGCCAATGAAAAGTGTGGAGGCATTATAGAGCATTTTAATGTCCGTTTGTTGCAAGGCAGGTATAGAATCTGATGGGAAGTATTGCTGAAAACCATGGACACTTTCTGCAATTTGCCAAGCAGGATCATCAAGAATCCCATCGATCATCAAGGGGTCTTCTGTATATTTTACGGTGAATTGTTTCGGACTGGTTTGGGCAAAAAATAGGAATGGAAAAAGTAGTGTACTGATTACAGAACGAAAATAAAACATTAGTTGAGCTTAGTTGGTGTACAAATTTAAGATTTAGCTTCGTTAAAAAAATCCCAAAGTTTGCGTTGGGGCATTGTCTTTCAAAAAAGATGGTGAAAATTGGCATTCATAAATTTTGTTAATTGATTTCATATCTTGTTGTCTTCTTTTGAAGCAATCATCAATCATGAAAAAAATCATCCTCCTTTTTGTACTGGCCCCTGTGCTTGCCTTTGGTAACTTTTGGGGAAAAACGGGACATCGTGTCACAGGGCATATTGCCCAAAATCATTTATCTGGAAAGGCCAAGCGGGCTTTGAACGATTTGTTGGAAGGGCATAGCCTTGCTTTTGTATCAACCTATGCCGATGAAATAAAAGCAGACCGAAAGTATTCCAAATATTCGGCTTGGCACTATGTCAACTACCCATTGGGTATGCGCTATGAGGATTCGGAAAAGAGTGAATATGGGGACATTATCACGGCCATTGAGGAGTGCAAACAAATAATAAAGGACAAAAATAGGAGTAGGGAAGACCGGGTATTTTACCTAAAAATGTTGGTACATCTTATTGGCGATCTGCATCAACCTATGCATGCCAGTAGGGCTGAAGACAAGGGGGGGAACGATATCCAGGTACAGTGGTTTGGCGAAGGCAGTAATTTGCATCGGGTGTGGGATAAAAACTTAATTGTTTCCTATGGGATGACCTACACGGAACTGGCCAACGAATTGGATGAAGTTTCCCGAAAAGAGCGTAAGAAAATCCAAGAAGGCACCATTTACGATTGGGTGGATGAATCGCACCAAATTTGTGCAGAATTATATGACTCCGCAGAGAAAGGCGAAAAATTGGGCTACCAATATACCTATCAATACAATGATGTGCTATTTCAGCAATTACAACGAGGAGGATTGCGCTTGGCCAAAGTACTAAACGACTTGTTTGCCTAAGCGGCCAAAACTTATTGCAATACGGTCTTTAATTGATTCCTGTATTCTGATGGGTTTTGACCTGTGAACGCTTTAAACGACTTGTTGAAATGTGAAAAGTTGTTGAATCCACTTTCGTAACAAACCTGGGTAATGCTCATAGGTTGCTCTGCCAAAAGTTTGGAGGCATGCACTAAACGGTACTCATTTACAAACTGCGTAAAGGTCTTGTTGGTGATTTTTTTGAAGTACCTACAAAAAGAAGGTACTGTCATGCTTACCATGTCCGCAATTTCATCCAAGCTGATATCTTCCTTAAAATTGGTCTTCACATGGTTGAAGACAATATTGATACGGTCGTTGTCCTTCACCTCGGTCTCCATGGAAAAGCCTTCCCCGTTCAATACCTTGATCTCATCGGAAGTAGCCAATATGTTGAGTATATTAAGGATGGACAAGAGTCGTTGAAAGTCGGTCTGGTATTCCAAGATTTCCATTTTTTCACCAACCTTCATCTTGGTCTTACCTGAAAAGGCAATCCCTCCCTTGGCAACCTCAAACAGTTTTTGAATATTCTTCATTTCTGGGATGTTGAAGAAATCACTCCCCAAAAAATCAGCTTTCATCTGAACTAGGGTCTCACTTTTGTTTCCTGTTAATTTATCGGTAAAGCCACAATGGGGCAGATTGGAACCTATTAGGATAAGGTCTCCGTTCCTAAAATAAGAGACATGGCTGCCTATTTGCCGTTTTCCGGACCCTCCGTTAATATAGACGAGCTCCAATTCCGGGTGATAATGCCAGCCATTGTTCTTGTTCTCGTTGTTCTCATTGAACTTTTGATAGGTAAACGAGTGACCAAAACTAGGCGCAATTGCCTCAAAAGCAGGTTTTTGAATCATTTTTGCCATTTTAAATTTGGTAGTGTAAAGTTACTGCCATGTTGTGTAGGGCGTCTCTACAAAATTAACTAAAATCTATACTATTTTAACCTTAGCACAAAGTTAACATATTTACCATGTTAAAATTGCATAGAAACTGGAAAAGATGGTGGTATTACAGACGGCTACTCCGCCATACATTTGTACTGTAATCTTAAAAAAACGAAATGTTATGAAGTCAGTAGTAAATTATCTAGTAGCAGGAGCATTCCTATTAGTATCAACAATAGGGTTTGCCAACGGACCAGCAAAAAGCGAAGTTGAAAAGAAATTGGTTAAAGTTGAACTTGACCCAGTTTTTGTAAAGAAAGGCGACAAGTTGATGATGAACCTTTTGAACATCTCTCAAGGAATGGTGATTCTTAAGGTATATGACAGCCAAGACAGATTGGTTTACAATGAGTCAATCGATGGGAAACTTGTTGTAGAAAAGGCTTTCAACTTTGAAAGAGCTTTTGAAGACGAATATACCATAGTTGTAGTTGATAAGTTTGGTACTTACAAAGAAACTATGGCAGTAAAATAGTTTGTTTAGTTAATTTTTATGTGCATGGGGCCCTTTCGAGGGCCCTTTTTTTATAGCAATTTTTCAAGACGTTCTCTTTTTTCCGGAGGGAGGGCATCATTTTCAATAGCAAGTTTTAGATGTTCCTGGTTCTTTTCCCTGGAAAAAAGCAAACGATAAAATTCTTGGGTGGTCAATGTATCTTGGGATTCCTCTACCAATTCCATCATATCACTTGTACCAACTTTACCAACCTCCAAAATGCGGACATAGGTACCTGGAAAACCATGGTCAATGAATTCTTTTAAGATATCCTGTGACCCAAATCGGATTCCAAGCTTAAAACAGGGTTCCCTGGGTTGGGTAATTTGTACCAAGGCCGTTCCCAGTCTGTAGACACTACCGATTTTTATTTTTGACTCATCCAAGCCCTCAACGGTGAGATTTTCGCCAAACATGCCCCAATCCCATTCCAAGTGAGGATATTTTTCTTTCCAATAAGGATACTGGTCAGCCGAAAAAAGATAGCAAGCCTTAAAAACACCTCCGTGTACTTTTCTATCTGCAATGGTGTCCTTGGCTACACTCTCCGTTTCCAGAAATAATGGTTCTTCAACGGGTTGTTTGTAGATGCCTGTTGTAGTTTGTTTGCCGTTCCATACTATTGGAGTAGGGTGGCCTATGTTGGTTGAGATGACTTTCATGTTTTTTAATATGTTAAATAAGTATATGCCCAGTACATCAATCCAAATTGCAATGGAATTCTTAGGATAAGAATCCATTTAGGAATTCCAGCCGAAGCTTTTTGACCAGAAAGCATGTAAGCATGTACCAGCAAAAAAACTGTCAGCATTAGGATAATTCCATAGATGCAATAGTCCCTTATTTCTTCAAAACCTAACCCAATTCCCAGAACAATTTCAGCCAACCCACTTAAAAGTACCAAAAGCTTGGGATTGGGAAGGTAACGGGGCATTATCCGCAAATACACCTTCGGAAAAATAAAATGGGCCATACCTGCAATTACATACATACTGGCCATTAGATACAAATGCCATGGGTTTTCCATGGACTAAAAATAAGAAAAAGGATGTCTATAAAAGGAAAATGTTAGTTCGAGCGCAGTCGAGAACTCTTTAAAGCCGTAATAAATATCGGCATCTCGACTGCGCTCGATGTGACAGTTGTTGAAAATTGAAACCCTTATTTGATCATCTCATAGCTTCGGGAAATGAACTTGGTAAGTTCCTCACCTTTCAGCAAACCTTTTGACAAACGCGCCAGGTCCAAGGATTGGTTGATCAAACGTTCCCGCTTTTTGGCCGTTTTGGTATTCAAAATCTCACTGACCAACTCGTGATTGGTGTTTACGATAAGATTGTACATATCTGGCATATTTCCCATGCCAAACATACCTCCGCCTCCGGTGCGTTGCATTTCCTTCATCCTACGCATAAACTCCGGCTCAGTAATAATAAAAGGTGATGCACTGCTCTCCATGGCCTCCATTTGAATGGTGTATCCTTTTTCTTTCACAACCTCCTCGATCTCCCCTTTGAGTTTTTCTTTTTCCTCATCGGAAAGTTTGGAAATGGTGGTATCCTCTTTTTTAATGAGGTTGTCAATGTGGTCGGCATCCACACGCACAAAGGATAAATTTTCTTTGGAAGTCTCCAATTTTTGAAGCAGGTGTGGTACAATGGGCGAATCCATTAGCAAAACTTCGTAGCCTTTGGCCTTCGCTGCTTCTATATAGCTGTGCTGTGCTTCTGTGTCCGAAGCATACAGGACTACCAATTTGTCATCTTTATCGGTCTGGTTATCCTTGATTTTGGCCTCTAACTCCTCAAAAGTGTAGTAGTTGCCATCCACAGTGGGGTATAGGGCGAATTTTTCAGCCTTTTCAAAGAATTTTTCTTCGGAAAGCATACCGTATTCAATTACCACCTTGATGTCGTTCCACTTTTGCTCAAAGTCTTCCCTGTTATTTTTGAAAAGGGAACTCAACTTATCGGCAACCTTTCTGGTGATGTAGGATGAAATTTTCTTTACGGCACCATCTGCCTGAAGATAGGATCGTGATACGTTGAGTGGAATGTCTGGTGAATCGATGACTCCACGAAGCATCGTCAAGAATTCAGGAACAATGCCTTCTACATTATCCGTAACAAATACTTGGTTCTGGTACAGCTGGATTCTATCTTTTTGAATATTGAGATCGTTGGTCAATTTTGGAAAATACAATATGCCCGTTAAGTTGAAGGGGTAATCCACATTTAAGTGAATGTGGAACAAGGGCTCCTCAAACTGCATGGGATAGAGTTCCCTATAAAATTGTTTGTAATCGTCGTCTTCCAAATCGCTGGGCTGCTTGGTCCAAGCCGGGTTGGGGTTGTTGATGATATCGTCAACCACTTTTGTTGGAGCCGGCTCATCTTCCTTTGCACCTTCGGGTTTGGGCAGCGTTTCGGTACGCGTTCCAAACTTGATGGGAATGGGCATGAACTTGTTGTATTTTTTCAACAGTTCACGAATTTTGGAATCTTCCAAGAATTCGGTGGAATCATCCGCTACGTGAAGGATAATTTCCGTACCCCTATCTTTTTTCTTGGCCTCTTTTAGGGTGAACTCGGGCGACCCGTCACAAATCCAGTGCACGGCTGGCTCATCCTTCAAACTTTTTGTTATGATCTCCACTTTCCCAGCTACCATAAAAGCGGAGTAAAAACCAAGACCAAAATGCCCGATGATTCCGGCATCCTTCCCCGCGTCTTTGTATTTGTCCAAGAACTCTTCCGCACCCGAAAAGGCCACTTCATTGATGTACTTTTTTACCTCCTCCTCGGTCATCCCAATACCTTGGTCTATAATATGGATACGCTTTTTGTCCTTGTCCACCTTCACCTCAATAATAGGGTTTCCATATTCCACTTTGGCCTCGCCAATGGAAGTAAGGTGCTTAAGTTTTAAGGTTGCATCTGTAGCGTTTGATATCAGTTCCCTCAAAAATATTTCATGATCACTGTACAAAAACTTCTTGATCAAGGGAAAAATGTTCTCTACTGAAACATTGATTTTACCTGTTGCCATGGTGTATGTCTTTTTTTATTCCCACCACGACAAAAAAAATACCACAATCGCAAAGCTGACAAACTGACACAGCTGGTTGATTTTAACGTTGTCACACAAACTTTAACATAGTTTTGTTTATTCTTTTTTTTAAAATGATAAACAAAATTTGTATATTTATAGTGTTATAGGAGAAATTGCTATGAAATAGTACAACACTATAACAAGTTTGTTTATTTATTGGTTAGGTTGTTGAAAATGCACTTTCGCCTGAAAGTGCATTTTCTTTTAAAAGCACATTTTGTATGGAGTTGGGGCAGAACCCTTTATTTTGTTAATAAATAGGCAGTTCTTTGGATATATTTTTTACTTTTCCCACGAAAAACAGATTGTTTTTTCAATAATTAGTATTTAATAAAGAAATAATGTATAACTCAAGAGTATCAGGTTTGGGATTTTACGTTCCCGAGAATGTGGTCACCAATGATGACTTGTCCAAAGTAATGGACACCAATGACGAATGGATCCAGGAGCGTACCGGGATCAAAGAGCGACGCCACGTAGTGAAGGGTACCGATACCACTACAAGCATGGGGGTGAAGGCAGCACAAAAGGCCATTGAGCGCGCTGGTATTGACAAAAATGATATTGACTTTATCGTCTTTGCCACACTAAGCCCTGACTACTATTTTCCAGGTCCCGGTGTTTTGGTGCAACGCGATTTGGGCCTTAAAACCGTTGGGGCATTGGACATTCGCAACCAGTGTTCCGGTTTTGTCTATGGCATCTCTGTTGCAGACCAGTACATTAAAAGTGGCATGTATAAAAATGTACTCGTCATTGGTTCTGAACTGCATTCCCATGGATTGGATATGACTACACGGGGTAGAGGTGTATCGGTTATTTTTGGTGATGGGGCGGGGGCCGCTGTTTTAACCCGTGAGGAAGATACATCAAAAGGAATCTTGTCCACTCATCTGCATTCCGAAGGCGAGCATGCGGAAGAGCTTTCCCTGATTGCGCCAGGTATGGGAAAACGTTGGGTGAACGACATTATTGCCGATGCGGACCCTGATGATACTTCCTATTTTCCTTATATGAATGGACAGTTTGTGTTCAAAAATGCAGTGGTTCGTTTCAGCGAGGTGATTATGGAAGGATTACAGGCCAACAACTTGGGCCCACAGGACATTGACATGTTGATTCCCCACCAAGCCAATTTGCGCATCTCCCAATTCATTCAGAAGAAATTTGGATTGTCCGATGATCAAGTGTTCAACAATATCATGAGCTACGGAAATACCACTGCAGCCTCCATACCTATTGCCCTGACCGAAGCTTGGGAACAAGGAAAAATCAAAGAAGGCGATTTGGTGGTACTCGCTGCTTTTGGTAGTGGTTTTACTTGGGGCAGTGTGATTATTAGATGGTAATTAGTCTTTCAAACAAAAATTAAAGCCCCGACCTTTTAAAAGGTCGGGGCTTTTTATTGATACCCCCTACCTACTTACCAACCAACACTTCGGCCAGAAATATCAATATAACCTTATAAAATTCCACCACCGGTATCTTTGGTTCGGTCATCCCTTCGCTTACGTTGTTTAGCACGATTTTTTCCACTTCCAAAGCGATAGGAAAGCCCTACATAGACATTATTGCTCTCCCAATTAAAGCCTCCCGCTTGCTCATACGGTTGGTCTGCCTTGAAAGCAAAGCGCATGGTGTTGAAAATATCGTTGTAATTGAAACTGATGGTGCCCTTGCCCTCAGCAAAGCTGTAGCGTGCTCCCATATTTACAAAATACATGGGCTCTGCATTAAACTGTATGGTTCGGTTTTTACCGCGGTAAAACCCAAATGCTTGTAGTGTCAACTGCTTGGTCACCGTAAAACTGTTGTTCATGCGGAGGTTCCATGCCGTGTTGTCCACTTCTACGTTTTCCTCAACAATGTCATCTTCGGTTGGGCTGGGCACGTTCCCAGGCACACTTTCGGTGATACCCCGGTTGGTCTGGGAGAATAGGTCAAAACTACCGTTGATATTCCACCATTTAGTTGGGCGGTAATTACTGGATAGCTCAAACCCATAGGCCGAGGTCTTGGCAAAGTTGTCGTATGTCAATATGATCTTATTGAAATCCAATCGGTCTATGTAAACGGCCCGGTTGATTTCATCTTTGATGCTTCGGTAAAAAACACCAGCTGTGATGCTTCCGTTTTTAATACGGCGCGTGTAATTGACTTCATACGAATTGGTGAACTGAGGCACCAAATTTGGATTTCCGAAGGAAGAAATCAGAGGTGTGGCAAATTCCCGAATGGGATTTACCTGTTCAAGGCCCGGTCTGTCCACACGTCTACTATAGCTTACTTGAAATTGGTTTTTCTCGTTGGCATTGTAGGTTACAAATGCTGATGGATATACTTCGGTATACTTATCCGTAAAGGACCGAATATTGTTGGTATCCGCAGTAACTTCAACATCTTCTACGCGAACTCCCATTTGATAGGACCATTTTTTATAGGATTGACTAAAGGTGGCGTAAGCTGAATAGATATCCATGCCATATACAAAGTTGGTATTGGGCGTGGGTACCAAGTTCCCATTGGAATTAAAGGAAAACCCGGTTGATGCATAATCCACATCAGTTTCAAAATTCCGGGATTCAATTCCAATCTCCAGTTTTGAGATACTGTCCAATGGGTTCACATAATCCAAGTTGGCAATGGTCTGGGTACGTTCCGTATCCACAAAATCCATATAATCAGGATAAAGACTTGCACCAACCGACCTAAAATTGGCATCTTGGCCACTTTCAAAACGGTTGTGGTCCACTTCCAATTCTATGTTGTGCCCTTCTTTGTTGAAATCCAATTTATAGTCAAAATTGTATTGTTCACTGCGGTTGTCAGAGATGTCACCAAAAAATTGGGTCACATTTCGGGAAGCATCCGTATTATAGGTTACTTTGGTTTCACCGGTACCACTCCCATCAAAAATATTTTGGTTGGTGAAAAAAGATATGGTGTTCTTGTCGTTTAGGTAGAAGTCCACACCCAATTTGTAGAGGTGCGACTTGTTGTTGTTGAAAAAATCAAACTCCTGTAATGAGTTTTCATCGGTTCGGAATATGGTTCCATCATTCACATACTTGCCTATGTTATTGCCATAGTTTCCATAAAAGTTGAATTTTCCATTGCGGTAGTTCAAGTCAACGGAACTGTTGAATTTGGCCTCAACTCCTTTGGTAAGCCCAAGGTTCACATTACCATTAAAACCAATGTTGGCATTTTTGTGCAACACAATATTGATGATGCCGCTCATCCCTTCAGGGTTGTATTTGGCGGAGGGATTGGTAATCAATTCAATGGATTTAATGGAGGTTGATGGAATCTGGCGTAGCAATTGAGCCACCGGAACGTTGGACAATTTTCCATCGACCATGACCCTCACATTGGAATTTCCGCGAAGGGTAATATCTCCAGTTTGGGAGTCCACATTTACGGAGGGAATGTTGTTCATGATATCGGAAGCCGTTGCCCCAGCAGTTGTGAGGTCCTTGCCCACGTTTATCACTTTTCGGTCCACACGTTGCTCAATAGTGGTGCGCTCGGCCACCACTTCCACTTCGTCCAGCTCTCTGGTTTCTTCTTCCAAAATAATGGTTCCTAAATCTTGGTTTCTGTTGTTTTTGGAAATTACCAATTCCTGCGAATAGGTCTTGTAGCCAATAAATTGTACTTCAAGAATAAAAGAGCCATCGGGCAGTTTTTTAATTTCAAAACTTCCATCGTCCTCGGTAATGCCCCCAGTAATGGTCTCGGTGCCATTTTCAGACTTAATCACAATGGCCGCATAGGCAACGGGCTGTTGCAAAGTGTTGTCCACCACCGTTCCGGAGATGGAGCCCAAAGCGGTTTCTGGGTCATTGTTGTTTGAATAATTTGATTGAATGCTACACAAAGCCAGTGCAACAACTAGGAATAGTTTCTTCATGAGTTGTTCGTTTTTTGATTTGATTGATGATGATACCTACAAGACGTGCATGAAGAAGAAATGTTACAGATCAAATGGATTTTAACATTAATAGGGCTGGCGTAAGCTTATGGGATGGAAACGGACAAAGAGAGCATTGATAGGAAAAAAGAAACCCCGGCATCTTGGATGCCAGGGTTTTACATTGATAAGCTATACTAAACACTAACCATTAACTATAAAAAATACAGTCTTACCAATGAATAATATTATATAGACAATAGACGTCTTTTTTTTAAAATAGTTACAATCTTTGAACCAGTTTAACACATAAATTAACAAATGAAAAAAACACTTGTTTTTGGGGCTTCCTCAAACCCGGCGAGATACAGTAATTTAGCAATTCGTAGATTGGTTGAAAACGATATAAAGACAATCGCGTTCGGAGTAAGTGGGGGAACTGTATCTGGAGTGCAAATTAAGGACAACTTGGCTGAATTTCAAAATATTAACACCATAACCTTATACCTAAATCCAAAAAATCAAAAAGAATACTACCAAAAAATCATCGACCTTAAGCCCAAAAGGGTCATTTTTAATCCTGGAACGGAAAACCCAGAGTTCTATAAACTCCTTGAAAATGCAGGGATAGAAGTGGAAGTGGCCTGTACTTTGGTGCTGTTGGCTACAGGGCAGTATTAGGTTTTTCCTTGGAAATTCTTCCCTTTCTAATCAGCCAAAGACCAAAAAAAGTCAATAGCCCGTTCAAGGGCAAAAGTTCGTATCCCATTACATACCCGCCCAGATAGGAGGCCGGGATATTGGCCACCAGAACAATAATGGTCACGGAAAGTAGCGATACTGCCCAAACATAGCGATCCCTGATTTGGTGTTTGGTAAAAATACCAAAAGCAAATAGGCCCAACAATGGCCCATAGGTGTAGCCGGCCACCGTTAAGAGGCTATCAATGACATTGCTGCTCAGAATATATTTAAAGGCAATGATCACTATTATTAGCATTAGGCTCATGGCCACGTGGGTTTGCTTTCGGATTTTCTTTTGTTCTGCCTCGCTTTTCTTTTCAACATTCAAGAAATCCACACAAAAGGAGGTGGTCAATGAGGTCAGGGCACTATCCGCACTGCTGTATGCAGCGGCAATGAGCCCCAACATAAATGTAATGGCCAAAGTAAGTCCTAGGCCTCCGTTCAATGCAATTTCGGGGAACAGCAAATCGGTTTTTGGGGTGCCATCCATTAAGGGAATGCCTATCCCGTTTCGTTTGGCATAAATGAACAACAATACGCCCAATAGCATGAACATAAAAGTAACCCCCACCAGCACAAAACTAAAGGAGACCATGTTTTTTTGAGCATCTTTCAAAGATTTGCAGGTGAGGTTTTTTTGCATCATGTCTTGATCGAGTCCCGTCATACAAATCGTAACGAACATGCCCCCAACAAAAGATTTTATAAAATAATTACGGTCCAAAAAACTGTCGGTGTTTAAAAAGGCATTGTAGTCTTGGAATTCGGCGGAGGACAAAAACTCCCCAAAGCTCCAGCCCAATTCTCGGTTTATGAGCACAATGGATAAGATTACCGCTACTATCATAAAGAGAGTTTGAAGGGTATCCGTCCAAACAATGGTCTTGATGCCCCCACGGTTGGTGTAGATCCATATCAACAAGATGGAAATGACAACGGTAAACTCAAACCGTACCCCTAAGTCATCAAAAACAAATTGTTGCAGTACAATGGCCACCAGATACAACCTAAAAGCCGCTCCCAAAACCCGGGAAAGGAAAAAGAAAAACGCACCTGTCCTGTGACTGGTGCTGCCAAATCGTTCCAGTAGATACTCATATATAGAGGTGACATTTAACCTATAATACAATGGCAACAATACAAAAGCGACTGCCATGTAGCCAAAAAGGTACCCGATTACCACCTGCATGTAATTGAATTGAATGTCCTCCACCCAACCCGGGACAGAAATGAACGTGACCCCTGAAAGTGAAGCCCCTACCATTCCAAAAGCCACTACATACCAGGGTGATTGCTTTCCGGCCTTAAAAAAATCTATGTTGGAATCGTTTTTTCCCGTAAAATAAGAGATAAGAATCAGCACCAAAAAATAGGCGCCAATGAGCAGGAGAATTTGCGTCGCCGACATATATATAATTTGATTTGCAAAGTACGAAAGTAAATTGGTAAGTGTAAAATCGTAATTTTGTGGGAGAATAAAGAATATGGAGTTTTCATCAAAGCTTTTGGAAAATGCCGTTTACGAAATGTCGCAATTGCCAGGTATTGGCAAACGAACGGCATTGCGATTGGTATTGCATCTGTTGAAGCAGCCCGAGGAAAGAACCCAACTGCTGTCCAATGCATTGATGACACTTAAAAGTGAGATTAATTTTTGTAAAAGCTGCCATAATATTTCAGATACCGAAATGTGTGAAATATGCGCCAATCCCAAACGTGATGAAAGTTTGGTGTGTGTGGTTGAGGACATCCGGGATGTTATGGCCATTGAGAATACCTCACAGTACAATGGACTCTACCATGTTCTAGGTGGAAAAATATCGCCCATGGAGGGGGTGGGGCCGCAAGATTTGAACATCGCTTCATTGGTGGAGCGTGTAAAGGAAGGAACTGTTAAGGAGCTCATTTTTGCCTTGAGTTCCACGATGGAGGGAGATACCACCAATTTTTATATCTACAGGCAATTGGAAGGAATGGAAATTACTACCTCAACCATTGCCCGCGGGATTTCGGTGGGGGATGAACTGGAATATGCCGATGAAGTGACTTTGGGTAGAAGTATTTTGAACCGGGTTCCGTTTGAAAGTTCCATGAAAGCCAATTGAGCAACTATTAAATAATGAACATAAAACAATTTTAAGTCGATTTCTTTAGTATTTTTGCAAAATAGAAGTCAATATTATATCGTTAACTAAGAATATGTCAAAATTCGAATTGAAATTACCGCAAATGGGAGAAAGTGTCGCTGAAGCCACCTTGACCAGCTGGTTGAAGGAGGTGGGCGATACCATTGAGATGGATGAGGCCGTTTTTGAGATTGCCACGGACAAAGTAGATTCTGAAGTGCCAAGTGAGGTGGATGGTGTATTGCTGGAAAAACGATTTAACGTGGATGATGTCATTAAGGTGGGTGATGTGGTGGCGGTCATCCAAATTGAAGGGGATGCTGAAGGTACTTCAAATGGAACCGATACTGTTGATGAGGTGGAAGATGCGGTAGAAGAACCCGCCATGGCTTTGGAAAGTCAAATGGCACAAGTAAAGGAATCCGTTTCTGCACCAGCACATGATTTCTCAAGTTCAGAACGCTTTTATTCCCCTTTGGTGAAGAACATTGCCAAAGAAGAAGGTGTTTCCATGGATGAATTGGAAGCCATTGTCGGAACAGGTTTGGAAGGTAGGGTGACCAAGAATGATATCATGGCCTTTTTGGAACAACGTTCCACCAATGGAAGCAAACCAGCGGAAACCACCACAACTTCTACTGTGGAAGAAAAAATGGCCGCACCAGAACCTAAAATACAAAAAGAAGCTACAGAGAAACCCAAAACTGCACCCGTTCATGTTGGAAAAGAAGATGAGGTTATTCCGTTGACCCGAATGGGTAAACTCATTGCCCACCACATGATAGAAAGTGTGTCCACATCAGCGCATGTACAAAGTTTTGTTGAAGTGGATGTAACCAATGTGGTCAATTGGAGAAATAAAGTAAAGAAAGCTTTTGAGGACCGAGAAGGAGAAAAGCTCACCTTTACCCCAATTTTCATGGAAGCAGTGGCCATGGCCTTGAAAAAATACCCTATGATGAACATTTCATTGGATGGGGACAAGGTGATCAAAAAGAAACACATCAATTTGGGAATGGCAGCCGCCCTTCCCGATGGCAACCTTATCGTACCGGTCATCAAGAATGCGGACCAATTGAATTTGGTGGGCATGACGAAAACCGTGAACGATTTGGCCAGTAGGGCCAGAAACAATCAATTAAAGCCGGAAGAAGTTAAGGATGGAACCTACACGGTGACCAACGTAGGGTCTTTTGGCAGTGTCTTTGGCACGCCCATCATCAATCAACCGCAAGTGGGTATCTTGGCGTTGGGCGCCATTCGTAAAATGCCTTCGGTCATAGAAACGGACCAAGGGGAGTACATCGGTATCCGAAGTAAAATGTTCCTGTCGCATAGCTATGACCACAGGGTGGTCAACGGTGCATTGGGCGGAATGTTTGTAAAAGCAGTGGCCGATTACTTGGAAGCTTGGGACATAAACCGGGAAATCTAGCAGAAAACAGCCATATTTATTTTTCTATTCTTAATTTAGACCGATGAAGCCTAGATTCATCGTTTAAAATCCCCACATGCAATTACAATTAACAAAACCAATCTGTTTTTTTGATTTGGAAACCACAGGAACCAATGTGGTAAAAGATAGAATTGTTGAGATTTCCATACTAAAGGTATATCCTAACGGCAACAAGGAAAGTCGCACCTGGTTGGTAAACCCTGAAATGCCCATTCCACCTGAATCGGAAGCCATCCATGGGATATCCGATGAGAAAGTGGCCAATGAGCCCACATTCAAACAGTTGTCAAAAGAAATCTATAAAATAATCAAGGACAGCGATTTGGCCGGCTTCAATTCCGATAGGTTCGATATTCCCCTTTTGGTAGAGGAAATGCTGCGGGCCGATGTGGATTTTGATATGAAAAATATGGTGTCTGTGGATGTGCAGACCATCTTCCATAAAATGGAAAAGCGAACCCTTGAGGCAGCCTATCAATTCTATTGCGAGAAGAGTTTGGAAGATGCCCACAGCGCAGAAGCCGATACTTTGGCCACTTATGAAGTGCTGTTGGCTCAATTGGAGCGCTATCCAGAATTGGAGAACAATGTTAAAAAGCTCTCCGAGTTCACTACCCGAAAACAATCGTTGGATTTTGCAGGATTTATTGGGATAAATGAAAATGATCAGCCTATTTTTGCCTTCGGAAAACACAAGGGCAAAACGGTGGATGAAATCATGGAAACGGAGCCCGGTTATTTTGGTTGGCTATTGAATGCTGATTTTCCACTGTACACCAAAAAAGTCCTTACCCAAATCAAGTTGAGCAAGCTTAACAACAAGTTGTCCTAAACAATTCAGAACCCCATGAAGTTGATATGCATTGGCAGAAACTATGCCGCCCATATTGATGAGCTAAAAAATGAAAGACCGGAGGAACCCGTTGTTTTCATAAAACCCGATTCGGCTATTTTACCCAAGGAACAAGACTTTTACATTCCGGAATTTTCCAATGATGTGCAATATGAAGTTGAGGTTTTGGTGAAGATCAAAAAGGTGGGAAAGCACATCTCCAAACAATTTGCGCACAAATATTATGATGATATCGGTCTGGGAATTGATTTTACCGCTCGGGACCTTCAATCCAAATTAAAAGAAAAAGGACTCCCATGGGAGAAAGCAAAAGGTTTTGATGGTGCCGCAGTGATTGGCAAATGGGTTTCCAAGGACAAGTTTAAAAACGTTGATGATATAAATTTTTCATTGTATAAAAATGGTGAAAAGGTGCAGGATGGGAACACATCTTTAATGTTGTGGAAGATAGATGAACTAATTGCCCATGTTTCTACTTATTTTATGTTGAAAAAAGGTGACATACTCTTCACGGGTACACCCGCTGGTGTTGGTAAAGTAAGCCCAAATGACTACCTTTCAGGTGTTCTTGAAGGAGAGCAACTATTTGAAATTAATGTAAGATAATGATTTACAGCCTCGATAAGATAAATGAAATGGCAGAAGGGGACGAGGATTTCGTAACCTCTGTAGTTTCGGTCTTTCTGGAAGAAGTTCCTGTGGACTTGGATGGCCTGGAAAAGGCCATTGCAGAAAGAGATTATGAAAATGTGTACAAATTGGCACACAAAATAAAACCCAATGTGGATATTTTGGGCATGGAACAGACTCGTGCCAGAGCTCTTGAAATTGAGACTATGGGTAAAAGCACGGCCAGCATTGAGGAGATTGAGGAGAAATTCCCAATGCTCAAAAAAGATGTACTCCAAGTTGTGGCCGAATTGAAAAAAGACTTCGATTTATAGATGCAAGCCGAGATCATCACCATTGGGGATGAAATTCTCATTGGGCAGATAGTGGATTCCAACTCCGCTTTTATTGCTAAGGAACTCAATAAAATTGGCGTTTCTGTGTACCAAATCACTTCGGTGCAAGATGACAGAAGCCATATTTTGCAGTCACTGGAGGAAGCGGGTAGGCGCTCTTCCGTAGTGATTATCACTGGTGGATTGGGACCAACCAAGGACGATGTTACCAAACATACGCTCTGCGAATTCTTTGATGATGAATTGGTGCAGGATGAAAAAGTGCTCAATCACATTGAAGAAATCTTTAATAAGTATATTAGCACTCCCATTTCAGATTTAAACCGGCAACAAGCTTTGGTACCTACCAAGGCTACGGTGCTTCATAATGCTTTTGGTACCGCACCAGGGCTTTGGATGAAAAAAGGCAATACCGCTTTTGTTTCGCTTCCTGGGGTGCCGTATGAGATGAAAAACCTCATGACCCGTTCCGTTTTGCCCAAGATTGTGGAAGAATATGAGCGCCCCTATATCCTTCACAAAACCATCATGACCTACGGACTTGGTGAAAGTTCCATTGCCAATAAGATTGAGGATTGGGAGAACAACCTTCCGGATTTCATAAAGTTTGCCTATTTACCCAATTTGGGGCGGGTACGGCTTCGACTTTCTGCCAAAGGAACGGATAGGGATTTTTTGATGGCCGCCATAACAGACGAAGTGAAAAAACTCTATCCGATCATTGGCGACATTATTGTTGGGGAAGAGGAGGATCAATCCATAGAATACCAAATTGGCCAATTGCTCACACAAAAACAACTGACCTTGGCCACGGCAGAGAGCTTTACCGGAGGTAAAATAGCGGAGCATATTACTTCGGTAGCTGGTGCTTCAAAGTATTTTAAAGGAAGTGTGGTCAGTTATGCCACGGAAATGAAAGTGAAACTGTTGAGTGTGCCCAAAGAATTGATTCAAAAGCACTCGGTGGTCAGTGAAGAAGTGGCCATTTCCATGGCGAAGAATGTAAAAAGCATCATGGATACTGACTTTGCTATAGCCACTACAGGTAATGCGGGTCCAACAAAAGGGGATTCAGATGCTGATGTGGGAACGGTCTATATTGCCATTAGCACCCCAGAGCGTACTTTTGCACAACAATTTGCCATGGGAAACCTACGGGAACGAGTGGTGGAGAAGTCTGTGAACAAGGCGTTTGAGCTGCTTTGGAAAGAAATTTTAAAATTCTGAAAAAGAATTTTGTACGTCCCACCAAAATGGTATAAATTTGCACCCTCAATAAAATCACTCAAATAGTTAGGGAGATGTCTAAAGTTTGTGAAGTTACAGGAAAAAAGGTGATGTTTGGAAACAACGTTTCCTTTTCCATCAATAAAACCAAGAGAAGGTTCGATGCGAACATTTCCAAAAAGAGATTTTACGTTCCTGAAGAGGATCGTTGGGTGACCTTGAACGTTTCAACCCGTGGATTGAAGATCATCAATAAAAAAGGAATCTCTGCTGTATTGAAGGAAATCAATTCCAAAAAGTAAGTAGTCTAAGCGTTTAAGTACAATACAATGGCAAAGAAAGGAAATAGGATTCAGGTAATTTTGGAGTGCACAGAGCACAAGGAATCTGGTCAACCAGGTACTTCCAGATACGTTACCACCAAGAATAAAAAGAACACGCCAGATAGGATGGAAATCAAAAAATACAATCCTATCCTTAAGCGTATGACCGTTCATAAAGAAATTAAGTAATAGGTTTTTCAGAAACCCGAAAAAATGTAAGCCATGGCAAAGAAAACAGTAGCAACACTTCAATCATCTTCCAAAAGATTGACCAAGGCCATTAAAATGGTAAAATCTCCAAAAACTGGAGCGTACACTTTTGTGGAATCCGTTATGGCACCAGAAATGGTCAACGACTGGTTGAACAAACAATAAGGATTGATTTACACAAAATATTGAAAGCCACTTTTTAAGTGGCTTTTTTAGTTTTCATCCACAGGTTTAGTTTTTGGGAGCTGCCTGTGCGCCAGCGATTTTATGTTAAAAAAACTCCCCGTACTTTCCTATCTTTGACCATTGGTTAAGAAAATAAAATGAGTTTATTCAAAAATATATTTTCAAAAGACAAAAAAGAGACTTTGGACAAAGGCTTGGAAAAATCCAAAACCAGCTTTTTTGGCAAATTGGGAAAGGCCGTGGCCGGAAAGTCCAAGGTGGACGATGAGGTATTGGACAACCTTGAAGAGGTTTTGGTCACTTCCGATGTGGGCGTAAATACCACCCTAAAGATTATCGATAGAATTGAGGAGCGGGTATCCCGCGATAAGTACATGGGAACCGATGAACTCAATGCTATTTTGCGTGAGGAGATTGCCGGACTACTTTCGGAGACCCACGTGGGCGAAGAAACCGAATTTACCGTCCCAAAGGATAAAAAGCCCTACGTGATCATGGTGGTTGGTGTTAATGGCGTTGGAAAAACCACTACCATTGGAAAATTGGCGAGCCAGTTTAAGAAAAAAGGATTAAAAGTGGTGCTGGGAGCAGCGGACACCTTTCGGGCGGCTGCCATTGACCAATTACAGGTATGGGCAGATAGGGTAGATGTTCCTATTATTAAGCAGAAAATGGGAAGTGACCCTGCTTCTGTGGCGTTTGATACCCTAAATTCGGCCGTGGCGGAAAAAGCCGATGTGGTTTTGGTGGATACCGCTGGACGATTGCACAACAAAGTCAACCTGATGAACGAACTTTCCAAAGTAAAACGGGTCATGCAAAAAGTAGTGCCCGATGCACCTCATGATGTACTCTTGGTGTTGGACGGCTCCACAGGACAAAACGCCTTTGAACAAGCCAAACAGTTTACCAAAGCAACCGAAGTGACCAGTTTGGCCGTGACCAAGTTGGACGGAACTGCCAAAGGTGGTGTGGTCATTGGCATCTCGGACCAATTTCAGATTCCCGTAAAATATATTGGCGTGGGTGAGGGCATTGATGACCTTCAGGTCTTTAATAAATACGAGTTTGTGGATTCTTTTTTTAATCTTAATTGAACCAACGGCTTGGGCCAAGAGTAGTTGCGTGGTTTAGTGGTTAATTTAGCAATAACGGCACCATTACTTTGGCCATTGTTATGGGCAGTTCTTATTTTTAATACTCAACATAATTCTCATTTGCATATACTTTTAGATTTTCCAAACCTATAGACTTTCTTCTTTCATCAACTTCAGATTCTTTCTCTATGGGATAGAATTTTTTAATGCCGTTTTCTTCAATAATTGCCTGACCAAATTTTTGTTTTTGATTAGTGTTCCTACAGATACGATCATTCAATTCAGCAAATAAAACAGGTTCTGGTTCAGCAGTATCAAGCGTATTCTCTAATAACTTTAAACATTTTTTCTGAAAGTTTAAGTCATAAGAGTGTTGAGCTATGGCCCAGGCCATCCAAGTACCATCTTTTCCTATCATACTACGGTTTGGCCATCCATATTGTTTAATTATTTTATTTAAACGAACTGTATTTTGGTCAACTATTATTTTTTGTTTATCCCATTGTCCAACCAAATCTTGGTCTTTTTTCCACATCCGTTTCAGCTCGTTTCTTAATCCAGGATGTGATAAAGTTTCTGAATATTTTTGTTCAGATTTTTTCATTTTAGTTTTTAACGCATTCCATCTTTCATCCTTATGAAGTACTTTCAGTCGATTATTTCTTTCCCATCGTGCTAAATCGTACATTCCAGCATCAATACATTTTTCCAGCAATTTAAATGAAGAGTCAAGTTCACTGGCATTTGCGTACATTATGGCCGCATAATAGTAATGTTCAAAGTTATCAGTTCCTTTTAGCTGGGCTCCTTTAGCAATTAATTCTCCAGCATTTTTAAAATTTCCCTTAGCTCTTTCCTTTTTTCCTTGGTAAATAAGTTCGTCCCATGTCTGTCCAAATGCGTTAAATCCAAACAGGATGATACTTAAGAATAATAGGTTTTTCATCTAAGTTTCTTTTACTATATGAAGAATAAAGCCTTAGATTGTTACTTTGTCTAAATGGCACGGTCTAGTATAACCATCAGTTACGGGTTTTAAGTTGCTATTTTTCGGTTTAGAACTGGCCAGTAAATCGAAGATTCGGTGAAGCCGATTCTGAGCGGATTCGGACAGCTTGTCCGCCTTTGGCGGATAGTCGAATTTGCAGTAACTGCGGTTATGAATTATTGGCTACAGTTATTTTTTATAATTTTTCATTCAAGTCTTGTCTTCCAACAATAGCCATAATGTCAACACTATTTTCATTTATTTTAAAATAAATACTGTCAGTTCCGCAAACGCAACGTCTATACCCTTTTTTTATATGATCAACTGACTCAAATGAAAAGGGTCTTTCCGTAATTAGATTAAAATATTCAAAAAATGAGTTGAAATAGTTATCTGCTTGAGTCATACCAAATTTTTTGACTCCGTAGTGGTGAATCCGAATCAGGTCATTTTTGGCCTCGTTGCTTAATCGATAGTTAGCCATCAAGTGAAGACTTCGATTGCGCTAGAATATCCTCTATGCTATCATTCGTAAACCCGCTATTTTCAGCTTTTTCTATTTTAGCACGAATCCAGTCAATTTGGATTTGTTGTTTTCGAGCTTGTCTAATCAAGTCGTTGACCAACTCACTTTTGCTCGAATACTCATTATTGTCCACTTGGCTTTTTAGCCATTCGTCATTTGGCTTTGTAAACGATATACTTTGTCTTGCCATAACTGTGTTATTTGATGTAAAAATACACCAAATATGAATCACACACAAACCTTAGCTATTGGCCTGCGTATTGAGGTGTTGTTTTATTTTTAGGACTGCAAGAGATAAATATATTCCCATAACTCCGCCGAATGCCCTGTCTTATTGTATTTTTGCAGACCATTTAGAACAACTATGCGGACAAAATCCCTGAAGAAGAATAAAATCAATGTGGTGACCTTGGGTTGTAGCAAAAATGTCTACGATTCAGAAGTGTTGATGGGCCAATTGCGTGCCAGCAACAAAGAAGTGGTCCATGAAGAGGAAGGCAATGTGGTGGTAATCAATACCTGTGGTTTTATTGCCAATGCCAAAGAGGAGAGCGTCAATACCATTTTGGAGTACGTTCAAAAGAAGGAAGCCGGGGAAGTGGACAAGGTTTTTGTGACTGGATGCCTTAGTGAACGCTACAAACCAGATTTGCAACAAGAAATTCCCAATGTGGACGAATATTTCGGTACCAGCGACTTGCCAAATTTGTTGAAAGCTTTGGGCGCCGATTACAAACACGAATTGTTGGGCGAACGTTTAACGACCACGCCCAAAAACTACGCTTACCTAAAAATTGCCGAAGGTTGTGACCGTCCTTGCTCGTTTTGTGCCATCCCCCTGATGCGGGGCAAGCACAAGAGCAAGCCCATTGAAGAATTGGTGGCAGAATCTGAGAAATTGGCCGCAAAAGGCGTCAAAGAACTGATTTTGATTGCCCAGGACCTTACGTATTATGGACTAGACCTTTATAAAAAACGAAACTTGGCCGAATTGCTCCAAGAATTGGCCAAAGTGGAGGGTATAGAATGGATTCGATTACATTATGCGTTTCCTACCGGATTTCCTATGGATGTTTTGGAGGTAATGCGAAACGAGCCCAAAGTCTGCAATTACATCGATATTCCTTTACAACATATAGCCGACCCAATTTTAAAGAGCATGCGCAGGGGAACCACCCATGCGAAAACCACCAAATTGTTGCAAGATTTTAGGGAAGCTGTTCCCGAAATGACCATCAGAACCACTTTGATTGTGGGGTATCCCGGAGAGACGGAGGAGGATTTCCAAACCTTGAAAAACTGGGTAAAAGAAATGCGATTTGAACGCTTGGGCTGTTTCACCTACAGTCATGAGGAAAATACCCATGCCTATTCTTTGGAAGACGATGTTCCCGAGGAAGTGAAACAAGAACGCGCCAACGAGATCATGGAAATACAATCCCAAATTTCGTGGGAACTCAATCAAGAAAAAATCGGAAAAACATTTCGTTGTATCATTGACCGGAAGGAAGGAAACTACTTTGTGGGTCGTACCGAACACGATTCTCCCGATGTGGACAACGAAGTGCTCATTGATGCGGCCAAACACTATGTTAAAATTGGTGATTTTACCCAGATTGAGATTACGGAGGCCTCAGATTTTGACCTGTATGGTATACCTGTTAGTGTTTAATTGACAGTGGATTAGACGTATTCAACTGATATTTGTCATAGTCCGTTTTAGCTTTAGCTTGTAGATTTGATGTTATTGTAAACATTAAATCACACTGCTATGGTCAACGCTTTGAACAAAGAAAAAGTAAACCTGGTTGTTACATTTCTTCGAATTTTTATAGGCTGGCATTTTTTGTATGAAGGTGTCATTAAACTGTATAACCCCGAGTGGACTTCCTTTGGGTATTTGGCTACGGCCCAAGGCCCGTTAAAACCTTTTTTTGCTTTGCTGATAGGGGAATCAGTTATAGGTTGGGTAGATGCATTGAACATTATTGCACTCCTAGTGGTAGGCGCAACCTTCCTTTTGGGATTTTGGGAACGCTTCGGCGCCGTTGTGGGAATAGGGTTATTGGCACTCTACTACTTGGCCCATCCTCCATTCCCTTGGTTGGCACAACTCAATGTGGAGGGCAATTATTGGTTTGTGAACAAGAATCTTATTGAGCTTATCGGCTGTATTTTGATTTACTACTATCCAACGGGTCATTTCTTTGGATTGGGCCACTTAAAAACAAAAGAACACCTCAAAATTGAACAATCATGAAATGGACTAGAAGGGACTTATTGAAAGGCTTGGGGGGACTCCCCATTTTAGGTGCGGTTTGGTGGGCCGGCGCCATCAGCGCCACTTCAAACAAAAAAGAACGTTTGGAAATCTTGGAACAATTGAACATTAGGCCTTCATTACCTCCAACGGTTCCAGAAATTGGAGGTGAACCCGTTCGTGTGGGCATCATCGGTTTTGGGATACGGGGCGAACAGCTCTGCAGGTCTTTGGGCCATGCCACCACAGCTTGGATGGAAGAAATGCGTTTGGCAGCTGAGGAAGATGCCAGCAATCATGCCTTGGAGGATTTTTTGAAACAGGATAAACTCAATGTAAAATTGGTGGGCATCTGCGATGTATTCGATGTTAGGGCGGCGAATTTCATTGAAGCTTTTGCAACACCCGATAACCCCATCAAGAGATACAATACCTATAAGGAAATGATTCAGAGCGGGGATGTGGATGCTGTGGTCATTGCCACACCAGACCACTGGCACGCTCCAATGTCCATTGAAGCCCTCAACCATAACGTGCATGTGTACGTGGAAAAACCTATGACTCACACCGTGGAGGAAACGTACCGCTTACGTACCGCTGCACAAAACTCCAAGGCCGTTTTTGCTGTGGGACATCAGCATAGACAAACCTTGAGCTTCAGCACCGCACGTGACATTGTGGAAAAAGGAACCTTGGGCCATGTGTCCCTCATACAGACCAATACCAATAGAAATGATGACAATGGGGCTTGGAATTACGATATCCATGAAAAAGCTAGTCCAGAGACCATTGACTGGGAACAGTTTTTGGGTTCGGCCCCAGCCATTCCTTTCAACAAAAACCATTTTTTCAGATGGCGAAAGTGGTGGGCCTACGGCTCTGGACTTTCAGGTGACTTGTTGACCCACGATTATGACCGACTCAATTGCGTGTTGAATATGGGCATACCCACATCCGTAAGTGCTTCTGGAGGTATTTATACCCATAATGACGGCAGAAATGTGCCCGATGTCATCCAAGTAAATATGGAGTTCCCCAATTTCAGCACTGGAAGCAGTCAGGTAAAAGGCAAGGAAAAAGGAATGACTTTCTGCTACAGTGCCACTTTGGGCAATGGTTTCAACAGACCTACCATTCTCATGGGCCATGATGCTACCATGGAGTTGGGCAACAAACTAACGGTTTGGCCCGATGGTGCATCAACGCGTTACGCAGATATGATTGAAACTGAAAAGATGAGCCCCAATGTTCCAATATACCAATATGACCCAGCTACCAACGCGCCAGATGCCATTTCTTCCGCTACCTCTCAATATTTTGCCGATAAAGGACTCATGTGGACCTATATTGATGGGGTCCGGGTAGATTCTACCTTTTTGCACATGCGGGAGTGGTTGAGCGTCATTAAAAATGGCGGAAAAGTGAGTTGTGGCATTAATGAAGGGTTTGATGAAGCTATTTCTGCCCACATGGCCGGACTTTCATGGAAATTGGGCCGTAAGATTGAATGGGATGCCGAGACCGAGACATTGAAACCCATTGAAGGCATCGATTTTGACCAAGTGCTTTTGGGCAATGGCAATTGGCACCCAGATTCTAAGCTGGTGGGGTAGGTACTACATGTTTACAAATTCAAATCCGGATAATGGGATATTTCTCAAATCGAACTCTGTTTCGTTGAGGAGTATCCCATGTTCCAAATAGGCCTTGAGGTTGGCCAGCCAAAATGTCCAGCCATTGCTACAACCATGGTGAATGTTCAATTTGCTGTCCTCATCCGTTGGAATTTCATGCTGCCTTAAAATAAGAAGTACGGCATTGTCATGGTCTTCGAGTGTCACCGAAACCTTACTGTTCGCAAAGGTAATCTCCAAAAAATCGGTTCCGTTGGCCTCTAGTACCCTTCCGGTTTCTTGCCCGTCCCAATTGTGCCATCTCCAAATGTATTCGTCCCCTGCTTGAACATTTTCATCGGGCTTTCGTTCCTTCCCTTCCGAAGTATAAATGGCCTCACTCAAAAACCAGGACGTTATACCTTCGGAAGTGCCCCAACACCAATAGAGTTTTTCTTTGGGTGCCTTAATGAAAATCTTTTTGGTAAACTGGTCAAATGTCAACTTGCTCATCGCTTTCGTTTAAATTCGTACTCATATAATTCGCGACCCAACTGCGCCAAAAATGGACTGCCTACTTCATCGTAATTGTAATCGTCATCGTTAAAAATTTCATTGCTGTTCACCAAAATGGTGGCATTGATGATAAAATCGATGTTGTTTTTGGTATCCTGAATATAGGCGCAGTCGGTTAGGGTGCCGTAGGCATATCCCACTTTGTTATATATTTTGATGTGCTCGGGCATAGGGTCATAGCTATCTCCAAACATGAAAAATTTTACATAGCTGTCGTAATATTCCTCCGGGTCGTACCCCAATTTGGCGGGAAGGGTATGCATGGCCTCCAACAAAAAATTACGTTGTTCTACGCTCAGGTTAAATCGCTGTTCTTTGGGAAAGGCTTCCGGAAAAATGATGCGTTTCAGCAATGCGTTCTGGGATTGGATGGGGAAATAGTTTTTTAGGGAGAAATTAAAGGGTTCCTTCTGAAGCAAATCATCTTCATAATACGCTTTCCCCTTTTTTATTCTTCGCAGTTTTAGTGGTTTTGCAGGGGTGTTGATGATAGGCTTGCTCAAAACCGTTGTGGAATCGTTCAAATAAACGATCAAGGGTTTGGTGGTTACATCATCCCCATTTGGTGCAGACAGTCTATGGGCAATTCGGATAGGCTGTACGCCTCTGTTCCGCATACGTTTGTTGAGGTCGTCCTGCCCTAAAAATTCAATCAGTCGGTTGTTGGCGGCATTGTCCGAAACCGCAAAGATTTCTGAAATGGCCTTGGCAAAGGTGGTTTCCACAGCATCACCTTCCACATAGAACCGGGTGTGCATGGAAAGGGAATCAATTTCGTTTAATTTTTCAAGAGTGGCCACGGCTGAAGGAAATTTGGCGGTACTGGCTGGATAAAAATAGTTGTCAGGATTTACTTGAAAATCAAAATCGGTAAAAAAGATACTGTCGTTCCTTCGGTCTATCTGGGTGTACCGTATTTGGAGTTCATGCGCCTTTAGGTTGTCCATCACCCGAGTGATCAATGGACTTTCTGAGCTGAGTGCTTTCTCCAAAGGGTCTGTGTAATTGACACTGCTGCAGGAGGCTGCAAAGAGCATCAACCCAAAAAATATAAACCTGCCCCACATGATGGATGTTGGATTTGTTCAGTGTTTGTCTACATAAATTTCGCCTCTATGCGGCTTTAGAATATCTCGTACTTCTTTCAGTTCAAATTCGGCTACCACAAGAAATGTTGTACTATGTGCTGGGCTAAAGTGTTCCACTCCGGTAATATCAAATTTCAACTCTTCAATCACGATAAACTCTTCAAGGTGCTTTTGATAGTGCTGCGCAATGCTCGCTGCACTGGGTCCCCTGAAATCCCAAATCAGTTTAATTTTTCGGTCTAAAGCTTTTTCCATGATGCTAAAGGTCTTTAACAGAGGTTCCGTTTTCGGCGAAGGCCTTAAAATCTTCCATATATTTTTTGGACTGTTTTTTAAATGCCCCTGGCATTAAAAAACCCATTAGTTTCATGCCAAAGCCTGAAAAGTGGAATTCACTTTCCGAAACCCACCGGGTTTTACCATCTTCCTCTTTAAAATAGTTTTTTTGAATGTTATGTACACCTTTGGTATCGTAGGTGGTATGCATTTCTTCGGGAAGATTTCTTTTTATAATGGTCTCCACCATGTCCATTTTTCGATTGCCCATTGTGTAACTCAGGGCCATCTGTGCACCTTCCTGCCCCGGATTTTTTGAAAGTTGTTCATAACCCACAAGTCCTCGTTGCCAGTGCTTCATGTTCTCGGGGTCATCAAGTTTTTTGATAAACTCATCACGGGGGAGCTCAACAATAATTTCCGTGGTATACTTCATTTTTTGATTGGTTTTGCACTAATGTAATAATTTCTTTGAAGGAATGGCCTACTAAAAATCTGTTAATGAGAAAGGAACCTACTTGTAAGGGATTTTGTAATTGTTATTTTTGCGGAATGCTTACGCTCCAAAAAAATAGTCTTTTCCTACTTTGCGTCATGGGTGCTCTTTTGGTTTCATCCTGCGAAGGCCTTTTTAATAAGGAGGAAGAGCGGGAACCACTGGCCAGGGTTGGTGATACCTACTTATACAAGGAAGACATTGCTTCCCTTATCCGTGATGATATGTCCGCCGAAGACAGCACCTTGTTTGTTACGGATTATATCAACAACTGGGCTTCCAAACAATTGTTGTTGTCCAAATCAAAAATTAATCTGTCCGAAGAGAAATTGGCGGAATTTGATCGTTTGGTGTCCAACTACCGCTCGGATTTGTATACAAGGGCCTATATTGAGGCATTGGTGCTCCAAGCCCAGGATACGGCAGTGACCAACTCCCAGCTTCAACAATACTATGAGCGGGAAAAGGAAAACTTTAAACTCAACGAAAAGTTGGTACAACTGCGGTTTGTGGGTATGTCCGAACAATTTTTGGACAAGGATCAAGTAAAGGCACGGATCAGGGATTGGAAACAAAGTGATAAGACCTATTTGGATTCCATTGCCGTACAGTTCAAAAAAATGCATTTCAATGATTCCATTTGGGTAAGTGCCTCCAGGGTCATTGAAGAAATACCACCCTTAACTCCTGTAAATGAGGCGACCTACTTAAAAAAATCACAATTTTTTGAGTTACAAGATTCGTTAGAGGTATATTTGGGAATGGTGACCAATGTGTTGGAAGTCAATGACACGGCTCCCTTTGAGTACATTGCTCCGGATATACGGCAACTTATTTTGAACCGACGAAGGTTGGATTATGTAAAAAAACTTGAAACCGAGATTATAGATGAAGCTATTAAGAAGAATGAATTTGAGGTTTATGACAAAGAAAAATAGAATTGTAACGGCCATGGCCGTTTTTGCCGCCATAGGTATGCTGCGAGCACAAGATTTGGACGAATCCATGGCAGTTAATGACACCACCAGTAACTCCAACAAAGTGAAATTGGATGGTATTGCTGCGGTTATTGGGGATTATGTGATTTTGGAATCGGACATTGACAAAACCTTGATCGATTTAAAAAGTCAGGGTGCATCAACCCAAGACATTACCCGTTGCAGTCTTTTGGGGAAATTGATGGAAGACCGATTGTACGCGCACCAAGCAGTACAGGATAGTTTATTGGTTTCCGATGATCAGGTAAATGCCACAAGCGATGGGCAGATTCAGCAACTCACCCAACAGATTGGTAGTGTGGAAAAAATGCTGAAGTACTACAACAAACCAGACATGGAAAGCTTTAGGCAAGAACTCTTTGAAATCAACAAACTACGCATGCTCTCCGAAAAAATGCAGAGCAAGATTGTTGAGGAAATTGAAGTGACCCCGGAAGAAGTACGCCAGTTTTTCAATAAGATTCCAGAGGATGAAAGACCAGTTTTTGGTGCTGAATTGGAGATTGCCCAGATTGTAAAGCAACCAGAGGCACCAGAGGAGGAAAAACAGAAGGTCATCAATCAACTAAAGGAAATCAGACAGGATGTGCTTGAAAATGATGCCAGTTTCAATGTTAAGGCCATTCTGTATTCCCAAGACCCTGGGTCAAAATCCAAGGGAGGATTTTACAGCATGACTCGTGAAACGCCTTTCGTTAAGGAATTTAAGGATGTGGCGTTCAGTCTTCAGGAAGGTGAGATTTCTGAACCCTTCAAGACCGATTTTGGATATCACATCATCTATATTGAGAAAATTAGAGGTCAAGAAGTTGATCTTAGGCATATTTTGTTGATACCTGAAATTCCCAAAGAATCCATTGAAAAAGCTGTGCAGGAGTTGGATACCATTCGCCAACAGATTTTGGATGGCAAATATACCTTTGCCGAGGCTGCGCTAAATTTTTCGGATGAGAAAGAGACCAAGTTTGATGGTGGACTGTTACGGAACCCTATCAATTTTGACTCCCGTTTTGAATTGACCAAAATGGACCCCACACTCTACAATCAAGTACGGAACATAAAGGATGGTGAAATATCAAAACCCATCCGCGAGGATGATCCTAGGGGAGGGGCACCAAAGTTCAAGATCATGAAGATTTCCAACCGTTTTGATGAGCATAAGGCGGATTTTGCAAAAGACTACCTAAAGATTCAAGAATTGGCACTTCGCGAGAAACAGTTCAAGGCAATCAAAGAATGGATGGATGAACATATAGAGGACACCTATATCCACGTAAACACCGAAAACAAGGACTGCGATTTTGCAAACAACTGGGTAAAGGAATAAATACATGTCAGACGTTACAGCCGTTGAAAATCTTGTAAAAAAACATAAAGCCTTAAAAAAAGAGATTGCCAAGGTCATAGTGGGCCAAGAAAAGGTAATCGAACAGATTTTGCTCTCCATTTATACTGGGGGGCATTCGCTGCTGATTGGAGTTCCGGGTTTGGCAAAGACGCTAATGGTCAATACCATTGCACAGACTTTGGGGCTCGATTTTAAACGCATACAGTTTACCCCGGACTTGATGCCCAGCGACATTTTAGGGAGTGAAGTTTTAGATCAAAACCGGAACTTTAAATTTATCATGGGCCCTGTTTTTGGAAACATCATCTTAGCGGATGAGATCAACCGGACACCACCCAAGACCCAAGCTGCCCTTTTGGAGGCCATGCAAGAACGGGCCGTGACCATTGCGGGAAAACAATATAAGCTCAATCGTCCTTATTTTGTATTGGCTACCCAGAATCCTATTGAGCAGGAGGGGACCTATCCACTGCCAGAGGCCCAGTTGGACCGTTTTATGTTCGCTATTGAACTGCAGTATCCATCCATTGCGGAGGAAATCCAAGTGGTAAAATCCACCACAACGGATGATGAGGTTGAAATCGAAACCCTTTTCACTGCCGATGAAATTATTGAAGTGCAACATTTGGTACGGAGAATCCCTGTGCCGGACAATGTGGTGGATTACACCGTTCGATTGGTGCATAGCACACGGCCCGTTTTGGAAGGAGCATCAGATTTTGTAAACAATTATGTGGATTGGGGCGCAGGACCACGAGCATCCCAAAACCTTGTGCTTGCCGCAAAAGCCCATGCTGCCATACACGGAAAATTTTCTCCGGACATTGAGGATGTAAAAGCAGTGTCATTGGGAATTCTTCGCCATAGAATCCTAAAAAACTACAAGGCGGAGGCCGAGGGAATTTCTGAGGAACGGATTATCTCGGAATTGTTGTAAATATCAAATCTTCTCTACTATTTAAGCCAATTCTAATTCCGAAATCGTAGGTATTTTAGTAAATTTACAAAATTACTAAAATCTTAAAACTCGATTATAGAATGGCATTTGATATTGACATGATTAAGGGCGTCTACGCTTCCATGGGGGAGCGTGTGGACAAGGCCCGGGAGTTGGTGGGGAAACCGCTTACCCTTGCGGAGAAAATATTGTATTCACATTTATGGGATGGAATGCCCACCAAGGAATTTATTAGAGGAAAGGATTATGTTGATTTTGCCCCAGATAGAATAGCTTGCCAAGATGCCACAGCACAGATGGCTCTGTTGCAGTTTATGCAGGCAGGTAAAGATAAAGTGGCCGTGCCCACAACCGTGCATTGCGACCACTTGATTCAGGCCAAGGATGGTGCTGCATCAGACTTAAAGCATGCCAACGAGACCAGTAAGGAAGTATTTGATTTCCTTGGGTCCGTATCCAATAAATATGGAATAGGATTCTGGAAACCCGGAGCTGGTATTATTCACCAAGTGGTTTTGGAAAACTACGCATTCCCTGGCGGAATGATGATTGGAACCGACTCGCACACCGTAAATGCCGGTGGGTTGGGAATGGTGGCCATTGGTGTTGGTGGAGCCGATGCAGTGGATGTTATGGCCGGAATGGCTTGGGAATTGAAGTTCCCTAAGTTGATAGGGGTTAAATTGACAGGGAAACTATCTGGATGGACCGCGCCCAAGGATGTTATTCTAAAAGTGGCCGAAATTCTTACTGTAAAAGGTGGAACAGGAGCCATTGTGGAATATTTTGGTCCAGGAGCAACCTCAATGTCATGTACCGGTAAAGGAACCATCTGCAACATGGGTGCCGAGATCGGCGCAACTACATCAACCTTTGGCTATGACGAATCCATGGAGCGTTACCTAAGAGCTACCGATAGGGAAGATGTTGCTGATGAGGCCAATAAAGTAAAAGAACACTTAACGGCGGACCCTGAGGTGTATGCAAACCCTGAGGATTATTTTGACCAGGTAATTGAAATCAACTTAACGGAATTGATGCCATTGCTCAATGGTCCTTTTACCCCAGATTTGGCCACTGAAGTGGGCACCATGACTGAAAAAGCCGAAAAAAATGGATGGCCATTGGCGGTTGAATGGGGATTGATAGGTTCCTGTACCAACTCTTCCTATGAAGATTTGTCTAGGGCTTCTTCCATTGCGCAACAAGCATTGGACAAAAAATTAAAGACAAAAGCTGAATTTGGAATCAACCCAGGTTCGGAACAGGTGAGATATACTACCGAGCGTGACGGTATTCTACAAATATTTGAAAAATTGGATGCCAAGATTTTCACCAACGCTTGCGGACCATGTATTGGTCAGTGGGGCCGTTATGAAGATCCAAAGAACGCACCAAAGAACAGTATCGTGCATTCCTTCAACCGTAACTTTGCAAAGCGCGCGGATGGTAACCCGAACACACACGCGTTTGTTGCTTCACCAGAAATGACAGCCGCCATTGCCATTGCGGGTCGTTTGGATTTTAACCCATTGACCGACAAATTAATCAATGAGGATGGAGAAGAAGTGATGTTGGATGAGCCAACAGGATGGGAATTGCCTCCAAAAGGTTTTGAAGTGAAAGACAATGGTTATGTAGACCCTGTTGAAGATGGAAGTAAGGTAGATGTGGTCGTTGCCGAAGGCTCTGAAAGATTGCAATTGTTGGAACCCTTTGAACCCATCACTCCAGCAAGTCTTCAAGGGATGAAGCTGTTGATCAAAGCTTTCGGAAAATGTACCACAGACCACATTTCCATGGCAGGACCGTGGTTGCGTTTTAGAGGGCATTTGGATAATATCGCCAACAACACTTTGATTGGTGCAGTCAATGCATTCAACCAAAAAACCAATTTTGTGAAGAATCAGTTGACGGGCGAATACGAAGGAGTTCCTGATGCACAAAGAGCTTACAAGAAAGCTGGAATCAAAACCATTGTTGTGGGTGATCATAATTATGGCGAAGGGTCTTCCAGAGAGCATGCAGCCATGCAACCCAGACATTTGGGTGTGGCGGCTGTGTTAGTAAAATCGTTTGCAAGGATTCACGAGACCAACCTGAAAAAACAGGGAATGTTGGCTTTGACCTTTGTCAATGAAAACGATTATGACCTTATTCAGGAAGATGATACCTTTAATTTCTTGGATATAGATGCCTTTGCTCCAGACAAGCCTTTGACCATAGAGATTGTCCATGCAGATGGCAGTAAGGATACCATAAAAGTGAATCATTCGTACAATAATGCACAGATAAAATGGTTCAATGAAGGCTCTGCCTTGAACCTTATCAAAAAAGAGAATGCTTAAATTTTTTTAAGATTATTCAATAAAACTCCTGATATTGGCAAGATATCAGGAGTTTTTAATTTTAACCCAAATCCAAAGAATGAAAATCAGTAAAAAGACCGTACTCAATATTCTGTTAATCCTTTTTGTACTCTCTTTTTTTGTAACCCCTTTGGGCCATTATGGCAAAATATTCCTGAATCGATTGCTTGCTTTTTCACCTCCAGTGATCGAAGAATCCCAACAGGAAAAAATCAACGACTACGATTGGCGGCTGAAAGACGAGGATTGGGACTTTTTCAATTTTGAAAAATCAAAGGGAAATGTAGTCTTTATCAATCTGTGGGCTTCTTGGCGATTGCCCAGTGAAGCAGAACTTGCAAGTATTCAGGATCTTTACGACCAATACAAGGGTAAGATGGATTTCTACATCATTACCAATGAGGATAGACCTCCAGTGGAAGCATTCATGGAAGAACACGAATTTACATTTCCAGTTACATATCTAATAATTGGTGAGAAAATGCCCATCAGTCCAGAAAAAGTACCTTCCTCATATCTCATTGATAAATCTGGGAATATTGTCATTCACAAAGAGGGGATTGCCGATTGGAGCAATCGCAAAATTTACAAACTGTTGGACGAACTTATTGCTGAATAAACGTTATGAGACTTTCCAAGGAACAGATCAGTAATGGCATTTGGATTTTAGCCATTGTTTTGATCATTTTTACCCCAGTTGGGTTCCATCTTAAGGTTTTGGTGAGCAAACTTATCGCTACCAGTGCGGATGTGGTTGAGGTTGATGAACAAAATACGCTCAAGAATTACCATTGGAACTTGGTGACCGCAGAAGGCAAACGAATGGATTTTCAATCCAAAAAAGGAGAAGTGGTATTGGTCAATTTTTGGGCTACTTGGTGTCCACCTTGTATTGCCGAGCTACCCAGTTTGGTTGATCTGCATGAAGATTATGGAGATAAGGTGGCTTTTGCTTTTGTGGCCAGCGATGAGCGTGATAAAGTATCGACTTTTCTGGAAAAAAAAGGATATCACCTCCCCGTTTATTTTGAAACATCCCGAACTCCTGATGAATTAATTTCGAAAAGCATTCCCGCTACCTATGTTATCAGCAAATCGGGTAAAATTGTGGTGGATGAAAAAGGGGCCGTCAATTGGAATTCAACGCACACAAGAACACTTTTGGACAGCCTTCTTCTGGAATAGCTTATTTTTTAAAGTATTTAAAGGGAACAAAGAGCATCCCAAAGCACTCTCCATCTTCCTTGCCCAAATGTTTATGGTGCATTTTATGGGCACGACGTACACCACGGGCATACCAATTGTTGGCATTTCTGAATATCTTAAAGCGTTGGTGGATGAAAATATCATGCACCAGAAAATAAGCGATCCCGTAGGCTAAAATGCCAAATCCCAGCGGCCATCCGTACCAGAACCAAGTGTAGTTGCCCAAGAAGAATAAGGTCATGCTAACCACAGCGTAGAACAAGAAAAAGGCATCGTTTCGCTCAAACCAAGAGTCGTGGTCTTTTTTATGATGGTCCCTATGGAGGCTCCATAGAAATCCATGCATTACATATTTATGGGTAAACCACGCCATGAATTCCATAAAACAGAATGTAGCCAAAAAAATTCCTATCCAAAGTGCTATTTTCATTGTACCAATTGTAGTTTATAATTTAGGTAGGATTGTGCCAAAAGTCCAAATTTTTGGTAATTGGGCACACGGATACGGGCATTTTTTATTTCCAGGGGGGGAGTGTTCTGTAACTTATTCAACAGTTTTTTGTAATAGCAATAGGCCGTATAGACCCCAAATTTGGCTTGTTCAGGGAGTTTTATAATGCCAGAATACCCAATGGCAAAATCAGCTTTGATTTCGTTTACGATGCGTTTTTTGGAGGCTTCATCCAATTCCATCAAATTGGTATTGGGGAAATAGGTACGGTTAAGGTCTTCATGATCTGCTTTCAAATCCCTTAGGAAGTTTACTTTTTGAAAGGCGGAACCCAGCGCCATGGCAGATTCCTTCAATTCCTCATATTTTTCTTTGTTTCCATTGACAAAGACGCAGAGGCACATCAACCCTACCACGTCTGCAGAACCATAAATATAATCTCTATACTCATCGAAGGTCTCATACCTCTTTTTGGTCAAATCCATCCGCATACTTTTCATAAACGATTCCACCAAATGGTGTGGAATGTCATATTTGTGATAGGTATGCTGGAACGAATTTAAAATAGGATTTAAACTAATTTTGCTGGCAATGGCCTGTTCCATATCGCTTTCAAAATCATTAAAAAGCTGTTCTTTGTTGTAGTCATGGAAGGTATCCACAATTTCATCGGCAAAACGGACAAATCCGTAGATGTTGTAAATATCTGCTCTAATGGAAGGGGCCAACATTTTGGTGGCCAGGGCAAAAGAGGTGCTGTAGGATTGGGTAACAATCTTGCTGCAGTTGTAGGATACATTGTCAAAAATAGTTTTCATCCTTTTAGGTTTTTAATGATTAAATCAGAAACCAATTTCCCCGAGATGAGTGCCGGTGGCACCCCTGGTCCCGGAACGGTAAGCTGACCGGTAAAGAACAGGTTCTTTACCTTGCTACTTTTGAGGTTAGGTCTTAAAAAAGCGGTTTGCCGAAGTGTGTTGGCCAAACCGTAGGCATTTCCTTTGTAGGAATTGTACTGTTCAACAAAATCGTTTATACAGAAACTTTCTTTAAATATAATGGAATCTTTGACATGTTGGTGGGTTCTTTTTTCAAATCGGTCCATTATCACGTCAAAATATTGTTCGCGCAATTGTGGTGTATCCTCCAATCCTGGGGCAATGGGCACCAGAAAAAATCCGGTTTCACAGCTATTTGGTGCCATGGATGCATCGGTCACCGATGGAAAATTGGCATAAAATAAAGGTTCCGAAGGCCATTGCGGTTCATCATAAATTTCTTGGGCATGTTTTTCAAAATCGGTATCAAAAAAGAGGTTGTGGTGTTCTATATTTTGCAACTTTTTGTCAAAACCAATGTAAAATAGTAGGGAAGAAGGTGCATAGGTTTTTTTCTCCCAATAGTCTTCTGAATACTGTCTGTACTTTGCATCCAACAGTGTTTCGGAATGATGATAATCTGCCCCGCTCACCACATAATCCGCCAAATGGTTTTGACCACTACTTCGAATGCCCAACACTTCTTTGTCCGACACGATGATTTTATCCACTGGACTGTTCACATGAATCTTTACACCCAGTTCTTCGGCCAGACTTTTCATGGCCTTTATGATTTCATACATGCCACCTCTGGGATGCCAAGTGCCTAAACCGAAATCGGCAAAATTCATAAAGTTGTAGAATGAAGGAGTATTGCTGGGCTTTGCACCCAAAAAAAGTACTGGAAACTCCAAAGTGGAGATCAGTTTTGGGTTTTTAAAGCGTTTGCGTACTTCTTGACTGATGGTTTTGAAGAATTGATCAACCCGAAGGACCGTTTCCTTCGTCACCAATTCCAAAGGCGATAGGCCGGGGCGCAACACTACCTTGTTGATGGCAATGTCATAATTTTCCTGGGCCTGTCCAATAAATCGTTTCAAATGATCCCCGCTCCCAGATTCCAGCCGTTCAAATTCCTCGCATATTTTATCCATACAATCTCCAATGGTGATCACATCATCCTCAAAGAAAACTTTGTAAGCCGGATCCAACTTATCCAGTTGATAGTAGTGTGAAGTTTTTTTGCCAAAATCTGCAAAAAATTTATCAAAAATATCGGGCATCCAATACCAACTTGGACCAATATCAAAGGTGAAGCCATTTTTAACCAGTTGCCGTGCCCTTCCACCAACGGAATTGTTTTTTTCAAAGATTTCAACTTCAAAACCAGCCTTGGCCAAATAACAAGAAGTGGAAAGGGAAGAAAAACCGGAACCAATGACAATGACTTTTTTCATTCGTAGTTGGGCCATTAAAGGGATTCCAATAATTGTTCAATGGAATTGAACGCTTTTACGGTATCAGGGAACGTGTCCGCTGTGGCATGCCGTATTTGGTGTCCCAGGACATAGAGTCTGGAATCTGGCGAAAGCTCCAATATACTGGAGAAGCGCTCCAAGTAGGCCTGCAGTTCATTTGGGGTTGGCGCAACAGTGAAGTAAGATACAAAATAGATATTAGTATAATATTTCAGTAAATCTGAAAGGTTTTCCATGGGCATGGTTTGCCCTAAATAAATGGATTTGTAACCTCTTAGGGTAATCTCATAGTTGATATACAACAATCCCAATTCGTGGATTTCATTCTCTGGCAAGAAAAGGACGAAGACCTTATCTTTTTTGGTAGGCTCTTCAAATTGCAGCTTTTCCGTTTGGATGTAGATTTTCTGTTTGATCAGGTTGGAAATAAAATGCTCATGGGCAGGACTGATGGTAGCGGTCTGCCAAAGCAACCCCAGTTCGTTGAGCAATGGGATGAAAACCTCATAAAAGACTTCCCTGAATGATCTTTCCACCAAGAGACTATTGTAGGTCTTCTGAAACAGGGACTGGTCAAAATTGAGCATGGCCAATTTAAAGGCATTAAGGGCATGGCTCTTTTTGCTGTTTTGGGCCACAATTTCCTTTACCATCATTGGAATTTGTGACTCATCCAATTTGGCAATTTTAGAAATTTTGTAACCGTTGTTGTACAATAATGTAATATTCAACAGCTTTTGCAAGCTTCCAATAGAATATGTTCTAATGTTGGTACTGGTCCTTTCTGGGCTGAACAGGTTGTATCGTTTTTCCCAAATCCGGATGGTATGGGCCTTTATTCCGGACAGATTTTCCATGTCCCGAATACTGAAAGATTTCTTTACATTGTTCATCTTTTATTAATAAAGATTAAACAAATTTACAATTTAAACCATACGAACCTATTTTTTTATCATAAAATTTGAGACATATCCACTGAAAAAGTAGTGTTTTTAACTGAAAAGATAAACAGATTTGAGCGTAAAAGCATAAAACAAAAAAACCGCAAAGATTGCGGTTTTGTGCCCACGACTGGAGTCGAACCAGCACGTCCTTACGAACACTACCCCCTCAAGGTAGCGTGTCTACCAATTCCACCACGTGGGCTTATCAGCTTTTTGGTCTATATCGGCCAAAAATCTTTGGGGCGACAAATATAGGGTTTTGTCCAAATATATCCTGATTCAATATTCTGAAATTCTAACACTTTCTTTTATTGTTTGAAAATTCTGCCGTCTTCCATTTCAATGATGCGATCTGTTCGTTTGGCAAAATCTTCATCATGGGTTACCACCAATAAGGACAACCCTTGGTTTTCCTTCAGATTCTTAAAAATAGTAAACACGTTTTCTGAATTATGGCTGTCTAAATTTCCAGTGGGTTCGTCACCCATTAAAATGGTTGGATCATTGATGAGGGCCCTGGCTATAGCCACTCGTTGTTTTTCCCCACCGGAAATCCGGGATGCTCTTTGTTCAGCCAAATGGCCAATATGGAGCATTTCCAGTTTTTCATGCGCAGCTCTTTCAATTTGAGCATGGGATTTCTCACCCAATTTTTTGGCAGGTAGCATTACATTTTCCAACACACTGAATTCTGACAACAGATAATGAAACTGAAATACGAACCCAATATGTTTGTTACGGATACGCGAGAGCTCTTCATGTGATTTTCCGGTAATCAATTGACTGTCCAAATACAGCTCACCCGTATAATCGGTGTCCATTGTGGAAAGAACATACAATAATGTGGATTTTCCACAGCCCGATTTTCCCATGATAGAGGCAAACTCACCTTCACGAACCCCAAAAGAAATGTCTTTCAACACATGAAAATCCTTGGGTTTGTAGAAATGTTTATTGATATTATTGGCTTCTAAGACAAATTTCATAGGCTGTACTAGGTTCCACGAATAATTTCCACGGGATCTATTTTTTTTGCTCTGTTCGATGGCAAATAGCCCGCAACAAAGGTTGAAATGAGGGCAAATGTGATTCCAATCACATAATAGGCCGCATTATAATTTACTGGGAATGTTGAAATTGTAGGCAAAGCCTCAGTTTCAAAAGGGGTTTGGTCAATTACTTTGGAGAGCGCAAATCCAATCAATAGACCCAAAACACCACCAACCAATCCAATGATCATGGCCTGACTCATAAAAATGAGTTGTACATCCCTACCTGAAAACCCTGTGGCCTTTAAAATGGCGATGTCTTTCATTTTTTCGTAGATGAGCATGTTCAAAATATTGTAGATGCCAAAACCGGCCACAATAAGCAAGGTGATGGAAACGGCATAAGTGATAAGGTTCCGAATATTTGAACCGGTTTCAAACTGGGCATTGGCTTCATTGATGTCTATGGCTTTGGTGTTGAACTGTTTTTCCAAACGACGTGCCATGGGTTCGGCCTCCCCAATGTTCAATAGTTTAATGTTGATGTCGGTCACATAATTTTCCGCTTCCCCCAAAATACGCTGAACCGTCTTGAGGTTGGCAAAGCTCTGGATGTTATCAATTTCAGCAATGCCACTTTGGTAAATGCCCACGATTTTTAACGGAAAGATGTTGCCGGCCACTGTACTCACCTGAACGCGGTCTCCCACAGCCAATGACATTTTATCGGCCAATCCGGCCCCCAAAAGAATACCGTTGTCATTTGTGTCCAAGGCTTCAGGGGTCCCTTCCACAATGTTATCTTGGATATTGGACAGGCGAACCTCTTCCATAATGTCGACACCAATAAGATTTCCACCCAGTTCTATGGAGCCCGATAGGTAAAAAATCTGGGCCCGAAGCTGTGGAGTGGCCCCTTTTACGTTGGGCTGTTTTTTTAGATAGTTAAGAATGGGCAGGGCATTGTGTATTTTTTTCTGGTTTTGTTTGGGCTTTATGGAATGGACAACATTGAAAGCATCCTTAAAATCATCATAAAGGGCAACAGGTTGGGAGGGAGAGGGTCTTATTTCGTTATAGATATGAATGTGTGGGGTCTGGTTCAACACCAAATCGTCCAACATGCCATTCAATCCAGTCATAAAACTTACCAGTGTAATGTATGCACCTATACCAAAGGTGACGCCAAGTGTCGCCGTCGCTGTGGATTTCATCTTGGTAAGAAGATGTGTTTTGGCAATGCCCAATATCACATTCCAGTTGATCATTGCTCAGGTTTATAGATGACTGTGTTTTCGTCAATGCCCCCTAAAATCTCTATCCTGTCCAAATTTTGTAGACCAATGCTGATTTCTTTTTCACCGTCATCGGTTAGTACTTTTGATTCACCCATTAAATATTCCTTGGGGATGGTAAGAGTCTCTTCTTTTTGTGCGATAATGATATTGCCTTCACCCGAAAGTCCCGGATATAAGGTGGCAGGTGGAGCTTTAAAAAGGGCCTCGACCTTAAAGGTCTGCGAACGTTCATCCTTTCTTGGATAGATTTTATCCAGAGTGGCTTCAAAAACTTCAGAATTATAAGAATCCAGGGTAATGAATACCTGCTGTCCTATTTTTAGTTTAACGATATCCACCTCATCCACCAAGAGTTCCACCACAAATTTGTCGCTTTTGCCCACTGCAGCTACGGGCTCCATTGTTGTTACAATCTCACCTTGGTTTTTGTAAAGGGCATACACTGTACCGTTTATTTTGCTGGTAATGGTGAAATCTTTAGTATTGGTGAGAGCGCTCTTGTAATTGTTCTCCGCTTGCTTTACTTGGGTTTCCAGTTCTTTCTTGGTCCTGTTGTATCTACGTTTTAGGAGGCTTAGGTTGTTTTGGGATAGCTCGTAAGCCAATTTTCGGTTGTCGTACTCCAATTTTGACCCAATATTCTGGTTCCAGAGGTTTTTTTGTCGAAAATAATTGATGGAATCGTTCTTTAGTTGGAGTTCTGCAGCTTGAATTTCGTCTTTGATTCCACTTAAAACCGCTGCATTGCCACTATAATTTTCACGGGCCAACTGCAGGGCCAGTTTGGCATTTTCCGTATTTAATTCTGGAGAGGTGTTAATAATTTGAAGGATACGGTCTCCCTTGGCTACCGAATCACCTTCCTCTACCCATATCTTGTCCAGAATGCCCACCACTACAGAGTAGGCCTGGTAAAGACTATCGGGTTGCACCGTTGCGGAAGCATACACAGATTCGGTCAAGGGCATGCGTTCCGGATAAATTTTTTCCTTTTTATCGGAACATGAAAAGAGGAAGGGTATGGAGATGAAAGCAAGTAAAATATATTTCATGGTATGTTTCATGAGCAAGTCCTCAAATTACCAATAAAATTATTATTTAAAGTATGAGTTAGGTCAGTATATAGTCTTGTTATAAATTGATACTGAAACGCATCAATACCTAATTTTTAACCCTATTGATGACATAGGTCATTGTGGATGTTGTTTGATTATAATTTCTTTACCACAAAAATTTGATGATACTAACAGTGGCAATATTGTTAGTTGTGCTCTTGGCCCTTGGACTTCTATTTGCTCCAATCCAAATTTATATTGATACGGATACTGTAAAGTACTATGTTGGGATAAAGGGATTGGCAAAGGCCAGTTTGGAACCCGACAAAAAAGAGCTCATACGGGTACGGTTGAAAGTGCTCTTCTATGAACGTTGTTTTTATCCCATTAAAAAATCTTCAAAACCAAAACTTCCAGAGAAGAAAGCCAAGCCCCATAGGAAGATAAAATTTGGAAAAATTCTACGTGTGATAAAGTCGTTTGAAGTACGGCGATTTGAGTTGGATCTGGATACGGGAGACTACATTGCAAATGCCAAATTATATCCTGTATTTATGTTGCTCAACCACTACGTAGCTTCTTTTCACATCAATTTTGAGAACCGAAACAAACTATTGATTGATATAAGGAACCGACCTTACAGAATACTAAAATCATTTATTAACAATTAAATATAAGGTCATGGATTTACATTTTGATGAATTATTGAACAAAGTGACTGATTTTATCAAGTCAGAGGCTAAGACAGACACCATTATTGGTGAACCCTTTCAGTTGGGTGAGTTTAAATGTGTGCCGGTAATTAAAGTGGGTATGGGATTTGGCTCTGGAGGAGGTGAAGGAGTTGAAGGAAAAGGTAAAAAAGGAGAAGGTGCCGGAGCCGGAGCCGGTATTGGTATTCAACCTATTGGCTTTTTGGTGACCAAAGGAGATGAGATTTCTTTCTTGGAAGCCGGAAAGACCCACGGTTTGGCCGCAGCATTTGAAAAAGTACCCGATTTGATTGAACGCATTGTTTCCGAAAGAAACAAGCATGAAGAAGTGGTTTCCTAAATAGGGAGTCACCTTTTAAAACGGACTGGATTGCCTATTTTATAAGTTTAGGCAATCCGGTTCGGATGGTAAGTTTATAACACTCAATTTCTGAACTTAAAAAAAGTGCCCGCTGAATGCCTTTTTAACCCATCGGTCAAATCTGAAATGCCAATAAAAGGCTGGTCCAATCCCTTATCAGCTATATCCAATACTATTTCCCCACTGCGGAATGGCAAAATGTGGAGGTGGGCAATGATCAGTAGGTGCTTTTCTCCGCACCGCGTATTGAAAGGATATATTATGTAACCCCAAAGGTTTTAAACACAATGGAAGAATAATTTTGATTTGCCGGTTTTTATGATTGATTGTACTGGGGCCTCAATGTATTGGGTCCTTATTTTTTTGTAATCACTACCTTAAAAATCAATGGAGTCAAAGCAAACAATATAAACGCAAAAAGAAAACCCTGAAAACCAAATGGTTTCAGGGTTTTTTAGTGACCTGACTGGGGCTCGAACCCAGGACCCTCTCCTTAAAAGGGAGATGCTCTACCAACTGAGCTATCAGGTCGTATTTCAGTGCCGGCACATTGCGCTAAGCGGGTGCAAATATAACATCAATAATCTATTTTACAAGGTGAATTAATGATAAATTTGTGTTTTTTAAAAATCGCTAATAAATTCAATATATGAGAGTAGTTTTGGTGGGATATATGGCAAGTGGAAAGTCGTCCGTGGGGAAGTTGTTGGCCAGTGAGTTAGGGCTGGATTTCATAGATCTTGATGCATACATTGAGGAACGACAACAAAAATCCATCAAAACCATTTTTTCTGAAAAAGGTGAGATTTATTTCAGAAAATTGGAACATGAAATGTTGTCCAAGGTTTTGGATGAACACCAAAATTTGATGCTTTCCACGGGTGGTGGAACCCCTTGCTATGGAAACAATATGGAGACCATTTTACAAAAATCCAATCATTCCATCTATTTACAATTGTCTATCCCGGCATTAGTGGAACGGATAAAAAACGAAAAAGAAAATCGACCCCTAGTAAAAAAATTAGATGATAAAGACCTCCCTGAGTTTATAGGAAAACATCTTTTTGAGCGAAGGCCATACTATGCACAAGCTAAACATATTTTGGAATGTGATGGTAAGGATTTGGAAACCGTGGTCTCCGAAATAAAACAAAAGTTACTCTAAAAAGACCGCATCGTTTTTGGGCTGGAATTCTACTTTTATATGCTCATTGAGCGACGTGGACAATGAAATACCTTTAAAATCGGCCTTGACAGGGAATTTTTTGTGGTTTCTGTTCACCAATACCGCCGTTTTTAATTGTTTTATGGGTGTTTTTAAAAAGTGGTGTACCCCATAAATCAATGTGGTGCCAGAGTTGAGCACATCATCTACCAATACAACGGATTTGCCCTTGTAGTCCTCCTCGGGGATGGAGGTGCTTACCCCGCTTTCCAAGGGGTTTTTCTTATCCATTTCCACCTTGCAGAGCACAATCTCGGCATCGGTAATGTTTTTGAGGACCGTTGCCACCTTTTTGGCAAAGTTCATGCCTCCACCATTAATTCCTGCCACAATGATTTCTTTCTCATCAACATTGCTTTCATAGATCTGATAGGCAATTCGCCTAACAATGTGTTGAATTTGGCTGTGGGTCAATATGCGGTTCATCATGGCATGGATAATTGCATCAAAGATATAAAACAGATCATTCAGATTCGTCCAAATAATCATCAATGTCCCGCCGGTCTTTTTTTGTAGGTCGCCCCAGTCCTTTCTTTCTGTAGTGGGTTTTGGCAAACTTCAACAATTCATCATGCTCAAAAGCCTCTTTAGGGGTGGTATCCTTTCTATAAATATCTACCAGTTTGGCCCCGACACGGCTTTCTGGAATGTCCAAGACCGTTAATTCATAATCGATTTGGTTTTTCCGAAGTACCACTTTATCCATAGGATAAACCTCCCTAGAAGGTTTTACAACACTCCCATTAACCTTAACCTGTCCTTTTTTAACAGCGGTTGAGGCAACGTTTCGGGTTTTGTAATATCTAATACACCAAAGGTACTTGTCTATCCGCATAAGCTCTGCAAATCTTTGTTAATGCACCGAGCAAAAATAACGGAAAATTGTATCTTGCGCAGCTAAAAGACACACTTGATGAGGTACGGGATTTTTGTTTCTTTGTTTTTAACATTGATTTTTTTATCATGCAACAATGATGATGATGGGGGAGTGGAAAGAGTTCCACCAAGGGCATTGTCTGAGGTTGTGACCGAAAATGATAATGACATACAGGAGTTTTTACAGACACATTTCTATAATTATGAAGAGTTTCAATCTCCACCAGCCAATTTTGACTACAAGATCAAGATAGATACCATAGCCGGTGATAATGCTGGAAAAACCCCGCTCAGTGATATGGTCAGAAGCACTACCGTGAAAATCTCTTCCAACCAACTCAGCCTGGATACAGATGAAGACGAAGTGCCCCACAAACTTTATTACCTTTCTGCAAGACCCACTTTTGAAGAGTTGGATGAAATGGGTGAAAATCCTGCTGTAGGCGCTTATCCTACAGTTGCAGATTCAGTATATGTGCGGTACGAAGGAAAATTGTTGGATGGCACTACTTTTGACGGGGCTTTTTTCAACCCTATTTGGTTTGATTTGGCCCGATTGCAAGACTTTTCACAAGGAGCCAGAGGTTTCTCAGAAGGCATTCCTTTTTTAAAAACGGGAGGAGCACCCATAGACAATGGGGACGGAACGGTAAGTGTTGAGGAGTATGGTGTGGGGATGATCATATTTCCTTCTGCATTGGGATATTACAATAACGCTTCAATAGCTCAGATTCCGATATACAGTCCATTATTGTTCACTATTGACCTTTTTACAATGAACCAGACCGATCATGATAATGATGGTATTCCATCAATCAATGAAGATGCCAATGGCAATGGTTACTTGTATGATGACAACACAGATTCTGCCGAGGAAGATAGACTCAGAACTGTTCGCCGTGCCAATTTCTTGGATGGTGATGATGATGGGGATGGCGTTTCTACCCGAAGCGAAATTACCAATGATAAAGGTGAAATTATTTTTCCTTATCCTGATTCAGATAATGATGGGACCCCTGACTATCTAGATCCAGACAATTAAAATAATAAGTACATAAAACAAAAGCATAAAAAAGGCCCGCTCATTTGAGCGGGCCTTTTTTAATTTCATCTATTTGGAATTATAGTTTCAGTGACAACGAGAAAATAACCTGTGAAGGTCTGGAATCAACCCGGCCGGAAACATCTGTAATGTTGTTTCCGATAAAATTTGCTTCGTTCTCCGAAAAACCACGTTCATACCGAATATCGAAACCGAGTCTTCCAATATTGACCCCTGCACCAGCATTCAATCCAACGGTAAAATCACTTTCTACATCCTCTATTTCAACATTTTCCAAATCATTCTTTAAGGTATATTGAAAGGCTGGACCAGCAAAAAGATGAAGTGGCCCCACTATTTTAAAGCCCAATAAGACAGGAAGATCTAACTTGGAAACATCATAATCTTGGGAATCGCCATCCACATCATACGAACTTTTGGTCTTGGTATAGACCAATTCTGGTCTCAGGTAGATTTTGGGAAAATCCAATTTTCCCCAGAATCCCACATGGTATCCGGTCTTTCCTTCGGCACCTTCCACAATGTCTTGGCCCGAATCACCAACCGAGCCAATAAGGTCTCCGTTCTTGTTATAATTTAAACCTGCTTTAATCCCAAAGCCTGAACCGCTTTGAGCCATGGCAGCGGACCCCATTAGGGTCAACACCGCAACTAGAAGTGTTTTTTTCATAAGTGTTCATTTTAAAAGGTTGATGAAGAATATCACAAAAGTGATACCGAAAATTATTTTCGTTTCAACACTCTTAAAACGGCAGCTTCTATGGCTTTATTGTTCAGTCCGTATTTCTCCATCAACTGTTCTGGGGTACCACTTTCACCAAAAGTATCTTGGGTTGCCACAAACTCTTGGGGCGCAGGATGGTGTGTTGCCAATACGCGCGCAACGCTTTCGCCAAGGCCACCCAAATAGTTGTGTTCTTCTGCAGTGACGACACATCCCGTCTTTTTCACAGAATCCAAGATGGCTTTGTCATCCAAAGGTTTAATAGTGTGAATATTGATAACTTCTGCAGAAACTCCTTGGTTTTCCAAACTTTCCGCTGCCAAAAGTGCTTGCCATACCAAATGTCCTGTGGCCAAAATGGTTACGTCGGTCCCTTCATTGAGCATAAGGGCCTTTCCAATCTCAAACTTTTGATCAACAGGAGTGAAGTTGGCCACTTTTGGACGACCAAAACGTAAATAAACCGGACCATGGTGCTCTGCAATGGCAATGGTAGCTGCTTTGGTCTGGTTATAGTCACATGGATTGATGACCGTCATGCCAGGAAGCATTTTCATTAAACCAATATCTTCCAAAATCTGGTGGGTTGCTCCATCTTCTCCAAGGGTAAGTCCCGCATGCGAAGCACAGATTTTTACATTCTTATCCGAATAGGCAATGGACTGACGAATTTGGTCGTAAACTCTTCCTGTGGCAAAGTTGGCAAAGGTAGAGGCAAAAGGTATTTTACCTCCTATGGTAAGACCGGCAGCCATGCCCATCATGTTGGCCTCAGCTATCCCAGTTTGGAAAAAGCGTTCAGGATTTTCTTCAATAAAAGTTTCAATCTTCAGCGAGCCCACCAAATCGGCACAAAGAGCCACAACATTTGGATTGGTTCTACCCAATTCTGTCATTCCGGCACCATAACCGCTTCGCGTATCGTTTTTTCCTTGATCTGTATATTTTGTCATTTTTCTTGTCTTCAGAATTAATAATCACCTAAGGTCTCTGGGTTCTGTGCCAATGCCGTGGCCAATTGCTCATCATTCGGAGCTTTACCGTGCCATGCATGGGTGTGCATCATAAAATCCACACCATTACCCATCATAGTGGTCATCACAATGCAGACAGGCTTTCCTTTTCCAGTTCTGCTTTTGGCTTCTTTAAGTCCGGCAATGACCTGTTCCAAATCATTCCCATCTTCAATTTCCATAACATCCCAGCCAAATGCCTTGAATTTTTCAGCTACATCACCTAAAGGAAGTACATCTTCTGTGGCCCCATCGATTTGTTGACCGTTTCGGTCTACGGTGGCAATTAAATTGTCTACCTTATTTCCGGCGGCGTACATGATGGCCTCCCAATTTTGACCTTCCTGTAGTTCGCCATCGCCATGAAGACTGAACACCAAATGGTCATCACCGTTCAATTTTTTGGCCAAAGCAGCACCAATGGCAACGGACATTCCTTGTCCCAATGAACCAGAAGCTACGCGAACCCCGGGTAAACCTTCGTGGGTGGTTGGGTGGCCTTGCAAACGGGAGTTGATCAACCTGAAGGTGTTGAGTTCCTCAATAGGAAAATACCCTTTTCGTGCCAGAACACTGTAAAATACGGGTGAGATATGACCATTGGACAAAAAGAAGATATCCTCTCCTTTTCCATCCATATCAAATCCTTCCTTAAGATCCATAATTTCATTGTATAGGGCTACAAAAAATTCGGTACATCCCAAGGAACCCCCAGGGTGTCCTGAATTTACGTTGTGGACCATTCGTAAAATGTCCCTTCTCACCTGAACGACCAGGTCCTGTAATTCTCTAGTATTTGGCATCAGTAGTTTATTTTGAGGTTTCAAAAATAACGGCATTAGGTCGGGTAAACAAGTAAGAAATGTATTTTTCACAAAATACCGCCCCATATAAACTTTATTTTTTTGTTAAGGGAAAGCGGAGATGAGTTGGCTATATTTGCGGTTTTAAACAATACCATTGAAGTTTAGCTTACTACAAAAGGATATCCAGAGCAAGGCCAGGGCAGGGGAAATCACCACCGACCATGGTACCATACAGACTCCGATCTTTATGCCCGTGGGCACGGTGGCTTCCGTAAAAGGTGTGCATCAACGCGAATTGAAGGATGAAATTGATCCAGACATTATTCTCGGAAATACGTACCATTTATACCTACGCCCCAAGACTGGGATTTTGGAGGAGGCAGGTGGCCTTCATAAGTTTATGGGCTGGGACCGAAATATCTTGACGGATAGCGGGGGGTATCAGGTGTATTCATTGTCCGATAACCGTAAAATAAAGGAAGAAGGGGTCAAGTTCAAGTCCCATATTGATGGATCACACCATGTGTTCACTCCGGAGAATGTGATGGAGATACAGCGGATCATTGGAGCCGATATCATTATGGCCTTTGATGAATGTACACCCTACCCCTGTGATTATAACTATGCCAAGCGCTCCATGCATTTAACCCATAGGTGGTTGGATAGATGTATTTCGCATTTGGAAAAACTTCCGTTCAAATATGGCTATTCCCAAAGCTTTTTTCCTATTGTACAAGGTTCAACCTATAAAGATTTGCGGAAACAATCCGCGGAATATATTGCTTCCGTTGGAGCTGAAGGTAATGCCATTGGTGGACTCTCCGTAGGAGAACCTGCTGAGGAAATGTATGAAATGGCCGAGTTGGTCTGCGATATTTTGCCCGAGGACAAGCCCCGTTATCTTATGGGCGTGGGTACACCTATTAATATATTGGAGAACATTGCGTTGGGTGTGGATATGTTCGATTGCGTGATGCCCACCCGAAATGCCCGAAATGGCATGTTGTTCACGGCACAGGGTACCATCAACATAAAAAACAAGAAGTGGGAGAACGATTTCTCACCCATAGATGAAATGGGAATCACTTTTGTGGATACCGAATATTCCAAAGCGTACCTGAGACATTTGTTCGCGGCCAACGAATATTTGGGCAAGCAAATTGCCACCATCCACAACCTTGGTTTTTATCTTTGGTTGGTACGAACGGCAAGAGAGCGTATTTTAGCGGGGGATTTCTTGGAATGGAAGACCCAAATGGTGCAACAAATGGATAAAAGATTGTAATGCTCAGCATACTTGACAAGTATATCTTAAAACGTTATTTGGTCACCTTTATGGGGATGCTCTTGCTCTTTGTGCCCATTGGGATCATGGCCAATTTGGCCGAAAAAATCGGGAAGATCATAGACAACGAAGCTCCCTTGATGGAGGTCATTGTATTTTATGGCAATTTTACCTTGGTCATTGGCAACCTGTTGCTTCCGGTTTTTTTATTTCTGTCGATTATATTTTTCACCTCTAAACTGGCCAGTAATACAGAGATTGTGGCCATCTTGAGTTCCGGGGTTTCCTATTGGCGATTTTTACGTCCTTATTTAATAGGTGCAACTCTGGTGGCCATTCTCATTTTTATGATGGGAATGTTCATAGTGCCGCATGCCAGTATCGGTTTCAATGAGTTTGAATACAAGTATTTTAAGAAGGGGAAGCAGGATCGGGTCACGGATAATATATTCAATCAGCTGAATGAAAACGATTATTTATATGTAAGCAGTTTTGATCCCAATAGAAAGATTGGGTACAATTTTACCTATGAGCATTTTGACTCCATAAAGAAGCTGGATTATAAAATTTCGGCAAGTAATATTCGCTGGATTGACAAGGATAGCATATACCGATTGACCAATTATGCCAAACGGAAGCTCCAGAACAATGTAGAGATTATTGAGACCCAAAGAAGACTGGATACGTTGTTTACCTTTAAATTGGAAGATCTTACCCCGGTTTCCTATGTTGCCGAGACCAAGAACCTCTTTGAACTAAATGATTTCATTGAAGATCAAAAAAGAAAAGGGGCCTCCAACATCAATGCCTATATTTTGGTGAAGTACAAAAGGTGGGCCTTGCCCATAGCCGCTTTTATCCTTACCGTGATCGCAGTGGCGGTTTCCTCGGTCAAAAGAAGAGGAGGGATGGGGCTCAATCTGGCTTTTGGCATTGGAGTGGCCTTTGTATACATCTTTTTTGACAAAGTTTTTGGAACATTGGCAGAGCAATCCGGATTTTCACCATTATTGGCGGTAATCATCCCCAACCTTATTTTTGGGGTATTTGCCGTCTATATGCTAATGAAGGCCAAACGATAATCAAGCTTTAAAAGAGCTATTCAATTGAAGTTAAATGGCTTGGACATTTTCTGTGAATAATCCATAAAGTCCTATATTTGTCCCCATTCTATTTCTTGAAAACAATTATTTTCCAATGGAATATTTAGAATTTGAACTTCCCATTAAAGAACTTGAAGACCAACTTCAAAAATGTATGGTAATTGGGGAAGAAAGTGATGTTGACGTCACCGAGACCTGCTCACAGATTGAGAAGAAACTCGAAGAAACCCGCAAGGACATCTATAAAAATCTCACCGCATGGCAAAGGGTGCAACTATCCAGGCACCCCAATAGGCCGTATACCATGGACTATATCAAGGCCATTTGCGGAGATACTTTTTTGGAGCTTCATGGGGATCGAAATGTGAAAGATGACAAGGCCATGGTTGGTGGCTTGGGGAAGATTGGGGACCAAAGTTATATGTTCATCGGTCAGCAGAAAGGGTACAACACCAAAACCCGCCAATACCGAAATTTTGGCATGGCCAATCCAGAAGGCTACCGCAAAGCACTGCGATTAATGAAATCTGCGGAGAAGTTCGGTATTCCTGTCGTCTGTTTTGTGGATACTCCTGGAGCCTATCCTGGGATAGAAGCTGAAGAAAGGGGACAAGGAGAGGCCATTGCCAGAAATATCATGGAAATGACCCGTTTAAAAGTACCTATCATTGTTGTGATTATCGGTGAGGGAGCTTCCGGTGGTGCGTTGGGCATTGGTGTGGGAGACAAAGTTCTGATGTTGGAAAATACATGGTATTCTGTAATTTCTCCTGAATCCTGTTCCTCCATTTTATGGAGAAGCTGGGAATATAAGGAACAAGCTGCTGAGGCCCTAAAGTTGACTGCCGGCGACATGAAGAAACAAAAGTTGGTCGATGAAATTGTGAAGGAACCCCTTGGCGGAGCACATACCAATAGGGAAAAAACTTTTGAAACGGTCAGGAACAAAATCTCGTCACATTACGAGGAGTTGAAAAAGTTATCACCAAAAGAACTCGTGAAAACCCGTATGGATAAATACTCAGATATGGGTGTTTTCAACGGATAATTCTTGTTTTTCAGAGGTTAACTTTTTTTATTAGGTTTTATCCTCACTTTTTTTTATGTTATTAACAGGAATTCAAAGTTGTCAACAATTCAATTGTTGAATACCTGTGGAAATCGCATCTCTAAAGATTTAAGTTAACTAAAGGTTAATTAGCTACTTTCGTACCCATGGACAAACCTAGCCCAATTATTGGCCACAGAGTGGAAAAATCTACCCTTATCAGTCTCGAGAAAGGGAAAATACCGCCTCAAGCAGTTGATTTAGAGGAAGTTGTGCTAGGAGCTATGATGATTGACAAAAAAGGTGTGGATGAAGTAATCGATATCCTACATCCAGATGTCTTCTACAAAGATGCCCATAGATATATTTATGAAGCCATCTTCAAATTATTTGAATCTTCCGAACCTGTCGATTTATTAACCGTTTCCTCACAACTTAAGAAGGATGGAAAGCTAGAAGCTGTAGGAGGGGATTTTTATTTGATAAAACTCACCCAAAAAGTGGCTTCCTCAGCCCATATTGAGTTTCACGCTCGCATCATTCTTCAAAAATACATTCAGCGAAGCCTTATAAAAATATCAAACGAGATTATTGAAGATGCTTATAGCGATTCAACCGATGTGTTTGATCTTTTGGACAACGCTGAGGCAAAATTGTATGAAGTCACACAGGGTAACCTTAAGCGTTCGGCGGAAACCGCACAAAATTTGGTAATTCAGGCCAAGAAAAAAATTGAGGAAATTTCCAATAAGGAGGGCTTGAGCGGAATTCCATCAGGTTTTGACAAGTTGGACAGATTGACCTCTGGTTGGCAACCCAGTGATTTGGTTATTGTGGCGGCTCGTCCCGGTATGGGTAAAACGGCCCTCACGCTTTCCATGGCACGGAATATTGCGGTGAACTCAGATATTCCAGTAGCTTTCTTTTCGCTGGAGATGTCCTCCGTACAGTTGATCACCCGTTTAATTTCTTCAGAAACTGGGTTGTCCTCCGAAAAATTGCGTACAGGAAAATTGGAAAAACACGAATGGGAGCAGTTGAACGTCAAAGTAAAAGCATTGGAAAAAGCCCCACTGTTCATTGATGATACGCCTTCACTTTCCATTTTTGACCTAAGGGCCAAGGCCAGACGTTTGGCATCACAACATAAGATTAAATTGATTGTCATTGACTATTTGCAGTTAATGACAGCTGGTGGAAGTCAAAAAGGCGGAAACCGTGAGCAGGAAATTTCAACAATATCCCGAAACTTAAAGGCACTGGCCAAGGAATTGAATGTTCCCGTGATTGCACTGTCCCAGTTGTCGAGGGCTGTGGAGACTCGTGGAGGTAGCAAAAGACCAATTCTTTCTGACCTTAGGGAGTCCGGGGCCATTGAGCAGGATGCAGATATTGTATCCTTTATTTACAGGCCCGAATACTACAAAATTGATGAGTGGGATGATGAAGAGCGCACCCCAACTCAAGGTCAAGCTGAGTTCATTGTGGCCAAACACCGTAACGGTGGATTGGATAATATTAGGTTAAAATTTGTTGGTGCTCTGGGTAAATTTGATAACTTGGATGACTTTGACTCCCCATTCGAATTCCAATCGAAGATGAATGCGGACGAAGAGAATCCCTTTGCAACCCCAAATCTTCCCAATGCGGATGAGGCTTTTGGGAGCGCAATGAACAGTGATGACGATGACCCAGATGATAGCGACGTACCTTTTTAAAATAGCAAAACTGATGTCATTTCGAGCGCCAGCGAGAAATCTCACTTTTCTATTTTTCTTTCTTCTGTTTTTAAAATCTTCAGCCTCAGTCATCCTTATCCCCATGGATGCGGAAAGTCAGGAAAACCATTTAAAAGCTTACGGAATTACCTATTGGGTGCTCACCAAACAACAAAAAGTGCAATGGCTGTTGAACTATCGCGGTGGTTCATTTTTATTGCCCGATGGTGAAGCCATCCGAAAGGAATGCCAGATTCGAGGGGTTTCTTTTGAAGTGCTATCCGATAGTACTGCGGAGCAGATTTTGGATGAAATCAGCAGTCCCTCCCAAAACCAAGACGCCGTTATTTTGGAAAAAGCACCAAAAATAGCGGTGTATTCACCTAAAGACAATCCACCATGGGACGATGCGGTGACCATGGTGCTCACCTATGCTGAAATTCCCTATACCACCGTTTATGATGAAGAGGTGTTGGGCGATAAATTGGCGTTGTACGATTGGCTGCATTTGCACCATGAAGATTTTACGGGACAGTTTGGTCGATTTTATGGAGCGTACCGAGCAGCACCGTGGTATATTGAATCAAAAGCCCAAGCGGAGGCATTGGCCCAAAAGCTGGGTTATGCCAAAGTTTCGGATGAAAAGCTGGCTGTTGCCCAAAAAATCAGGAATTATGTGGTGGGTGGCGGTTTCATGTTCGCCATGTGCTCCGCTACGGATAGTTTTGATATTGCCTTGGCAGCAGAAGATGTGGACATCTGCGAACCTATGTTCGATGGTGACCCATCCGATGCCAACTATCAGGGCAAACTAAATTATGGAAATACGTTTGCCTTTACCAATTTCATTTTGGAGCGAAATCCACTTCGGTATGAGTTTTCGTCCATTGATATGACCAATAAAAGGGGAGGAGTACCCAAGGAGTCTGATTATTTTTCCTTGATGGAATTTTCAGCCAAATGGGATCCCGTTCCTACCATGCTGACCCAGAACCACACGGCTTTGGTAAAAGGCTTTATGGGACAGACCACGGCTTTTGCAAGAAACGAGGTAAAACCTACGGTTATGGTGTTGGGCGAGAACAAAATCAATGGAGAGGCTCGATACATTCACGGTATTAAAGGAAAAGGTTTTTTCACCTTTTATGGGGGGCATGACCCCGAGGATTACCAACATCGCGTAGGAGATCCCAAAACCGAATTGGAATTGCATCCAACCTCACCGGGATATCGTTTAATTCTGAACAATGTACTTTTTCCTGCTGCCCGGAAAAAAAAGCAGAAAACCTAGATTAGTTTCTCCAAAACCCGCTCCACACCAAAATCATTGTTGCTTACGGTTTCGTATTTGGCCACTTTTTTAACGTTGGGGTGCGCATTTGCCATAGCAAAGCTGTAGTTGGAAAGTTGCATCATTTCCAGATCGTTGTTGTAATCACCAAAAACCATGACTTCATTTGCAGCAATTTGGTGCTGGTCCATGACTTTTTGAAGCGCATAGCCCTTATGTGCATTTTTATGTGAAACATCGACCCAATTGGCCCCGGACACCTTCACTTTTAAGTTGTCTTCCAAATGTTTTACTGATGGGTAGATGTATTTTTCGGAATCTTCAAAATGGTAAATGGCAATTTTCAGGACTTCCGCTTCTACAGCGGTTTGGTCCCTTACAATATCAAACTCCGAATAATATTCCGCAAGCATGGTCAAAAAAGCATCTGAAGCATCATTGGCGTAGGCATTATATTGACCGCAAAGCACGGGATGCACATCTTTAAGCGGTTTTACAATACCTAAAATGCGGCCCACCTCTTGTTTGTCAATAGGAGTGGTCAAAAGTACGTTCTCCTGATGTTTTATCAGAGCACCATTTTCAGCGATTACAATGATATCATCTTTAATGGATTCCAACTTATCCACCATACTGTTGTATTGCCTTCCACTGGCGGCCACAAAAATGATGTCCTTTTTCTTGAGTTCTTCAAAAATTTCAAAAAAGCGGGGGCTCACCTCGTGGTTGGAGTTCAACAACGTACCATCCATATCGGTCACCACCATTTTGATCTGCGATAAATCCATTTTCAAGAAATTAAGCTGCAAAGGTATTTTATATTAAGGGAATGGAAGAATCCCTTTTGGTAAAGTTTATACTAATTTAGTGCGACGATTTACTTCGATATGGATTTTTATCAAAAAGAATTGCAATTACGGTCCTATTCCAGGGGATTTCATTTAATAACGGATTCGGTTTTGGACGCCTTACCGGAAATCAGAAAAATAAACACAGGAATGTTGCAGGTGTTCATCAAGCATACTTCGGCAAGTTTGACCATAAACGAAAATGCGGACCCTACCGTACGTACCGATTTTGAAAGTCATATTAATAAAATGGTGCCTGAAAATGCGCCGTATTATGTGCACAATTATGAAGGCCCGGATGATATGCCAGCGCACATTAAGGCTTCACTGATGGGAGCTTCGGTTCAAATCCCAATTACCAACGGTAGATTGAACTTGGGCATTTGGCAGGGTATTTATCTCTGTGAACACCGGAACCATGCCTCGGGAAGAAGACTGGTAGTTACTGCCTTTGGCCAATAACAGCAGTACTGATTCGTGACAATTGGAGTAATTCGTGTCAACGCGTTAGTGACTAAATTAAAATAAAAGATCCCGCACAAGGCGGGATCCAAATAAGCGGGGTAAGTTTATATTGATTCTTATTTTACTTTCTCAACGATGGCCTTAAACGCATCTGGATGGTTCATGGCCAAATCCGCAAGAACTTTTCTGTTAAGTTCAATTCCATTGGATTTTACTTTCCCCATAAATTGAGAGTAAGACATTCCGTGCATTCTGGCACCAGCGTTAATACGGGTAATCCATAGTGAACGGAAAGTACGTTTTTTGTTTCTTCTGTCGCGGTAAGCATAAAGCATTGCTTTTTCTACCGCATTTTTGGCTACCGTCCAAACGTTTTTACGTCTTCCGAAGTAACCTTTGGCTTGCTTCATCACTTTTTTTCTTCTAGCTCGTGAAGCAACTGAATTTACTGATCTTGGCATAATGTCATTTTTTTGTAGCAGGCGTCCCAATTATTGGGAACTTTTTTGAGCCCGACTCCATGGTTAATAATTAATGTACCGGCTGAACAATTATTTTAAACGCAATTGTTCTTTGATGTTGTCCTCATCCGCAGGATGAACCAGTGTGGAATGGGTCAACTTTAGCTTACGCTTTTTAGACTTCTTGGTCAAAATATGACTCTTAAAAGCGTGCTTTCTCTTGATTTTACCAGTTCCTGTAAGCTTAAAACGCTTCTTGGCACTGGATTTTGTTTTCATCTTAGGCATTTTCCTAGTATTTAACTCCGCTTATTATGCTGAACAACGTTCAGTATCTTTTATTTTTTACTTGTCTTTGGAGCAATGAACATGGTCATTCGCTTCCCTTCCAATTTTGGCATTTGCTCAACCTTTCCCAATTCTTCCAATTCTTGGGCCAGTCGCAGCAACAAAATTTCACCTTGGTCTTTGTAGACGATAGATCGTCCCTTAAAGAACACATAGGCTTTGAGTTTGGCACCATCCTTCAAGAATTTTTCCGCATGGCGTTTTTTAAACTCATAATCGTGGTCATCGGTCTGTGGTCCAAACCGTATTTCTTTTACGACCACTTTGCTGGCTTTGGCCTTTAATGCCTTTTCCCGTTTCTTTTGTTCATAGAGAAACTTTTTGTAATCTATGATCTTGCAAACCGGTGGATTTGCATTTGGGGAAATCTCCACCAAATCCAATTCCAGTTCATTGGCTTTTTCCCTTGCTTTTGAAATGGGATAAACTCCCATTTCCACATTGTCCCCCACCAGCCTTACCTCAGGGGCTTTAATATTTTCATTGATATTGTGAGGGTTTTTATTTTCCCTCCTTGGTTGGGGCTTAAATCTTCTTCGTATTGCTATGACGTATACTTTTTAATTAAACTTAATTTTTTAGAACGACTTTAAGGTACTATTTATTTCAGTAGATACCAAGTCGGAAAAAGCTTCTGTGTTTAAACTGCCTAAATCCTCACCACCATGCCTTCTTACTGAAATGGTTTCCGATGACTCTTCCTGCTCTCCCACGATGAGCATAAAAGGGATTTTTTTAAGTTCAGCCTCACGGATTTTCTTCCCAACCGTTTCATTCCTATTATCAATGAGCGCGCGAATTTCGTGATTTTCCAGTGAATTCAAAACTTTTTCCGCATATTTTTCGTGTTTCTCACTGACGGGCAATACAATAGCTTGTGTTGGAATCAACCATAATGGGAAGTTTCCACCGGTGTGTTCCAATAACAAAGCCACAAAACGTTCTATACTTCCAAAAGGCGCCCGGTGAATCATTACAGGCCTATGAAGCTCATTGTCACTACCCTTATAAGTAAGGTCAAAACGTTTCGGCAGGTTGTAATCAACCTGAATGGTGCCCAATTGCCAGTTTCTGCCTAGGGCGTCCTTCACCATAAAGTCAAGCTTGGGGCCATAAAAAGCAGCTTCACCACTTTCTACAACGTAGTTGAGGCCTTTTTCATCCGCAGCATTGATAATGGCCTGTTCTGCTTTTTCCCAATCATCGGTGTTTCCTATGTATTTTTCAGGATTTTCCAAGTCGCGAACAGACACTTGGGCCGTAAAATTGTCAAAGCCCAAAGAATTCAATACATATAAGGTAAGGTCAATCACATTTTTAAACTCGTCGTTCAACTGCTCCGTGGTACAGAAAATGTGGGCATCATCCTGAGTGAAACCACGAACCCTTGTCAAGCCATGAAGTTCGCCACTTTGCTCATACCTATATACGGTACCAAATTCGGCATAGCGCTTGGGTAAATCTTTGTAACTAAAAGGAGTGCTATTATATATTTCACAGTGGTGGGGGCAGTTCATGGGTTTCAGTAGGAACTCCTCATCTTCTTTTGGGGTATGTATAGGTTGAAAACTGTCTTCCCCATATTTGGCATAATGCCCTGAAGTAACGTAGAGTTCTTTCTGGCCGATATGTGGTGTCACCACCATTTCATAGCCCGCTTTCTTTTGGGCTTTCTTTAAAAACTGTTCAAGACGTTCGCGAAGTGCAGCACCGTTGGGCAGCCACAATGGAAGACCTTGACCTACCTTTTGTGAAAAAGTGAAAAGTTCCAATTCCTTTCCCAATTTCCTGTGGTCACGTTTCTTGGCCTCTTCCAAAAGTTCAAGATACTCCGTGAGTTCTTTCTGTTTTGGGAATGATATACCATAGACACGGGTCAACTGTTTGTTGTTTTCATCACCTCTCCAATAGGCCCCGGCCACACTCAATATCTTAATGGCTTTTATACTGCCCGTATTGGGAATATGTCCCCCACGGCAGAGATCGGTAAACGTACTGTGATCGCAGAAGGTGATGGAACCGTCCTCCAAGTTTTCAATCAGCTCTACCTTATAAGGATTATGTTGGTCCTTATAATATTGAAGTGCATCTGCTTTGGAAACGCTGCGCATTTTATAGTCGTGCTTGCCGCGAGCAATTTCCAAAGCCTTTTTCTCAATTGCTGGAAAATCTTTTTCAGATACTGTGTGCTCACCAAAATCCACATCATAATAGAAGCCATTCTCAATGGCTGGCCCTATGGTAAGCTTAATGCCGGGATATAATTCTTCCAAAGCTTGTGCCACCACATGCGATGTGGAGTGCCAAAAGGCCTTTTTGCCTTCTGCATCGTTCCAAGTATAAAGGGTAAGGGTGCCATCTTCGGTTAGGGGTGTTGTAGTTTCCACAGTAGTATCGTTGAATTTGGCCGAAATTACATTTCGGGCCAATCCTTCACTAATGCTTTTTGCAATCTCAATTGGTGTAGTTCCCTCAGAAACTTTCTTTACCGCGCCGTCAGGCAATGTGATATCAATCATGTACACTCCTTAATTTTGAATGGTGCGCAAAGATACTATCTTGAATTGATGCTTACAATATATATATGGTTCATTTGGGGTAAGAAGGCTCTTATCAGAGGATTATCTATGAGGGTGATAAAATAAGTTCTTGATTTTAGGGGTATAATGAGATTGTTGATGTTTAAAATGTTGACAATCAATTAAATAAAAAATTTTTCAATTTTTTTTGAAAATTGTTTTGTGGTATCATTTAAACCTCTCTATATTTGCACCCGCTTAGCTGATAAGGCTGGGATGTTTCGGAAGGGGATTCGGTCATGAAGGGCCGATTTTTTTTCTGGGATGATTAAGGAAGAAGTTCATATACATATTGCAATAGACAGCGTAATTAGAGAGAAGAACCATTTTGATCACGGGATTGCGGATTTGTGCATTGGATATGCTTTAGAGATATTTAACGATGTACAATGAAGAGTTTGATCCTGGCTCAGGATGAACGCTAGCGGCAGGCCTAACACATGCAAGTCGAGGGGCAGCGGGGATTGCTTGCAATCCGCCGGCGACCGGCGCACGGGTGCGGAACGCGTATGGAACCTGCCCCTGTCAGGGGAATAGCCCAGGGAAACTTGGATTAATGCCCCATGGTACCGTGATATCGCATGATATTGCGGTTAAAGATTTATCGGACAGGGATGGCCATGCGTACCATTAGTTAGTTGGTAAGGTAACGGCTTACCAAGGCAGCGATGGTTAGGGGCCCTGAGAGGGGGATCCCCCACACTGGTACTGAGACACGGACCAGACTCCTACGGGAGGCAGCAGTGAGGAATATTGGACAATGGTGGGAACACTGATCCAGCCATGCCGCGTGCAGGATGACTGCCCTATGGGTTGTAAACTGCTTTTATACGGGAAGAAACCTCCCCTCGTGAGGGGAGCTGACGGTACCGTAAGAATAAGGACCGGCTAACTCCGTGCCAGCAGCCGCGGTAATACGGAGGGTCCGAGCGTTATCCGGAATCATTGGGTTTAAAGGGTCCGTAGGCGGGCCTGTAAGTCAGGGGTGAAAGTCTGTGGCTCAACCATAGAATTGCCTTTGATACTGCAGGTCTTGAGTCATGGTGGGGTTGCCGGAACATGTGGTGTAGCGGTGAAATGCATAGATATCACATAGAACACCGATCGCGAAGGCAGGTGACCAACCATGTACTGACGCTGATGGACGAAAGCGTGGGTAGCGAACGGGATTAGATACCCCGGTAGTCCACGCCGTAAACGATGGATACTAGCTGTGGGGCATTCGTGCTCCGTGGCCAAGCGAAAGTGA
>NZ_JQNJ01000001.1:4272500-4424696 GCF_000745185.1 Muricauda sp. MAR_2010_75
AGGCTTTCTCCCGTAAGCAAGCGTTTACCTGCCGAAAAGAGCTTCCCCAATACCCCAGAATCTTGATTGGATCCATCTCCAAAGATGGTATCCATTTTAATATCGGTATCCATCATCATAAAACTACCGGCCTCGGCCACAACGGCCTCTTGCGGGTCCAGTTCTATCTCCACATATTGCATTTCCTCGCCGTAAATGTGGTAGTCTATTTCGTGTGCGTTCATTTTTTGATTGTTTTTTATGTATACCCAGCTTGACTGGATATTTTGTTACTCTATTTATCTGTTGATTTGTTTGGGGTTTTGTTACAGCGATATCAGAAAAAGAGACTTCAAATCTCAACCCTTTGCCTTTTACCCTCTCACCCCTTCACCTTCACCGTCCATTCAAAATGAAAAGTAGAGACCTCTGCCCCATCCTCATTAACCCCAACGGATTTCATCCAACAGGTTTGCCCTTCGCCCGTTTCAATGGTTTTCTGAATGGCTTTGGCTATCAAATGACCCTCATCACAAGTGAAAACTATTCTTGCCGTGGCCTTTTTGGTAAAAGTGGCTTTGTTATTAGCCACCAACATAGAGATTTTTTTACCGCTTTTCTGGATTTCGTTCATCACCAAAGCACCCGTACTTAACTCGGCCGCCATACCCTGCACGGCCCAAAACATAGATTTAAATGGATTTTGATTGAACCATTTGTACTTTACTGTAGTCACTGCTCTATTTTGGTCAATAGCCTTGAGTCGAACGCCGCTCCACCAAGCCGACGGTAGGTTAAAAAAGGTAAATGTATTGATTTTACTGGGTGTAAGCGCCATATCATGAATTTAAGAGTTCTAAAAATAGTCAAAATAACAAGGACTTCAATATGTTAAATAATTGTTAATTTATAGTACTTTGTTTTGCATAGTACTGTCTTTTGGATATATATTTGCATCGTAAGCTAATAGGTAAACTAATTTTATTCGCAAATCATCAATCAAAAATGGCTACAACATTAACCAAACACGAACGAAATTTATCCGCGATAATTCACGCGTCCACCTTTTCAAAATGGTTCATTCCTTTTGGTAATTTTATTTTACCCTTGATTCTGTGGACTGCCAATAAAAAGGAACACAAGTTTGTGGATTATAATGGTAAGCAGGTGCTGAACTTTCAAATGAGTATGCTTCTCTACTCCATTGTAGCTGGTTTGATCAGCATACCCTTCTTCATTGGTTTTTGGCCCGATGCATTAGATTGGGACCTTTTTGGAATCCACAGGTTGAGTGATTTTAATGATATAAACATTAGTATCAGTAGCGACGATTTTAAGTTTGGTCGTCTTTTTTGGCCTGCAGGCATAAGCGGCGTGATTCAAGTTGGGCTGGCCATAGTTAATATTGTGTATACCATTCTGGCAACCATACGGACCAACGAGGGAGAGACATTTCGATATCCCTTGACCATAAAATTCATCAAATAAGCATATATAGGAGTTTAATCATCAATCAAAAAAAGAAAAAACATCAATCAAAAATCATCAATCAAAAAACGTTTCCACTCCCCTGCTCATCACAGGGGACTGGAGTGGAAACAAAAACGAACAGTTAAACAGATACCGAACCCGGTTCGGCTAAATTAGAACCATGAAGTTATGAACATAGAAAACACAAAAGCACAGATGCGCAAAGGGGTTCTGGAGTACTGCATCTTGTCCATCCTAAAGGATGACGACAAGTATGCCTCCGAGATTCTTGAGGCCCTTAAAGACGCCAAGATGTTAGTAGTGGAAGGTACCATATACCCTTTGTTGACGAGGTTGAAAAATGCAGGTTTGCTCAACTATCGTTGGGAAGAATCCACCTCGGGACCTCCCCGAAAATACTACGCCCTTACCGAAACAGGTCAATTGTTTCTCAATGAACTCAACGGTACTTGGGATGAACTTAGAAACGCAGTCAATCTGGTAACCAACACAAAATAAGTATCAAAAATGAACAAGACAGTAAATATAAATTTAGCCAATACGCTCTTTCACATCGATGATGATGCGTATAACAAGCTGAGACGATATTTGGAGTCCATAAAAAGGTCTTTTTCCGGCACACCGGGAAGCGATGAGATCATCGCCGATATCGAGGCTCGCATAGCCGAACTCTTTTTAGAGAAAATGGAAAACGAACGGCAGGTCATCACGCAAAAGCAGGTGGACGAGGTCATCAACGTCATGGGACAACCTGAAGACTATATGGTGGACGAGGACATCTTTGAGGATGAACCCAAAAAGACCTATGCCGAACCAAGGCCAAGAGCCAAAAAGCTCTATAGGGACATTGACGAAAAATACATTGGTGGTGTTTGTGCCGGTCTGGAACATTATTTAGGTTTTGACGCCCTTTGGATTCGGTTGATCTTTATACTTTTGGCCGTTTTCACTGGATTTGGCCTGATTGCCTACATTTTACTTTGGATCTTGGTCCCAGAAGCGGCCACCACCTCGCAAAAATTGGATATGCGGGGAGAGCCTGTCAACATCAGCAATATAGAACGCAAGGTTAAAGAGGGGTTTGATGATGTTGCCGACAAAGTAAAAAACGTTGACTACGAAAAAGTGGGCAACAAGGTCAAAAGCAGCTCCAAGACCTTTTTTGATGCCATAGGGGATATTATCATGTTCCTGTTCAAAGTATTTGGCAAGTTCATTGGCATCTTGTTGATCATAATAGGTGCAGCAACGCTTATTGGGTTGTTCATAGCACTCTTTTCTGTGGGCATGCTGAATGCCGTGCATTTTCCCGGAGTGGATTTTTATGAGATTGTGGGAACCACAGGTGTGCCTGTTTGGGTACTTTCAGTCCTCCTGTTCTTTGCCTTTGGTATTCCCTTCTTCTTTCTGCTCTATTTGGGCCTCAAGATATTAGTGAACAACCTAAAATCCATTGGGAACATTGCCAAGTTTTCATTGTTGGGACTTTGGTTGATATCCATTGGTATTCTTTTTGCCCTTGGTATAAGGCAGGCTGCTGAGTTTGCCAATGTAGGCAGTGTCAATGAGCGGGAAGAAATGGTGATGGTTAACCCAAAAGATACCCTGGTCATTAAAATGAAGGATTCTGGATACGACCACAACATGGAAAACATGCACTTTGGTAGAATGTCCTTTACCTATGACGAAAACGATAATAAAATATTGATTTCGGACGATGTCCACATCAAACTGAGAAGGTCCATGGATTCCTTGGTCCAGATCAATATCCGAAAAGATGCACACGGAAGTACCCTGCTTGCCGCAAGGGAAAGGGCCAAAGCCATTGCCTATGGTGTTTCGGTTACAGGGAATGAAATCATTGTTGATGAACACCTCGTTACCGATATTTCCAACAAAGCCAGAGATCAAGAAGTGACCACAACCATACACATTCCCAATGGGAGTGTGGTTCGGTTTGATGAATCCACTAGGGGCCATGTGTCCAGCGGCATCCTTAACGATAAGGGGTATTACCGTAGTGGTATTATAGGCTACACTTGGATAATGGGTGATGACGGCGAACTAAAATGTCAAGACTGTCCCGATGAACCTGAAGATACTGACGAAGAAGAGGGTGGAAAAATCATCATTAATGAAGATGGTGTGGACATCAACCTTAAAGATCGTGAGGATTCCTTTGAGATGAAGATTAATGAGGATGGGATTAAAGTAAAGGCAGGAGAGAAAAACAACAATTGAGACCCTTTATTCAACAATTGGGCAAATAGTAATTCATATAAAGAATAGTAATAACGAATTTCGAATCAATCATTAAAACAACAATCATGACAACACTAGCAAGATTAGCAATCGCAGCACTATTTTCACTTTTTGCTTCGTCCTGTATGTTCGATATGAACTTTGGTGACGGCAAAAGAGGAAATGGTGAAGTAGTAGAAGAAAGTAGAAACGTTTCAGAGGATTTTACCGAAGTATCAGCTTCGGAAGGCCTTGATGTATTTGTGACCCAGGACCAGGAATACAAGATAACCGTTGAGGCAGATGAAAACATCATAGATTTGATCGGAACTGATATCAGGGACGGAAAGCTTAAAATCCACGCTATTGAAAATATTGGAAGAGCCACTAAAAAAGTCTATGTTTCCCTTCCTAACATTACTGCATTGAAGAGTTCCAGTGGCGCGGACCTTATTGCACAAAATGTTATCGAGTCCGAAACCTTGGAGTTGGATGCCAGCAGTGGTTCTGACCTGCAGGTTGAAGTGGTGGCCCGTGAGATTTCCGCCGATGCCAGCAGCGGTGCGGATATTCGTCTTTCTGGAAAGACAGACATGCTCTATGCCGATGCCAGCAGCGGTTCGGATATCAAGGCTCGAGATCTTATGGCCAAGACGTGCAATGCCGATGCCAGTAGCGGAGCAGATATTTCCGTGAATGTTTCAGAGTCTTTGGTGGCCGATGCCAGCAGTGGAGCTGACATATCCTATACCGGGGAAGCCAACGTTCAGAAAAAGAAATCGGTTTCAGGTAGTGTGCACAAATATTGATTCAAACAGCACGTGTATTCTTAAATATTTTTTTCAGTTAATTAGGATTAAAGGTCCGGATATTTACCGGGCCTTTTTTCATTTAACACATCCTTAATTTTATAGGCCTATTTCTAAATATTTGTTAAAATTATTTGTACCTTATTAAGGGAAATGTAGTCTAACTCTAAACTAACAACTATGAAGAAAATATTGGGATTGGCCATTTTGATGTTGATTTTAATCTCGGCCACAAGATTTACAGCTCCAAAACCTGACAACATGCATTCCATTGAAGGTACATGGGAGTTGATCAGTTTTTACAGTTATGATGATGGTGTGAATGTCTCGGATACCATGCCCAAAGCAGATGGGTACCGCCAAGTAAAAATGTACTACAACGGCAAGGTCATGTGGTCTAGATATGTACCCAACGACAACAACGGAAGGTTTGGTTATGGTTCGTATTATATCACAGACAACGAACTCCACGAGACCATCATATATGGAGATGCCGAAATGATGAAGGCCTTGGACACATTAACCGAATTTGTTTTTGAACTTGATCTGCAAAGTGACACCTACAGTCAAATAACCTTAGATGAGGACGGAAACAAAACTTTCTCTGAAAATTACAGGCGCATAGATTAAAGTTAATTGAATTGGTATGTACAAAAAAGGTACTGGAATTTTCAGTGCCTTTTTTCTTTTAGATGATACCTGTTTTCCAAGGAACTACGGTACCATTGTACAAAGCATCCAAACCCATCTGTACACAAATTGCTGCTTTTGCTCCTGTCTCCACACTTGAAATGGGTTCCTGATTATTTACCACAGCGCTTTCAAAATCCATTAAGGCCTGTTTTGTTGGGTCTAAATGATCCATTTTAATTGGAATCCCTTTTTGTTCATCCCATTCAAGAGTTGCGCCTGAGACCCCATCAACCTCACCCAATTGTTTGTTTTCCTCTGACTTTTCCGGATAGAACCAAGCATTGGAATATCCTAGGGTAATGGTGCCCTTGTCTCCCAAAATTTTAATTTGGTAATCATCCTTGGCATTGCTGGTCAAACAGGTAAACTTGGCCCTGACCCCATTGGGATAGGTATAGATCATGTGCACATTGTCATAAGTTTCCCTGCCATCCTTCCAATAATCAATGCCCCCCTCTCCAATAACCCTCAAGGGCACAGCATCCAAAATCCAATTGGCCAAATCCAGTTGGTGCGAACAGAGTTCCGCTAACAAACCTCCTGAAAATTCTTTGTACATACGCCAATTGATGGCTCTTTCATACTTTGGATTAGGCACAGGTCGGCGCCAATCGGCATTCCGGTTCCATTGACAAACAATGTCCACTACCCTACCTATTTTTCCATCCTTAATAAGGTCCACCACATGGGTATAAAGCCTTGAACTGTGGTATTGGTGCCCAGTTTGAAACACCGTATTTGCATTTTTGGCCGCTTGGACCAGATTTTGAATCCCATTGAACCCTTTGGCCATTGTTTTTTCGCAGTAAACATGTTTCCCAGCATCAAGAGCATCCATTGCAATCTGTTCGTGGGTACTGAAAGGTGTGGAAACAATAACGGCATCTATGTCCTTATTGTCCAGTAATTTTCTATAATCTGAATACCCCTTTACCTTCGTGTTTGCTTTTTTCATTCCACTCTCCAATCGGAAAGGGAGCACATCACAACAACCCATAACCTCAAGTCCGGGAATTTCATTCATCAAGGAAATAAGCCCTCCACCTCTATCACCGGTGCCTATAACTCCTATGGTAATTTTGTTGGAGAAAGATGGTGTTAAAACTCCAGCTCCCAGGGTAGATACTCCGGCTAGGGCCACTCCACTAGTTTTCGCAAATTCTCTCCGTTTCATTCAATTACAATTTTGGTTCCCATCCTTTTTCATATTCCCGCTTCCAATTGTTCATTACCGTTTCGTTGTTAAGCACCTTTCCAGTCTTTATATCAATTTTTAAGCTATGCCCGGCATCTTGGGCGAAATTCCCTAAATGGCACAGCATAGTTGAAATACTGGCATCGTTGATGTCTGCATGTAGTGATTCGTCCTTTCGAATGGCATTAAAAAAGTTCTTCACATGATCCACATCCAATCCTCCTATGCCTTGGGTGTTGGTGGTGGCACTCACCGAATTTTCAAACTCAAACTTTATGGGGTTCCCACCTAAATCGTACAATTTGTAAAAATTACGGCTTAGTTCTATAGTTCCCTTGCTGCCGTAAATGGTCACCCCTCTTCCCGGACGCTCGGGTTTCATCATACCTCTACTATGTCCAGTCCACGTGATGAATTTATTTCCTGGAAATGTATAGGTGACCTGCTGGTTATCCACAAATTCCCAGTCATCGTCATAGGTATATTTTCCACCAAAAGAAGTCACTGTTTCGGGAAGATCCACACCTAGGGCCCAACGGCTTATGTCAATCTCATGGGTGCCATTGTTATGGATTTCACCCGTACCCCACGTACGGAACCAGTGCCAGTTATAGGGATGGACATTATCTCGATACGATTCACGAGGGGCCGGACCCTGCCACAGTTCCCAATCTAAAGTCTTGGGCACAGAAATTTCCGCTCCCTTTCCTATGGAACCCCGATTGTTGGAATAATAGGCTTCCGCTTTATAAACCTCACCTATAACCCCATTTTTAATGTCTGTCATCGCCATAATGGAAGTTTTGGCCGAACGCTGTTGGTTACCCATTTGTACTTTTTTCCCATACTTGTTTTGGGCGGCCACCAAAAGGTCATTTTCATACGGATTGTGACTACAGGGTTTTTCAACATAGACATGTTTTCCAGCTTGCAGGGCCATAATGGCCATAGGTGCATGCCAATGTTCGGGTGTGGCAATGAAGACCGCATCCACGTCTTTATCTTCCAAAATTTTTCTAAAATCCTTTTCCACCTTGGGAACATAGCCAATGTTCCGCTGACACCATGAATTATGTTCGTTGATAATGACATCATCCACATCGCAATTGTATAGAATCTCCGCATTGGGGTCTTGATAAATAGCGATGACATGGGCCTTGGCCCGGCTTCGAACACCAATGACCGCTACACGCAATTTATCATTGGCACCTAAAACATTCGCCAATCCAAAGCTGGGTGTTCCCATCAATGTCAATCCTGTGGCACCTACAGTTGTTTTTTTGATAAAATCCCTTCGTGTGTTCATGACATTGATTTTTTAAAGTTGTTTGATTTTGATATTCTTAAACGTCACTTTGTTTCCATGGTCCTGTAGCAGAATGTTTCCCTTTTTGGCTTCGCCAAAATTTGGCCATACCTTGTACTTGCTTTCCGATACCAATTTTTTATAATCATCACTGCTTCGTTCGTATTCCAATACTTTTATCCCATTCAACCAATGCTCCACATGGTTGTTGTTTGAAATAATATGCGCCGAATTCCACTCGCCAATAGGTTTTACATACTTTGTGGTATCAGCTCGGATAAGATCATACAATGAAGCCAGCGTTCGGCTCCCTTCGTGATTCCCTAATTTGGCATCAGGATGAACCGCATCATCCAACAATTGGTATTCCAATCCAATGGCAGAACCTTCCCCTTTGTTCAAATCGGTATCTACATAATATTTGATTCCACTGTTGGCGCCTTCGGTCAGCTTGAAATCCAACTTCAGTTCAAAATTGTCATATTGTTTTTCCGTAACGATATCTCCACCAGCTTCTGACTCTCCTCCACCCGAAGGCAGTACGGTGAGCTCACCGTTTTCAATGGCCCATCCCTTTTCAGGAAAATGATCCAGCTTGGCACCACGCCATCCGGCAGTTGTTTCCCCGTCCCATAACAATTTCCAGCCTTCCTCTTTTTCATGGTGGGTAAGGTTATTTTTTGTGATTATCGGATTTAACGGCATTTCTTTGGTGTAGTTCTGAAGGCTATCCGTAAGAATCTGAACATTTTTCCATCGAATTTCCGTACCTGCTTTTTGATCATCGCCAATACTGTGCACTTGTAGCCCGATGAAGCCGGAATCAGCACCTTCGTCAATCAAGTAGGATGCAGGAATTTCATTGATCCATGTTTTTAATGTGTCGCCAATGGCCTCAATCCGATAATGGTTCCATTGATTTTGTTTGAAGGCCTCTTGGGCCGCTTCATTATTAATAAGTGGAACCAACCATCCCCGTCTGGCTTCTTCATAAATCCCGGCACTCCAGGCTCTATCCGAAGGGTCAATTTCCACTTGGTATCCATGCACACGACCATTTTGATATCCAGGAATACTGGCACTTCTAATCTGTATCCCGGAATTCATGGTGGAATCCACCAAATAGTCCAATTCCAGAATAAAATCCCCGTAGTCTTTATCGGTGGTTAAAAAGGTGTTGGGTGTATTGTGGACGGTCTTGCCTACAATCTCTCCGTTTTCTATTTCGTATGTTGCATTGCCCCCTAAAATGGTCCATCCCTCCAAAGTTTTTCCATCAAATAGGGGTTGCCATGGGGTATTGTCCTTAGGTTCGTTCTTACATCCCAAAATAAATGCGGACATTAGAAGGGTGCACATTCCAATGCAACTGAATTGTTTGTTTGTTTTCACGGTTTTGTTTTTAGCTAATTCTTAAGTAATGAAGTTTATGGAATCGTCCTAACCACTGTTTTTTGGTTTGGACAATCCCTCCACAATTTAAGGTTTTTGATTTATTTCCTTGGATTAAATATCTGCAAACAAAAAAACGTGGCCTATTTGGACCACGTTTTCAAGTAATTATTTTATAAACGAAATCTTTAGGAAACCAGAGCTTCCTTGCTTTCAACAGCAGCCAAATACCGTTCGGCATCAAGGGCGGCCATACAGCCTGTTCCTGCTGCCGTAACAGCTTGTCTGTAAATTTTATCTTGGGCATCGCCACTGGCAAACACTCCGGGCCTATTGGTCTTGGTAGATTTGGGTTGGGTAATGATGTAACCTGTCTCATCCATGTCCAGTTGCCCTTTGAATATGTCGGTGTTCGGCTTGTGCCCAATGGCAATAAAAAGCCCCGTAATGGCTATCTCTTCTTTCTCACCGGTTTGATTGTTCACAATTCTAAGGCCTTCCACCACCTGATCACCAAGAACCTCATCTACCTCAGTATTGTACTTTATTTCAATGTTATCAATGCTATTGACACGATGCTGCATGGCCTTGGAAGCTCTCATATAGTCCTTGCGAACCAACATGGTCACTTTCTTACAGATATTGGCCAAATAAGAAGCTTCTTCGGCAGCAGTATCACCCGCTCCAACTATGGCTACTTCCTGTCCTTTGTAGAAGAATCCATCACAAACGGCACAGGCAGATACACCGCCTCCGCGCAAACGTTGTTCGCTTGGGATATTCAAATATTTGGCAGATGCACCTGTTGAAATGATTACGGTTTCCGCTTCAATAACTTTGGAACCATCCACAGTTACTTTATGGATGCCTCCAACTTCATCGCTAAGGTCTACCGCAGTGACCATACCAACCCTGACTTCCGTGCCAAATCGTTCCGCCTGTTGCTGCAATTGAATCATCATTGTGGGACCGTCTATCCCTTCGGGATAACCTGGAAAATTGTCCACTTCGGTGGTTGTGGTCAACTGTCCTCCAGGCTCCATACCAGTGTACATAACAGGTTTTAAATCTGCCCTGGCCGCATATATAGCAGCGGTATATCCGGCTGGTCCCGATCCTATGATCAATGTTTTTATTCTTTCCAATTGTTCTGACATAGCTAAATCTTCCTCATTATTATATCTTACAAAAGTAGCTTTTTTGTATAGAACCTTACAAAATGGAAATGTGTGATTTATCCCTATTTTTTTAAAAGATGTGAACAATGTAAAGGATACCTCCAATACATTTGGCGGGAAATGAAAAAAGAGCCCATGGGAAAGGCTCTTTTCTAGGATAAGTAGGTCAAGTTTATGGAATTTATACTTGATTATAAAAACCGTTACAACCAAGGGGCTCAACCTCAAAACCCCCTGGCGCAACGTAAACCTCTTTGGAACAAGATAATAGGTTAAGAACAGGTAAACACCTTACAATTAACATATCCTATTTTCTGGAGGTTTGTACTATAACTTCAAAGAGTTTTGCTTTTGCTGGAGTAAACTTACCATGATTTATGCTCTAACATCCTCCCAATTAATCAATGGGGCATATCTGTTAACGAATACCCGTTTTGAATTCATATTTTTTCAAGAGCATGCCAATAATCCTTGTTTTTGGATCATGAAGTCAATAAGTTATCTGTGGGAAAATACAGGAAGGGCCACCTAAATACTTTGAAGATATTTAGGCTTAATGGAAAGAATTAAACTGGTTGAAAATCAAAAAAAAAGACCTCGTTGGGAGGTCTGCTATATTCTGATAGGGTCTTTACTAGTGAGATTTACGTCCTTGAGGAGCGTATCAGTAAACTTAAAATGCCCTTTTGTGGTTATGATTTTAAATCGGTTGGACCGTAAACGTGCCACCGTATCCAAGAGGAGCCATTTGGATTTTAACTTACTTGGATCAAAGGATTTTAGACTAATGTCAAAAAAATATTTTCTCCCATTCTTATGTGCAGATATGTCTGCCGAAAGATTGGTCCCACCCTTTTTTTGTACAAAGGTTTTGGGTGATTCATATCCGGGCAAATCTGTTTTAATATTGGTAAAACCCCTCTCTTTAAGATAATTTATCGCCCGTTCTAAAAAGTCTTTATGTTCATCTATTTCTTTTCCAACCATACCTTGTAAGATAAAAGAATTGATGAGAAAAGCAAATTATTTAACAAGAAATACCCTAGGTGGCAATCAATTATGATATTTTAACTTTCGTTCAATCGTTTCTATCATAACATTGGCAATATCCATACCCGTAGTATTCTCAATACCTTCCAAGCCCGGAGATGAATTTACCTCCAAAAGTAAGGGGCCCCTGTTGGAGCGAATGATGTCCACCCCGGCCACATCCAAATTAAGGACTTTGGCCGATTTTACGGCCAGTTTGCGTTCTTCAGGTGTTATTTTAATCTTGGATGCTGCACCTCCTTGATGAATATTGGCCCTGAATTCCCCTTTCTGTGCCTGACGCTGCATGGAAGCCACTACTTTGCCGTTCACCACAAAACAACGGATATCCTGCCCATTGGCTTCTTTTATGAACTCCTGCACCAAAATATTCGTTTGAACACTTTTAAAGGCATTGATTACACTTTCCGCAGCTTTGTTGGTCTCGGCAAGTACCACTCCCTTACCTTGGGTGCTTTCCAATAGCTTTATGATCAAAGGAGAGCCGTTTACCATACGTATCAGGTCCTTGGTGTCCATGGGTGATTTGGCAAATCCTGTTATGGGAATATGGATGTCGTTCTTGGAGAACAATTGCGATGCAAAAAGCTTGTCCCGCGACTTGCTGATGGCATCCGCTGAATTGAGACAGTACACGCCCAGGGTATCAAATTGACGCAACAGGGCGCAGCCGTAAAATGTTACCGATGGTTTTATTCTAGGAATAACTGCATCAAACTTGTCCAAAACATTTCCTCCCCGATAACGGATTTCGGGTGAACTGGCGTCCAGTTTCATATATGCGTTCTCCACGTTCAAAAAGACCACTTTGTGGCCGCGCATCTCTCCCGCCTCAATGATACGCTTGTTGCTATACAGCTCAGGGTTACTGGCCAAAAGGCCCAGGGTCAACCCCGATTTTTCACTCATGTAGGGACGGTATTTTTTAGCGATTTCCTCCGATGTTATATCGCCTTGACAAAAACTTTGTGCAGGATCAACCAAATAACGGGTGTTGATGGCCTCGCGCCCCAAAAGCATACGGTATTCCATTGTGTCCCTATTGGCAAGCGTAAGTTCAATCTCAAAAGTGTTACCGCCAATGGTGACCGAGGTCTTGATCACGGGACGTTCTTCGGATATTCCCTGAGAGCTCTTCACGCTTCTTACATCGAACAATTTAGCTTGGCAAAGGATGGAAATACTGCGGTTATCTTGAATAGGGTTGACTTCAAAACGTACCCAATCTTCCAATCCTTTGGTGAAAATTTTTACTTTACTGGCTTGAATGGAAGAGGTTTTTGCTCCGGAATCTACCCGGGCCTTTATGGCGGGAATGCCCATATCCTCCAAACGGCACCATTCTTCACTGCCCAATATTTTAGTACTGTCCAAAATAAAATCTATAATTAGTTGATCAATCGCATGATGAACAGGTCCACAACTTCGACCAAGATCAAAATAATGATGATCCACTCCAGTCGGCTGCTTTCCCTGTGATCCATGATGTCCTTAAAAAGACTCAGGTTTTCTTTTATGATGTATCCTTGCTCCTTAATGGTACGATAGCGTTCCTTTAAATCAAAGATTTGCTTCAAGTTTTTGTCCAATCGGTCCAAATCCTCATCTTCCCAAGTCACTTCATGGGAATCAAAAATATACAGGTTTTCTGAAATTTGGTTGTTAATGTTCAACACCCTTCCAATGTGCTTTTTGAGGTTTTTGCCACCGAGATCCAGTTTTCCCTTGATTTCCAAATGGTTGGTATGCTGCCGTGTCTCTTTCATAATCTGGTCCGAAAGTCCAGAAAAATAATCCAAGGCCACGGATTGTGACAGGTGCATCAAAATCAAACGCATGGCCTCAATGTCCGATTCGGGCAAAACGATCTTGTTATTGGTGACTTTGGGCTTTGCCTCGCCCGACAAAAGTTCTATATCTATTTCTTCGGTAAGTTCCGATTGTTGCCATCCTTCGCAGAACGGTTTGATTTCTTCCGTAGTGGCCGCAATGGAGGCTTCATCGAATCCAAAAAAGGACACAATACCATATCTGAAAATATAAACATACCCACCCTCATCGGCATAAAAAAGTTCATCCCGATCTCCAAACAATAGTTTTTTGTCAAACGCCTGTCTACAGCCGAAAATATCAATGCTTCCGGCTAGATGAAGGGCTATGGCCTTAAAGTCCATTATTCTGTTGCAAAAATCTCGGTGGCGTCCTTAAAACTTTTAAATTCCACCATATACCCGTTGGGATCCTGTACAAAAAAGGAGAGGTGCTCCCCTACCTTGTCCTGCATAAAAGTGGCCTCTGTGGTAATTTCCAAGTCCATTTGAAATAATCTTGTGTACAGTTCGCCCCAAATAGCCGCGGGAACAATGATCCCGAAGTGGAACGATGGCAAGATATAATCTTCCAAACGATAGTTCTTAAAATCGAAGTTGAAATTTCCCGATTGCGTAAAGGTCAATTGATGACCGAAAAGGTCGACGTCCAACCATTTTTCGGTATGTCTACCCAAATTGGCCTGGATGACCTCTTGATAGAAGGCCTTGGTCTCTGCTATGTCCTTACATGGCAAGGCGAGGTGGAACTTGACCTCCATTTTTTCCGTTTTTCTTTGCTTTTCTTCCAAAACTTTTAAAGTATGATCGTACCGCCAACCTATCCGATTTGTCCATGAAGGGCAAGGCTTCTTTCCAATCTACCCAAAAGGCAGCCTCAAACTTGTGCTTTTCCTTTACTTTGATGGAAGACGGTTTCAATTGAATCAAAAAATAATTCTTAATGATGGCACCTGAATTGCCCTTTTTAATGTGGGACAGGTAAAACTGTACTTCACCGGGCGACAGTCTTAATTTAATTTCCTCCCCCACTTCCCTGATCAGGGTCTCTTCCTCCGTCTCTTTCTTTTTCTTTACGCCGCCTGGCAACGTATACCGTAGCGGTCTGCCCACTTTTTGCAGTACCAGCACCTTATTTTTATGCAAGGCGATCAGACGTGATTTGACCACTCTTTTCATATCGCTATATTTCTATGAAAGGGTTGGGACTGGCCTGCCCTTTCATAATTGATATCTCAATGCTACTGACCTAAATGTCTATTCCTCATCATCGGGATTTTCTTCCAACGCATCCGTATCCAGTGATGCTTCCTCATCACTGTCTTCATTATCATCGTTCACATCAAAATCCTCCATGGCCATGACCAGGCGTTTGCTCACTTTTATCAGATACGCAGTATCTTCGGTACGTACCTCTATACACTCCACTACTTCATTGCTGGCATTTCGGTAGGTGACAATATCGTCATCATCATATCCATCGGGATATTTTTCCACCAAAAGGTTAAGCATGTGGTTATCCAACTTCTTGTAATCCACAATAACGCGTTTTAACGCCAATGATTGTCTGTTTTTCATCATTACATGTTTAAGAGGTAAGCAAAAATCAATGGCGCCACAATGGTCGCGTCTGACTCTATTATGAATTTAGGGGTGTGGATGTCCAATTTCCCCCAGGTAATTTTTTCGTTGGGCACTGCACCGGAATAGGAACCAAAACTTGTTGTGGAATCACTGATCTGGCAGAAATAGCTCCAAAAAGGGATGTCGGTCTGCTCCAAATCTTGATACAACATTGGCACTACACAAATCGGGAAATCACCTGCAATACCGCCCCCTATTTGAAAGAAGCCAATGCCGTTTTCTGAATTCTTGCTGTACCAATCCGCCAAAAAGGTCATGTATTCGATTCCGGATTTTACGGTACTGGCCTTTAATTCACCTTTAATGACATAGCTAGCGAAAATGTTCCCCATGGTACTATCTTCCCATCCGGGAACCACAATGGGCAGATTTTTTTCAGCTGCGGCGTACATCCATGAATCTTTTATGTCAATTTCATAGTACTCTTCCAGAACACCGGACAATAAAAGTTGGTACATATATTCATGCGGAAAATAGCGTTTGCCTTCCTCCTCGGCCTTTTTCCAAAGTTTGAAGATGTGCTTTTGCAACCGTCTAAATGCTTCTTCTTCAGGAATGCAAGTATCGGTTACGCGGTTCAATCCTTTTTCCAATAAATCCCATTCATCTTGAGGGGTAAGGTCACGGTAATTGGGCACTCTTTTGTAATGGGAATGCGCCACAAGGTTCATCAAATCTTCTTCCAAGTTGGCCCCGGTACAGGAAACAATGTGTACTTTTTCAGTTCGTATAATTTCAGAAAAAATCTTGCCCAATTCAGCAGTGCTCATGGCCCCTGCCAAGGAAACGAGCATTTTGGAACCTTGGTTCAATTGTGCTTCGTACCCTTTTGCGGCATCCACAAGGGAAGCTGCATTGAAATGAAGGTAGTATTTTTCAATAAATTGTGATATTTCTCCTTTGTTACTCATCGTAATCATCTAGTATTGTGTTGGATTTCTTGAAATCTTCGTCTCCTTCAACAAATCCATCTTCTATATATTCATTTTTTTCGTTGAACCTGTAGCTCAACATTTTGTAATATAATTTGGCCGCCAAAAAATCCGACGTCCGGTCGTTGGTATTAGGGCACAATTCAACAATATCAAAGCCTACCACATTTCTTTCCTCGAATACCCGCTTTAAAAAGTCAAGGGTTTCATACCAGAAAAGACCACCCGGTTCCGGGGTTCCTGTGGAGGGCAAAATGGAGGGGTCCAACCCGTCCAAATCAAAAGTAATGTACACATTCTCCGTCATCAAATCTATGGCACTGTCCATCCAAAAATCATCGGTTACCATCTCATGGGCAAAAAATACCTTGTCCTTGTCCATGACCAATGTTTCTGAATGGTCCATGCTGCGAATGCCCACCTGCACCAAATTTGTGGTCTCATTGGCTTCGTACAAGGCACAGGCATGGTTGTATTTTGAGCCATTGTATTCTTTTCGCAAATCGGCATGGGCATCAATCTGCAACACGGTAAGGTCCTCAAAACATTCGTTGAAGGCCCTAATGGCACCTATGGAAATGGAATGCTCCCCACCTATCATAGTCACCACCTTGTTTCGCTTAATATACTCCTTTACAGTTTTATGTACTGCATTGACCATGGTTTCGGGCGTACCCAACTCATCGATTGGGTCAGCCAGGTAAATCCCTACTTTATAGACTTCACTATCTGTCTCAATGTCATACACCTCCATATTTTCTGAAGCTTCCAAAAAGGCTTCCGGGCCTTTGTCAGCGCCTTTGCCCCAAGTGCTGGTACCATCATACGGAACGGGCAACAATACAACTTTGGCTTTTTCAGCCGACCCGTATTCCTTTGGAATACCGGCATACATTCTATTCGTTTTCATTTTAATTAATAATTCGTAATCAGTTTTTGCTGGAAACCAGCATTTTTTTTGGGTCTAAAAGACCATTTTCATCCTTCTTGGATCCATAGCCCAAAATGGACAGAAATTCTTCGGCGGTCTGTTGTTCGGCAAACACCGAGGTTTTCAAATTGCCCTTATCATCTTTCTGAATCAATATATGTTTGGGATGGGGAATGAGACAATGTTGCAATCCACCAAAACCTCCAATGGTTTCTTGGTAAGCTCCCGTATTGAAAAACCCGATATATAAGGGTTTATCCTTTTTGTACTTGGGCATATAGATAGCGTTCATGTGCTGTTCCGAATTGTAATAATCGTCACTATCACAGGTCAACCCTCCCAATAGAACCCGCTCATACTCCTCGTTCCATCGGTTTATGGCCAAAGTGATGAACCTTTTGCTAATGGCCCACGAATCTGGCATGGTAGTGATGAACGACGAGTTGATCATATTCCATTTTTCCCTATCGTTCTGTTGTTTTTGATAAAGCACCTCGTAAATGGTTCCACCACTTTCACCTACGGTAAAACTTCCAAATTCGGTGAAGATGTGGGGCACTTCAACCTCAGCCTCATCACACGCTTGCTTTATTTGATGGATGATCTCGTCCACCATATACTCATAATCGTATTCAAAAGCCAGGGAGTTCTTAATGGGGAACCCTCCGCCTATATTAAGGCTATCCAAAGTTGGGCATACTTTTTTAAGGCTTATATAGACTTTTAGACACTTTAAAAGCTCGTTCCAATAATAGGCCGTATCCCTGATTCCTGTATTGATGAAGAAGTGCAACATCTTCAACTCAACCTGGTCATTATTTTTGATGGACTGATTATAAAAGGGTACAATGTTCTTATACCCGATACCCAATCGTGAGGTATAGAACTCAAATTTTGGTTCTTCTTCTGAAGCAATCCGGATACCCACCTTAAACTTCCCTTCAATGGCTTCGCTTAAGAGTTCAATTTCTTCATAATTATCAATAATAGGGATGCAGTTTTTATGCCCCTCATTGATCAACCGTGCTATGTTCTGTACATACTGGTCCCGTTTAAACCCATTACAGATAACATAGGTATCCTTTGAAATTTTACCTTTCTTTTTTAAGTGTTCCACAATATTGATGTCAAAGGCCGACGAAGTCTCAATGTGAATGTCATTTTTGAGGGCTTCATTCAAAACATGCTCAAAATGGGAGCTTTTGGTGCAATAGCAATAGTGGTAGGATCCTTTATAATCATGCTTGGCCATGGCCGCGCCAAACCACTCTTTTGCCCGCTGTATGTTTTTGGATATTTTGGGCAGGTATGTGAACTTCAAAGGAGTTCCATAGCGTTGCACCAAATTATATAGGTCTACACCGTGGAACTGTAGTTTGTTGTCCTCTAATTGAAATTCCTCCTGGGGAAAATCGTAAGTCTGCTCGATCAAGTCGATGTACTTTGTTTTCATTTAAATTTCGCTGTTTATAATAAAAGATAGTGAGAAAAATAGAAGTCTGAAAATCAAAATTTCTCAGATGCGAAATTCGAATACGGTATAGGCCACAAAGAAAGGGCTCCGTGAGTAATCACGGATGACGGAGTGCATTTCGGAAGTCAGCCCTACTATTCGGTGTCTTAACTTTAAGACGGCTTGTTGGGTAGACTTCCTTATCCCCAAAAGCCCGAACATGAAAAAAGTTTTCAAAGCGATAGGCAATGCGTCCTTTTTTGGACTCATTCATGAAGCAAACATAAACAAAAAATGAATATTGCAAACATTTTTCAATAAAATATTTATTATTCATAATACTCTGAAAAACAATTCTTTACGCGTATAAATCCACATAAAAACCAGTTATCAACCCATCCAAAAGGTCTCACGATTCCGTGTTGGAACGCCGAAGTTTATCCACTTTTTCATGTGATTTTTCATTGAACCGTCGGCAATATCCAACGGGGTATAAAAAACCCGGATAAATACCTCATTCCATTGACAGATTTATAAATCCGTATGAGTTTACTATAAATCAAAAAAAGTAGCCCAGACAAGTTCACCATATTTATATCGCATATTCCAAACCTATTCTACTGATCTATGAAACATAACTTCTTGTGGGCAGCTATACTTTGGCTTTTATTACTGTGCATTTCTTGTAGGGGAAAAAATCCCAAATTGGCATTTGAAAGCGAGGTGGAGAATTTTGAATTGGAACTGGTAGCCGACAGTATTCGTGTTCCTTTCGGGATGTGCTTTTTACCCGATAAACAGCTACTGGTATCCAATAGATTTTCTGGTGAGATCATCCGCGTGAACCCTGGTTCTGGAACAAAAGAAATACTAAAAGGGGTTCCTAAATCCTATTGTCAAGGTGATGGCGGGGCATTGGATATTCTTCTTCACCCTGAATTTGAAAAAAACAACTGGTTGTATTTTGCCCATTCCATCGGGGATTCCACTGCAAGTACCATGGCTATTGATCGTGGAAAACTAATGGGAGACTCCTTAACCCAAATTGAGCGTATTTTTACGGCTTTTCCCTTTTACAGCTCCCCGAGTCATTATGGAACGCGTATGGCCATTCATAACGAATATCTATTTTTTACCATGGGAGACCGTTATGATCTAAAGGATTCTGCCCAAACCTTGAGCAATCATTTGGGAAAAGTAATGCGCATTTTTGATGATGGCAGGATACCAAATAACAATCCATTCGTTGGAAAACCCAATGCCAAACCTGAAATTTGGAGCTATGGACATAGAAATCCACAGGGTTTGACCATTCATCCCCAGACCCAAGAATTATGGTTGCATGAGCACGGACCCAAAGGTGGTGATGAGGTTAATCGAATTGACCCTGGTCTCAACTATGGCTGGCCCGTTATCTGTCATGGCATAGATTATGACGACACTCCTATTGGTGAAGGAATTACTCATAAAGAAGGTATGGAACAACCCAACCACCTCTATGTGCCATCCATTGCCCCCAGCGGCATGGAATTCTACTCAGGTAATAAGTTTAAAAAATGGAAAGGGAATCTCTTTATTGGAGCCATGGCACTTACCCATCTAAATAGATTGGTGTTGAAAGAGGGAAAGATAATCCATGAGGAACGGTTGCTAAAAGACTTTAATAAAAGGATACGGGTAGTAAGACAAGGACCAGATGGTTACCTATATATTGGAGTAGATGGAGGAGCAATCTATAGGCTTATACCCAACTAAATTGCTCCCTTAATCTGTTCTCCTTGGATTCAATATCAGCCTACCAATGGGGGCTTGTCATTGATCAAAGGTTGATTGTAATGACGCCTTCCGGTTGCCTTGTACATTGCATTGGACAAAGCTCCCACAATTGGTGGCAATGATGGTTCGCCCAAACCTGTTGGGTCAATGCCATTGTCAACAAAAAAGGTTTCTATTTCCTTTGGTGCCTCCATATTTCGGATTAGGCGATATGTGTCAAAATTGGATTGTTCCGGTTGGCCATCCTTAAAGGTCATCGCACTATAGGTAGCGTGTCCAATACCATCCACAATTCCACCTTCAATCTGGTTTTTGGCACTCAGTGGGTTGATGACAATTCCACAATCCACGGCACACCAAACCTTGTCCACATTGGGCGTATTTCCATTCATGGTTAAATCCAGTACTTGAGCCACATACGAATTATGACAATAGTACGCTGAAACCCCTCTGGATTTTCCGTTGTCTCCACTGGTCCAATTGGATTTTTCCTTGACCAATTTTAGTACGCCCGCATAACGTTCTGGGTCGTAATCATTTTGTTCTGGATCTCCAACTGGGTTTGAAATGGCCCGATCAAACAACTCCAAACGGAATTCAATAGGATCCTTACCAGCGGCTTCTGCCACCTCATCCATAAAGGCTTGCTCGGCACCAGCAATAAAGTTGGAACGAGGGGCCCGCCATGCACCAGTGGTCACATTGGTTTGCAAACTATGCTTTTCAGCAAGGTAATTGTCCACTGCACCCGCTGGAAAACGATTTTCAAAAACGAGGTCATCGTTGGTTCCCGCACCGCGAACATGCCATGCGATCAAATTGCCGTTTTCATCCAAACCAGCCTTGTACTTTACCTTGTACGAAGGGCGGTAGGTTCCTTGGGTCATATCATCTTCACGGGTATACACTAACTTTATGGGAGCACCCATTTTTTGGGAAATTACAGCGGCTTCCACAGCAAAAGTTCCATACAAACGGCGACCAAATCCACCTCCCATTCGGGTCATCATAATATCAATCTTCTCCTTGGGCAATCCCAATCTGGAAGCCAATGTCAGTTCTAAAAATTCTGGAGTTTGAATGGGGCCCAATAATTCTGCTTTATCTGCTGTAACATCGGCAAAGAAATTCATAGGCTCCATGGTATTGTGGGCCAAGAAGGGTGCGGTATAGGTACTTTCCACAATTTTGGCAGCGGTTTTGAATGCGGCATCCACATCACCGTCTTTACGCGCAGCTTCTTTTGGGGTGGTTTTTAACAGTTCTGAAAGCCTCTCATCATGATAAGCGGTGCTCTCCATTTTGGAATCCTCTTCCCACTGAACCTGCAGTGCCTTTTTGGCTTGCATGCATTCCCAGGTACTGTTTCCAACAACAACCGCCAATTCAGCAATGGCTCCTCCATCGGACCATTGTTTTTCCACATCTTCGGGGTACACCACAATAGGAAACACATCTTTTATTCCCGGCATGGATTTTACGGATTCAGCATCCATATCTTTTAATTTCATGCCAAAGGCCGGTGGATGCACAATCATGGCAATGAGCATACCATCTTTTTGTACATCTAATCCATACAATGGTTTTCCAGTCACAATTTTCTCACCGTCCACATTCTTGCGGTCGGTACCGATGATTTTAAAATCTTTTTGTTCTTTAAGTTCCACTTCTTCTGGAACCTCAACTGCAGCAGCAGCGGAGGCAATTTCACCATATCCGGCTGATTTGCCACTAGCCTCATGGGTGAGCATTCCTTCGGAAGTAGTAATTTCACCAACAGGAACTTCCCAAGCTTTGGCAGCAGCCTCCTTCAACATTTGACGGGCCGTGGCCCCAGCCATGCGAAGACCTTCCCACCCTTGGCGAATGGATTGACTTCCCCCTGCCAATTGTCGTGTAAAAATATCTGTGTTCAAGGGAGCTTGTTCCACAATGACGTCTTTCCAAGCCACATCCAACTCTTCGGCCACAATCATGGGCATGGCCGTTTTTACGTTTTGTCCTATTTCCGGATTGGGTGACATGATGGTCACCAAACCGTTGTCCCCAATTTTCAAAAATCCATTGAGTTCAAACCACTCTTTGGGCATACTGTTGACTTGCTCTGGGGTCATTTTGCAGGAAGCCAACCAGTTGAATCCAAGAACGAGCCCACCTCCGGCCAAACCTGTATTTCGTATGAAAGCACGTCGTCCTATTTTTGTCTTTACAAGCGTCATGGTGTATGTTTTTTAAAGGGTGGTTATGATTTTGATGCCGTTTTCACAGCTTTTCGTATTCTAAGGTATGTTCCGCAACGGCAAATGTTGCCGTTCATTGCCATTTCAATTTCTTCGTCCGTAGGATTCGGATTTTGTTTTAAAAGCGCCGAAGCAGTCATAATTTGCCCTGCTTGACAGTAACCGCACTGGGGCACATCTTCTTCAATCCAAGCCTTTTGCACGGGATGGTCTCCATCTTCAGATAACCCCTCAATGGTAGTTATTTCTTGATTGCCCACAGACGATATCGGTAACATGCAGGACCGTGTGGCCGTTCCATTCAAATGGATGGTACAAGCGCCACATTGTGCAATACCACAACCGTACTTGGTTCCTACTAGTTTTAAATTGTCTCGCAAAACCCAAAGAATGGGTGTGGAGGGGTCTACGTCCACCTCCTGCGTTTTTCCGTTGATGTTGAGTGTAAATGTTGCCATATTGTCTAAAATTCACTTGAATTTATGGGTTTTTTAGCAAAGACCCATTCCAAATTAGGACATCTTGAAAAAAATTAACATTATGTTCTTAAATTCTTCATAAATACTGCAATTTATACCTTGCTAAGAATAAAGATGAGCAAGATTCGGGTTTTATTGCCCTAATGGGCCATTTACTTTTGCTATGAAATAATTTGTACGCCATGACAGCACAAACCGAATACAATTACAACAGAATAGCACAGGCCATTGAATTCATTACCACAAACTTTAAAGAGCAGCCTTCCTTAAATGAGATTGCCGAATCAGTCCATTTGAGTCCATTTCATTTTCAAAGGCTGTTTACCGATTGGGCCGGGGTTAGTCCCAAAAAATTTATGCAATACATCAGCATTGAATATGCCAAACAGCTCCTGAAAGAAAGACAGGCGACATTGTTCGACACTGCCCAAGAAACCGGTTTTTCGGGAACGAGCCGACTCCACGATCTTTTTATCACTATTGAGGGAATGACCCCGGGGGAATATAAAAATGGAGGCGAAAATCTAACCATCAACTACAGTTTTGCCGAAAGTCCCTTTGGTAATTTAATTGTGGCCTCTACCCCAAAAGGCATCTGCCACATGTCCTTTATAGATGAAGAACAGAAAGGATTTCAAGATTTAAAATTCCGTTTTCCCCATGCTGAGTATCATCAACTATTGGATAAAACCCAGCAGGATGGATTATTCATTTTTCAACACGATTGGAGTCGACTGGACCAAATTAAATTGCATTTAAGCGGGACCCCATTTCAACTAAAGGTCTGGGAAACTTTACTCAAAATCCCCCAAGGAAGCTTGACCACCTATGGAGCCATTGCCCAAAAAATTGATAGTCCAAAAGCATCAAGGGCGGTGGGCACGGCCATTGGAAACAACCCTGTTGCATTTTTGATTCCCTGCCATAGGGTAATCCAATCTTCTGGAAAACTTGGTGGGTATATGTGGGGCAATACCCGAAAGAATGCCATCATTGGATGGGAAGCTGCGCAAATGGACTTAGCCCAATAATATCACCAAAATCTTATGGAAAAAACAGAAAATACCCTTCCTCAATGGGAACATATTGATTGGACTCAAGTGCATGGGGAACTACACAAAAAAGGATATGCCTCCGTGCCTGGTTTTTTAAGTTCAGTGGAATGCCAAGAATTCATCCAACGCTATCAAAAGCCTGATGGGTACCGAAAAACGGTAGTCATGGAGCGTTATCGTTTTGGTTTGGGCGAGTATAAGTATTTTGATTATCCGCTTCCGGAGAAAATCCAAGAATTGAGAACCAAGCTTTATCCCCATCTTGCCCCTGTGGCCAATCTTTGGATGAAAGTATTGAAAATTGACAAGATGTTTCCTACTACCCATCAAGAGTTATTGGAGCAATGTAAAGAGAGAGGGCAGCTTAAACCTACCCCATTGATACTCAAATACGGTGAAGGCGGTTTCAACACCTTGCACCAAGACTTATATGGAGATGTCTATTTTCCCATCCAGGCACTACTGGTGTTGAGCAATCGGGAGGTTGACTTTTCGGGTGGTGAATTTGTAATGACACAACAAACCCCCAGGGCCCAATCCAAAGCCATCGTACTAAAGCCCAATCAAGGTGACCTTGTATTCTTTACCACTAATTTTAGGCCTGTGAAGGGGCAAAAAGGGTACTACCGCGTAAACATGAAGCATGGGGTAAGTGAAGTTACCAATGGAAACCGGTATGCATTGGGCATTATTTTTCACGATGCTGTTAGTTGACATGAAACAACATTCCGTATTAAGTGATTCAGCCCTTAGACAAGGTATCAAAAATGGAGGAATCCTCTTTGCCGGAAATATAAATCTGAAGATTTATGGTACCTTGAAATGCGCTTCGGGCAAACGTATGAAACGTAAAAATCGTGTTTTTTTTAGTTCTGAGAAGGAAGCCCTAAATTTAGGATATCGACCCTGCGGACATTGTATGAAGATTGCATATCAAAAATGGAAGAATGGATTTGTTCAGTAGTCAAATAGACCCCAATAAAAACTGGTTGCCTTTTGATGGCATTGTGAATTACCACGGTATGATCATGGACTATGAAAAAGCAAATGGGTTTTATGAACACTTGCTTCATTCCATCGCTTGGAAAAACGATGTGGCCATTATCTTTGGAAAACGTATTGAAACCAAACGAAAAGTCGCGTGGTATGGCGACCAACCTTTTGAATATACCTATTCCAAAACTACCAAAAAGGCCCTGCCATGGACCAACGAACTTTTGGAATTGAAACAATTGGTGGAAAAATTGACCGGGGAAACTTATAATTCGTGTTTGCTTAATCTGTACCACTCTGGAGAAGAGGGCATGGCCTGGCACAGTGATGCCGAAAAAGACCTCAAAAAAGATGGTGCCATCGGTTCTTTGAGTTTTGGAGCCGAACGACGATTTTCCTTCAAGCACAAAAAAACCAAGGAAAAAGTCACCCTACTTTTGGAACACGGTAGTTTGTTGGTGATGAAAGGTGCAACACAGACGCATTGGCTACATCGTCTTCCTCCAACAAAGGTCATTCACAAGCCACGGATAAACCTTACGTTTAGGACCATAGAATCCTTTTAAGCAAAATGCCCCAACGCCTTACCTTTAAAACATTAAACAAAGGGCAACTTATTTTAGTTTTTCCTTAGCTTCATTATTCTTTACCTAGCATTTCTTAGTCGTTCCTTAATTCATTTGCTTTAGGCTTACGTCTATTTTAGCCCGCATCTTAAGCATTGCACAAGATATTCTTTCAATGCGATGAAAATCAATCTATTAAAAACCAATTTCAATCAAACTTTAAACATGATTCAAACGAAGAGTGCTTGTAGAATTTCATTCAAGCATAAAATTAGCTTCTTCGGTACTTGCTCCATTGTGCTGCAAGTCCTTTTGTGTGTTTGTTCAACAACCACACTAGAAGCACAGACACCCAGTGACGCCCTTATGATGCCATCCAAGAACATTTGTGTCTTGTTTGCCTATGACATGGGCTCTTTTGACCGGTATTGGGAAGGCGACTATTTGCGATCTAACCAAACCATAGCCACAGTTGATCGAAATACAGTGCTTCCCATGGCGGCCATTGGTATTTTGGATGACCTCAACTTTTATGTTGGGCTACCTTTTATACGAACGGAATCATCGGAACCCAATGGAGGAAAGTTTACAGGGGCCCGCGGTTTTCAGGATTTAGGATTGGCCGTTAAATATCGGGCAATTCAAGAAACTGTGCTCAATGGAGAGCTTACCGCTTTTGCCACAGCAAGTTTTTCTACCCCTTTCACCAATTATCTATCTGATTACAAACCGTACAGTATTGGTGCTGGCGCCCCGGAATTTGCATTACGGGCCATTAGTCAGTATCAATGGAACAATGGATTCTATGTTCGAGGTTCCATTGCCCATTTATGGCGCGGCTATACCGAAGCGGAACGGGATTATTATTATGCCGATGGTAGTTATTACACCGCTTGGATGGACGTACCCAATGCATGGACCTATGATGGTGTTGTTGGAAAATGGCTGTTTGATTATTCCCTAAAACTTGAGTTCAACTATACCGGATTGGCCTCTACCAGCGGTGACGATATTAGGGCCTATAATGCCGCACAGCCCACAAACCGGGTAAAATTTGACCGTATTGGTTTTTCCGCCCAGTACTATTTTAAATCATTGAAAGGATTGGGTGTTGTGGCTTACCATAATAGAATTATTGACGGACGCAACATGCCCAAATTAAGTAACACTGGTTTTGGTGTTACCTATCAGTTTAACCCATTCAAGAAAACAATTGAAGTAGAAGAAAATGAACAATAAAATATACACACTGTTACTGGCCTTGGGGCTTACCATTTTAGCTTCATGCGAAAAAGATACACCAAGGTACCTTCCTTATGAAGGGTATACCTTTACAGAACTGAATGAAAATGGAGGGGAATGGACCCCGGTTCTTCTAGACGCAGGAAATGTTATAGACATCGATGCTCCTGATGCTACAGATTCCCAAGCCTATCAAGATGAGCTTGATGCTGTAAGAACGGCCACGGTGAGCATGACTTCAAAACAAAAGAATGCCGTAAAGTACTGGACCAATAATCCTACCGTGCGCTGGAATGAGATTGCCCTGGAACTCATTGCCAAATACAACCTTATTCCAGGTCCTAATGAAGATGGCACCTATACCTTGCCCAATCCAGCAAACCCGGAAGGTCCGCCAGCATTTCCATTTGCACATCCACCCTATGCTTGCAGGGCATTGGCCTATTTGTCTGTTGCTCAGTTTGATGGACTCATCAGTGCTTGGCATTATAAATACCAATACAACAGGCCTGCCCCATATCAAGTAAATGAAAGCATCAAGTATGCCTATGAAGAAAACAACATTCCTTCCTATCCTTCTGATGGAGCGGTAATAGCCCGTGCTTCTCGTAATATTTTAACAGCCATGTTTCCGTTGGAAGCAGAATACCTGCAAAAATTGGAAGAGGAACATTTGGAGAGCCTTATCAATTCTGGCGGCAATGTACAGAGCGACATTACCGCTGGTGTGGCAATCGGTGATGCCGTTTCGGCCATGGGACTGTCCCGAGCCAGTACCGATGGTATGAAGAATGCCCAAACCCCAAAAGCAGTCTCTGATTCCATCAAGCAAGCTGCCCTTGATCGATTTGGTTGGGCGTGGGATAACCTTGAAATCCCCGAACGTCCTGTAGGATTAACTCCGTTCTTTAGCAAAGTAACCATGTGGAGCATTGACGATGTGGAGAGTGTTCGCCCTATCCCTCCGCCCGCATTGGATTCACAGGAATACTTGGACGATGTGGAGGTATTGAAGGATCATGCCCGCAACATGACCGATGAAAAAAGACGGATTGCCAACTTTTGGCAAGACGGCTTGGGTACCTACACTCCTCCCGGACACTGGAACCGCATCGCCAATGAACTTATTGTGGAGTACAAATTAAATCCTTTGCAAACTGCTCGCACATTGGCCTATATGAACATGGCCATTATGGATTCAGGTATAAGTTGTTGGGATGCCAAATATTATTATCATTATCCAAGACCCATTCAACTCATTGAAGGATTTGAGACCATAGCTGGAACACCAAACTTCCCAAGCTATACGTCTGGTCACAGCGTATTCTCAGCTGCTGCATCCGAAGTGCTGGCCTATATTTTCCCCGAGGAAGCTTCAACGATGAGAGCATGGGCCGAAGAAGCCGCAATATCGCGGGTGTATGGAGGGATCCATTGGAGTTTTGACGCAACCGTAGGCACAGATCAAGGTCGGGAGGTTGCCCAATATACCATTGACCGTGCAAGGGCCGATGGGGCGGACAATTAAATTTCATTTTTTGACTCAAAAAAATAGGCACGTAAAAATCTAAAATTGGATTGAGTCAATCTTTAATTCCATTGCACTAATACATTGCAGGGAAAGCTCATAGTTTTGTAATGAATCAATAAAACAATAAAACATGAGCGATAGTAGTAATACAATTTTAGGAATATTGGCCGGTACGGCCATAGGAGCAACCTTAGGCATATTGTTCGCTCCAGATAAAGGAACAGCAACTCGAAAAAAATTGGTGGAACAATCCAATAGCTTGGTAGATGATGTGGCACAAAGCACCACACAACTGAAAAACCAAGTTGTTGATACGTTCAGTTCCAAAACCAGTTCTTTGGAGGACGAAGTGGAATCCTTGGTCTCCTCAGCAAGTTATAAGGCTGACGATGTAATCTCAACATTGGAAGCGAAGTTGAAGGAGCTTAAGGCCAAAAATAAGAAACTTCAAACCGCCTCAAAATAAATGAGTTCCTTAAAAAAAATAGGTACAGTTACAACTGAATCCATAGATAACTCCCAAGAATACCTGAAACATTCTTGGGAGTATTACAAGTTGAAGCTGTTCATGCATACAGCCGAGCTTAGTATCGGTACAGTAAAACTGGCCTTTTTCTCCATCTTGGGAATGATGGCCATGGGACTCTTCTCCATTGCCCTCTCCATTTATTTGGGAAACCTGCTTGAAAATTTGGCGTTGGGCTATGTACTCACCGGAGTGCTGTACATTGTGTTGATGCTTGTGATATATGCCCTTTTCAAAGAGAAAATTGAAAAAAGAATCATCAAAAAACTTTCAAAAACCATTTTAAGGGATGAATAAGACCGATTTTGAATCCATGAAGGAAATAAAACAAGAGTTGAAAATCTTACGGCTCAAAAAAGACATCAACTTAGAGGCACTTAAATCCAATAAGAACGCTATTGAACACTTTTTTGAACCCCTCACCGTGGCCAATCGAATTCTTAGCCCTATAAAAGGTTTTCTATTTGCCTATATTCTCAAACGGTTGTTTAGATAGAAAAAAGCAAATACGCTTTAAGCAACTTTGATGCTTAAGGGAAAGTTCTTGTTTATTTTCGAAAACAGCAGCGCCCCATTTACTGGTTTGGTCACCAAATCATTGGCACCCAGTCTAAAAATTTCCTTCCGCGTATCACTGGTATTATCTGCTGTAAGTACAATGATAGGAATATCGGGGGCACAATTGGCCCTACCGGAACGAATTATCGAAGTAGTTTCAAAACCATCCATCTCTGGCATTTGAAGATCCATCAATACGAGATCAAAAGTCTCTTCATTCATAATTTCCAGCGCTTCCTTACCATGATTGGCTATTGTTAGGCTTACATTTTCCCACTTTTTAAGCAACAACTTCACTACAGTCTGGTTCATTTTGTTGTCCTCAACCAAAAGAATGCGACTTGCCCCAACCGCACTACTGTTCAATTGGGTCAACGGTTGTGCATCTTGGCCAAGCTCCGTTTCATGTTCATCCACTTCAAAATTAAGACCTAAGTGACACGTTGTGCCCTGTTGTTCGTTATTTTTGATGTCGATAGTCCCGCCCTGCAAATCCACGTAGGTTTTAACAATATAAAGTCCCAGTCCCAAACCACTGAATTCACGCTTATCCATGAAGGATTTTTTGGTGAAGGATTCAAAAATCGTACTCATTTTCTCCTTTGAAATCCCAATACCCGTATCCTTAATTTCAAAATCGAGCTGAACGCCGTCTTTCCCTTTTTGTTTGGCATTAACCTTAATCTCAACACTTCCGTGATTGGTAAATTTGATGGCATTATCGAGCAGATGGTTTAAGATTTGAACCATTTTTCCTTTGTCACCCACTATTCTAGAAGGCAACCCATTGGGTATGGCTAAATTGAAATCCAAGTTTTTGGCTTCGGCTTTGGCCCTTTGAATTTTTATGACTTTTTCCAAAGTTGATGGAAGGTCAAAGGATGTTTCTTTTAACTCTTGATTTCCTTTTTCAATAACCGTAAAGTCGAGTATGTCCTCAATATACCCCAACAAGTTTTTGGATGAGCTTAAAATAAGCTTACACTTTTCTTCCAAATCTTCTTCTTCCTTATTTTGTTGGAGTGAGGTGGCCACACCCATAATGAGGTTCAATGGCGTACGTAGTTCATGACTGATATTGGAAAGGAAAGATGACTTGATCTGGTTCATATCTTCTGCCCGTTGAAGCGCCAACATTTGGTTCTTTTCATTTTCCATGCGTAAACTTCGAATTCTATTGCTCATGGAAATCGATAGGAAGATAATCTCAAACCCGATTCCGAATTTAGCTCCATTGTTAGTAAAAAATGAATTTTCAATGGTATTAAAATTATTCAGGATAAAAACCACAAATCCAAAGACCAAAAAGGAGATACCAATAACGAAGTAAGGGTCAACGTTTACCTTTTTTGTTTTCATCACCACGAGCGATGCAATCATGTGCACCAGTACCAAAATACCAATGGCATTGGCCAGCGGATAACAATACTGAAATATAGATGGTACTGCAACCAAGAGCAGGGTACCCAAAGCAATACTAAATCCCAAAACCTTACCAGAGCTATGTAAAAACCTGCTGTTCTCCTTTAAATTCAGGAATTTATCTCCATATTTTCCAAAGAAAAATAGCGAAATAAAGGCGGTAAGCAACACAGCTCTATCGGAAAGCCATCCACCTTTGGGTGTAAAATATTGATGAAAAAAGCCATCCAAAGAAAACTGCATCAAGGCTATAAAGAGTACATATAGACCATAATAGATAAAGGCTCTATCCCTCAGCGCAAAGAAGAAGAACAGATAAATGACACACGCCAAAATCAAAATGCCGTAAAAGAAGCCATAGAAAATCTGCTCCTTGTAGGTCAAATAGAAAAATTGGTCCTTTTGATATAATTGCAAGGGCAGCATCACCACTTCTCCATCACTTTTCATATGTATGTATGCCTCCGCTTTTTCATTTGGGGCCAATCGAATATCAAAAATGGACTTTCTGTGTTGAATAGTCTTTTGGTCAAAGGGAATCTTATCACCACTAAATTGACGCTCCACTTTTCCATTTTCTTTGACCAAATACAAATCCACAATATCTGTAATGGGCCTTCCGGTCTCCAGATAATAATATGCGGGTTCAGAGGTCGTATTTTCCAAGGAAAAAGTCAACCAAAAATGGTCATTTGAGAAACCTGTGTTTTCCTTTATGCCAGTAAGAGGAACAAAGGAAAGTTTCGGATTGTTTCTAATCTCATTAAATTCATAGTCCTTCTGCCCAGCCAAAAGAACTGATGCCTTGGAACGAATTGAAATAGGATTTGAAAATATATGATTTTCCTGCAGTTGAGCAGTTAAGGTAACCGGTGATAGGCATGCAATCGTTTGCAGAACAATACCGGCTGCCACATAGTACAGCTTTGTGAGGTTATGCATAAAGTAGGCTTCGTTACTACCACTCTTTGGGAAAGTGGAAGTATGTTTGTTTGTTATAATTCAAAACGACTTTCATTTGAATTTATGACTTAAAGTTGGGGAAACCTTTAAAAATGGGCAATATCAAGGGATGTCTCGCATGATATTTCGATATACGGCAAGTTTTTATTTAACACTGCAAGTTCAACCCTTCACTTTTTGAAAGAATTCAAGTGTTCTACCAATATCAAAATCAATTAATCTACGAGGATGCTTTTTTATTCTTCTTAGCGTCATTTGCGTTCCTTTTTTCCAAATGTGCCTGCAAAAAGTCAGCTTATTATGAATGGAAAATCTTTATCAAAGCTTTGAATACAATGGAATCAATGGAATTAAAAGCGCCATGTTTTGACTATATCCAATACTCTATTTAGGATTGGCATTGCGCCAATACCTGTTTTGCCCTTTCCTCACCCCAATTGGGATAAAATGGTACTTCTTTGGATTCCGTAGTTGTAAAAAGTACAATGGCCCTTTCCACATCTTCGCAGTATGGCGTGGTATCCTTTCCAAAATAGCGAGCCGAGCCCATATCCCATTCCGCTTTGGAAAATATTACTCTAGGGTTATTGGGGGCCAGTTGCATTGCCTCGTTGTACAATTTTGTGTTCTTACCCGACAAGGTCATACCGTAAGTTTCACCATCAAATGCTATCCAAGCCGTATTGATCATGGCTTCTAAAATAAGTATTTCAGGATTTTCTGGTGATATGTTCTTGGCAACATCTGCAAATTCCTTGGCCTTTTCCAGTTGCTGGGTCAATTTTGTTTCATCTTTCTCGCCAAAAGAGGCTGTGGTATTTACAAGGGCCGCATAATAATAGGGCAACCAATTGTCCGGTTCTGCCATGGCAATACGTTCGAAAAGGTTGGAGGCTTCGGTTATCTTTTGTTCTCCCCAAAGTTGCATGGCTTTGGACATACCTTCAGTATAACGATCTTGGGCCGAAACTGTAACTGATACGGCGATTAAAATAAGGGTTGCTAGTTTTTTCATTTTTCTGGTTTTTATTTATGGATTAATGAATGGTTTTCTACTGATTCAAAGATGTAGTACCCAAGTCGGTTTTAAAATGTTAGGTTACCGAGTTGTGAAGTTTTACGGATGAATTGTTATAAATTATCCAGTTGATTGCTTTTCGAGTTGGTGCTGATGGTCCAGAAGAACCCTACAAAAAAGAAACTGTCCGCAGGAGGCGTAATGGCCCTCCGATTGTAAAAACCAGTACTGTCCGGAACATTGGCGTATTGGTAATTGCTTACGTTATTAAAGCTTAGGACATTGCTCACTGAAAAGTAAAGTATCTTCTGCTGGTCAATCAAATACGCCCAATTAAGGCTAAGGTTATTGTAGGTCTTGGTTTTTTCGGCCATAAACTCCTGGGTATTTGGGTTATCGTAGGGCCTACCTGAACCAAAGGAATACGAAAGCCCTACCTGTGACCGAAGTTCGTTCACCCAGTATTTTGTAACCAATGAAAAATTGTGCTCTGGGGCAAAATTCGGAGTGGCAGCCTCTGCAAAATCGCGATAATCGCGTTCTGTGTTCAAATAACTGTACGATGCCCAATAGTCCAGATTGTCTATACTCATGTTATCCCGCCAAAATACATCAATGCCTGCGGCATATCCCTTTCCTAAATTGGAGTAATTGGAATTGAATTCAGGAAATGGGGTATCAAACTTTACCAAATCATCATAATCCTTGTAGTAGGCCTCCGCCCTAAAGGTCATGCCATTATCGAGGTATTGGTAATTTAGGATGTAGTGCGAGGTTTTTTCCAAATCCAAGCTTTGGTCAAACTTGATGGACTCAGCCAATGGTTTTTGATAGAAATCACCATAAGCCAAAGAAAATTGACCTTTCTCACTGGACTTATAAGCCAACGACAATCGCGGAGAAATGGAAAACTGGTCCAATACATTGGAGTGTTCTGCCCTAGCCCCCAATTTTAAAGCAAAATTTTGGCTGAAAAAGATATCTCCTTCCAAAAAACCTGCTACCAATACATCATCATAGCCTCCATCAAAAGTAAATCCATCAGAATCTTGATAAGTTTCATCATACTTTGTGCTGAACAGTTCAACCCCAGTATTCAATTCAAATCGGTTGGAAAATCCTTTTTTGGCTGCGATTTTTATGTGGGAATTAATTTCTTCAGCATTAATGACATCTTCCATCACTGCAATCTCATTCATGTCACTTGCCATACTGCCCCCAGCAAAGATGCTCCAATTATTTTCAAAAAAATGCTTGTATGAGGTATTGAAATATAGATTTCGATTCTTGAGTTGAAACCGGACCAAATCCTCAAAATTGATGTCCTCTTGGGCGATGTCCAGGGTGGCCCTGTTAAACCCGGTGTAAAACTTAAATATACTTCGATCTCCTTTTATTCGAAATACACCCTCTCCCGAAATGGATTCATAAGGATCGTTCCATTCCATTCCCTGGGTAGAGGGAATCAAGGCTTCATAGGGTGAAAGGTTGATATAACTGGTATTTACACTCAAAGAGGTATTGCCCCAAATCTGGGTATGGCCTACCCCCCCTCCAACGGACATCACTTGAATATCTGTCTTTTCCTCATCGGGTATATCCGTGGTGTTCAATAAGAGAACACTGGAAAGAGCCTGACCGTATTCTGCGGAATATCCCCCGGTACTGAAGGTAATGCCCTTGAACAAGAATGGAGAAAATCGTCCACGGGTAGGAACATTGTTGGTTGTGGCATTAAAAGGCTGGAACACCCTAAGTCCGTCAATAAACACTTGGGTTTCTTCGGCACTTCCCCCACGAACAAACAAGCGGCCATCTTCATTGACCGTTGTGGTACCGGGCAAGGTTTGCAAGGCTGCTACAAAATCACCTGCAGCTCCCGCAGTGGTGACAATATCCAAAGGTTTTAGAACTGAGACTTTGGAATTATCACCAGCCTCAAAAGTCCCTGCAGATAGGGTTACGCCGCTCAACTGGTTTACTGCCTCAATCAATTTGATGTTAAGGTTTTTTAAATAGGAAACCTCCCCTATTTCATAATGTGGCTCGTAGGCCATCATTGAGATGACAAGTGTTTGTGTACCGGTTTCAGTGGTTTGGAAATTAAAATTGCCCGCTTCATCTGTTGAGGCCCCATCATAAGTGCCTTCTAGATAAACATTGGCTCCAATAATGGGACTACCCGATGTGTCAACGACCTTGCCGCTTATGGTTTCTTGGGCTGAAGATGTCCATACTATGGCTGAAAATAGGACAAGTACAAAAAATTTCATTGCTGTTTGCTTTTTGGTTGATGCCCAAAAATCATACAGCTAGTCAAAAAGCCATAAAAAGAATAACCGAACTGTTATTTTCGGTTTATGAACCGTATTATGCTACACTCTCTCCTAAAATTGATTAGCCTTTTGATTTGTTCAAAAAACGCGTCCTTAATGCATATACCAGCATTACCACGGCAGCAATCAAAGAGCCCAGAGATTCCCTTCCCTCTTCAATATTTACGGTTTTCATACCATGGTCCAGTTGAACCCCTTCGTAAGTTTCTGGCCAATACACAACAAAAAGTATCAAAAAGAATACGGTAAGTGCAAAATAGATGCTTGATTTCAACTTCTTAAGCAGAAAAAGTACGGATGCCACGGCTGCCGCCAGATATATCAATATCCATTTTAGCGCATCTGGGTCATTGAATTGTACCACTATGGCATAGCCAAACAACAGTGTGAAAACAATTGCGAAAATTTTGAAGAACGTCTCCATATTTATTGAATTACATGATTTTTAAGCACATCATAAACCTCGGTAGCAAGTAATTCTTGCTTGGGCAAGTTGGTTTTGTCGTTGGTCACAAGAATGGGCCAATCCTCCTTGTCTTCTGGGGTTCTTCCATGGGATCCTTTCACCAACTCGGCCTTTAAGGGGATTACATCCATAACGGTTCTAAAGCCCAATTTCTTTTTTATGAGTTTCCAAATGACCTTGGCCACAACAAGTTTGTCTGAAGGGTCGGTAAACATTTCCACGGGATCATACCCAGGCTTTTTGTGGATGTCCACCATACGGGCATAATCGGGTGCCACGGCATCGTCTTCCCAAAAATAATAGGTGAACCAGCTATCTTTATCAGCCACAAGAACAAAATCACCTGCCCGTTCGTGGTTCAAATGATGGGCCTCCAGTTTATTTTTTGGAATGACTTTTTCCACGCCTGGGATGGTTTTCAGGTATTGATGTAGTTTCTCGTAATCTGTGGATTCTTTCACATAGATATGGGCTATTTGGTGGTCCGCTACGGCAAAGGCTTCGCTTGCGCCTGCATCCAAAAGTTCCAGTCCTCTCTCGATTCGGATACCCAGATACCCTTTTTTTCTTAAATAGCGATTAATGTGAATGGGATTGGACACATCCGTAATACCATATTCCGACAACAATACAATATTGGCCGATTGTCCTTCGTAATATGTTACCAAATCCTTGACCACGGTATCAATTTCCTTCAAATCCTTTTTAAGGATATTGAAATTCAACCCATGACGTTGTATGTTATAATCCAAATGGGGCAAATACACCAAAGTCAAGGTTGGGTTGTTTTCTTTGTCCATTTCCATCGTGGCATCGGCAATCCATCTGCTGGATGCTATGGACGTTTTGGGTCCCCAGAATTTAAACAACGGAAATGTGCCCAATTTGGCCTGCAGTTTGTCTCTCAACTCGGCCGGATAGGTGTAAATATCAGGGATTTTTCTGCCATCTGCCAGATAATTGGGTCGCGGGGTAGCGCTAAAGTCGACGGTGCTATACATGTTGTACCACCAGAACATGTTGGCACATGTAAATTTTTGATCTTGTGCTTTTAACTCGTCCCAAATTTTTTGGGATTGTACCAAAGGGTTGCCCTGACGCCAAAATTTGACCTCCAGTTCATCTTTAAAGAACCACCCATTACCTACAATGCCATGCTCTGTGGGCCACTTCCCTGTAAGATAAGTACTTTGTGCAGAACAGGTGACAGCTGGCAAAACAGGTTTCACCACACTACCTTTTCCTTTTTCCAAAAATGATTTTATAAATGGGGTATGTTCTCCTATCAATCTATGGGTTAGTCCTACAATGTTGATGACAACGGTCTTCTTCATTTTAATCTTGATTTCATCCAGGACAACTCCCTTGCAATGGATTCTGTAATTGGAACCTTTAATGTGCCCGGCAACACATCCCACGTGTAGGTTTCCACCTCAATATGATTGCTAACAAAATGCCCTTCCAAATACTCCAATACTTTTACAATCTGGTCTTGTGTGGATTGTAACAACCCATAATCTTCCAAGAAAATGGGGACATGAAAATGGGAGCGCAATTCGTCAAACGGTGCCTTTTTTTCCAAAACAATGGGCAAATCATTGTACGTTTTTACTTTTCCATTCACCATTTCCGTAACCTGATGCAAATACACAGGCTCATTGAATTGGGCCAAGGTGTTCCACAACTCCTCTTCCTTTTCCTTGTGGTATAAAATCTTGAGAGCAGCACTCACTTGGATTTTACCTACGTTTATATGAGTTGCTTTAAACTTTTCAAAGGTTAAAGTTGGAGCTTCGTAGGCCAATGCAAAATGACATACATCATAACAGACCGTTATATGTCTTTTGAGCAGCTCTTCTACTTCAACAATACTCAATTGAAACGACTCAAACGATTTGATTGCCTCGGGAATGAGATAGTCCTTGTAAAAATCCAGTACTTCTTGGGTGTTCTCCAAAAAACCATCGGGCTCGGGTTCCACATCCAAGTGCATATATCGTCCAGATTCCTTTTCAATTTTATGCAATTGCAATGCCACTTGGACCATATGCTGTGCACCACGAACAAAAGCCTGTTCTTTTTTTGACTCAGTGTCAAACCAATGTTTATAGGAAACCGGCGAAGTGGAAATACCACATTCCATCCCTTCAGGTGCCAAAAAATCCAACTGTTTGAATAATCGCAACGTATATTCCAATCGTTCTTTTGTAGTCCAATCGGGTACGTGAACTTTATCTTTTACGGGTTCTCCATGGAAGTTCCCGTAGGGAAATCCGTTCATCGTGAACACATAGCAGTCATTGTCATCAAGCCAATCTTTGAATTTTTGGAGTTCTTCATCGGTCAATTCCAAACTGGCTGTATTGCCCAGCCTTAAGCCCAGACCAAATGAATCGTTTGGAGAAACGGTATTCTTAATTTCCGGTAAATTTTGTTTTAGACTAGCTAAAGTTTCCTCCCAATCTCCTCCGGCATGAATATTTGTGCAATAGGTTAAATGGTATTTATCCTGAATTTTCATAAGGAATTTTGGGGTTTGAGAATAAAGCTACGGACGGCCTGCTCCATTACTTCATAATCAATGCTGTGTACATCTACCTGTTTCCCTATTTCTGAAATAAATGTAATGGTAAGCTCGCCTCCCAAATGCTCCCGGAACTCTTCAATTCCTTTTAAAAGCTCTTTGATTTCGGCATCAGTTTCTAAAGGAACCTCAAGGTTGAACCCTATTTTTTTCATTACGGAGAATATCCTATTCAAATCTTCACCCAATGTGCCCGTTAACTTAGCATAGACCATATCTATGGCCATTCCAATGGCCACGGCTTCGCCATGTCTTAGGGAATATTGGGTCATGTATTCCAATTTATGGGCCGACCAATGTCCGAAATCCAAAGGTCTGGAAGAGCCATTTTCAAAAGGATCCCCTCCTTTGGCAATATGTTCCATGTGCAATTCTGCGCATCGATGAATGAGATAGGCCATGGGTTCCATTTCCCTATTGGCCAGTGCTTCGGCATTGGATTCAATAAAATCAAAGAAAACCTTGTCTTTCAGCAAAGCGACTTTAATGGCTTCTGCCACGCCAGCAATCCAATCCCTTTGTTCCAGGGTCTGTAAAAATTCCAAATCGTTTATAATGGCAAACGGAATGGAGAAGGTTCCCAAGAAATTCTTTTTGCCAAAGGCATTTACGCTGTTCTTTACGCCAACAGCAGCATCATTCTGTGCCAATACCGTGGTTGGAATCCGGATAAGCTGTACGCCTCTGTGTGCAATAGTAGCGGCATAGCCAACCATGTCCACCACAGCTCCTCCACCAATGGCTACTACAAACGAATGCCTGCAGATAGCATTTCTATTGATAGCTGCCAAACATTTTTCAACACTGGATTGGTCTTTTTTGCTTTGCTCGCCACCCGGCACTGCAATCAATTCCGTAAACCGGATTTGGTTCGCGAAGTGTTTGCAATATGCCTCTATTTCACCCCTTACATAGGAATGATGGTCCAATACTCCCTGATCTACCACAAATAGACATTTTATGGGCTCATTGGGATGGTATTCTGCCAAAACATTTTTAAACAACGGATTTTCCAGTGCAAATAAATGCTGGGTAAACAATAGTTGATATGTATACCGTACTTGAAATTCTTGTTGAATGGTTGGCAATGTAATTTTGTCCATATACTACGTAACTGCAAATTGTTTTGCCAAATACATTGATAATGGCAATAATAAAAGTATAATCAATCCAATAATTATGTTGGAATGGGCCACAGCTATGGCTGCATCCAATAGAATTATGGACAATACTCCAGCTTTTACCGCTTTTTTGATATTTGCTGGGCTATTTTCCTTATATGCATTAATCAATGGCCTAAATACCATAAAAGCGAACAGTGCTAAAAATACAAGGTACCAAAGGTCTCCACCTGTGTAAACACAATGAAGATAATATACACCTAGCAGCACCAGTATATATAACAGTCCCGCAAGCACAATATTGCCTTTGTTCTTCCCATGGACCTCATCCCTGCTCACCATGGTAACCGCAAAGATAAACACCACAGGAATCAAAACATAGGGCCAATTCTCCATCGCATTCAGCAAAGAGATCCCCATAATAAGGTTAAGACCTCGGCAAACTCCCATGTTCAGAGGCCCTAAAAATGCATGGTGCTTGGCAAATTTATCATAAGACAAAATGGCCACTGCCAAAAAAATGGAGATAAGACCACACGTTTTATTCACCAGAAACGCCAAGCTAATTCCAACCAAAAGCAAGATAAACCCAAACAACCTGGCTTTCCATAAAGGTACCACACCGCTGGGAATAGGTCTTTCAGGACGCTCTACTTTATCAATTTCAATATCAAAGACATCATTGAGCACCACACCTCCGGCATATAAAAACACCGAAGCCATTATCAAAATGAAGGCTGGAAAGAAATTACTGTGCGGTATTTCAAAGGCGTCTAAACCAGCAAATAATCCAGCTATGGAAATCCCTGCAAATATATCCGCTGCTGCGGTAGGTAAGTTGGCAGGCCTACACAGTTGAAGATATGCCTTTAACTTTGGACTCATCAAACAATTTTGTTATCCTCCACCTTGGGCTCCTGACCTCTAAGAACGCTATTATCATTGAATAGTTTTCGTTGATCGATAGCCTCAGGGCTTAACCAATGCTCCTCTTTCATTTTACCTGATCTTCCGAAAAAGTCCAGGGCATTTTGGTAACATGTTTTTACGACATCTTCACGTGCCACCCCATTTTGAAGCATCAAATTAGCCGTCTTGGGAACAGCCAATGGGTCACTTACGCCCCAGTCAGCAGAACTATCCACTATAATGTTTGTGCTACCGAACTTCTTTACCACTTCCACCATACGTTGGTTGCCCATTTTGGTTTTGGGGTAGATGGTAAAAGCCGCAATAAAACCACGGTCCAGCACTTCTTGTACGGTCTCTTCATTATTGTGATCTATCACCACCATTCCAGGATCGATTCCATGTTCCAAACAAACTTCCATACTTTTAATGGTACCTGCTTTTTTGTCCCTGTGCGGGGTGTGTACCTGTACCATCATGTTAAAGGCCTTGGCCAACTCCAATTGTTCCCTGAAGAAACGGTCTTCTGCCGCAGACTGATCATCATAACCAATCTCTCCAATGGCGACAACATTTTCTTTGTGAAGGTAGAGTGGCAACAATTCCATCACCTCTTCAGCCAAGGGCACATTGTTGGCTTCCTTTGAGTTAAGACCAATAGTGCAATAATGCTTTATTCCAAATTGTGAAGCCCGAAACGGTTCCCAGCCTACAAGACTGCTGAAATAGTCCTGAAATGAGCCCACTTGTGTTCGAGGCTGTCCCAACCAAAAGGAAGGTTCTATTACCGCAACGACCCCAGCTGCTGCCATGGCCTCATAATCATCCGTTGTCCTTGAGGTCATGTGCACGTGTGGGTCTATGATCATCATTTTATCATCCATTGTATTATAAATTTTTCCAGGTTAGTTTACCCTCCTCTACTTTTTGCAGATGGGTGTTGTATGTATTGAGCAAGGTTTTTGCTTTATCTGCGTTTGAATGGAAACATACCAAAGTTGCTGCCTTCTGTTCCCTTTCATCTTCACTTTTGAACAAACGTTCGATATCATCAATCAGATTACCTTCCAAAAAATTGGATACGGGTCTCCAGAACATCGGATCAATTGCTCTGGAAGCTGCCCATCTTTCGTGGGCATAGTCGGAGATGATTCGTGCCAAATCCTTATTGGCCATTTTCTCGATTTCCGGTATCTTTTTCAAATCTTGCTGCATAAATGCGGCTTTGAGATACATTTGGTTCCACTCAGCGGTGGTAAAATATTGGGATGGGTATGGATTATATTGGGAAATGGCATTGAAAACCGTGGCAATATTCGTTCGTAGTGCCTCCACAGCCGCAAAATTAAAGTTCTTAGGTTCTGGCAACAAAACCAAATATTTTAGGAACGTTTCCAGTTCGGTTTTGTCCGCCACTTGAATGAGTTGCTGTACGGGCTTTAAAAACTCTTCGCCAGCATACAGTACCGAAGAAAGAACAAAAATCCTTGCAATGTCCAAGGTTGATGCCTTTTGTGTTTCCAGATAACTTTTCCATTCGTACTCAAGAGTTCCAAAATCTGTAATGGGCTTATCCTGGACTTTGGATGTGCACAGACTATAGGTTATATATAGATCCTTTTTGCTTTTGGTTTTCGAGATTTGCTCCACAGCACTTGTCAACCATTGGAATTCAGAATCGCTTAAATTTATTTTTAGAATATCGGAGAGATAATCTTTAGAGGTTTTGGCCATAAGGTTTAGACTAGAATCTTTTGGTTTTACAAATATAACGAGGGTTCAACGATTTTATTTAATCCCTTCCGTTTATCTTTGCTCCAAAGTTCAGATACCAAAGCCCTTCCCAATATTTTCCCTAAAATATATCCGTGGTAATGGGACTATTAAAAATTTACTACCACTATTTTGAAAGCGTTGCAGATTTTTGCCTAAACGCTCTGATTGACATTTATGCAATCTTAAAATGATTGCAAAGTTGCTTCAATCTCATTTATGGCGATGTCTATGTCCATTGGGCTTGTTCTCCAATTTACAAGTGCGGCCCGTATCCCCTTTCTTCCTTTATAGATGGATGGCGTCATAAAGACCTTTCCTCTAGCATTCAACCTGTTTAAAAATTCATCTATGGTTTCGTGGTCCGCGTTCTTCCATGTGAAGGACACAATATTGAGATTTACCGCCGATAAAAGTTCGAGTTGATGGTGGTTTTGAATCCATTCCCCCAAATCCTTGGCCAGTTGTATATTGTTTTCAACAATGCTTTGGTAACCTTCCTTCCCATACGCTTTTAAAGTGAACCATACTGGAAGTGCCTTTAGCCTACGGGAATTTTCGGGCAAGAGATTAAGGTAACTGAAGTTCTCAGCGATGTCTCCCAAGTAGGGCGCATTGGAGTTTTGGAAAGTCTCTACCTGAAGCTTGTTGTGCTTCTCCTTAATAAAAAAGACGGCGTTTTCATACGGCACATTCAACCATTTATGGCCATCAACTGTGATACTGTCCGCATCTTCCCAGCCTTTGACCAAATGCTTGTATTTGGGTGAACAACTCACAAAGGCTCCAAAAGCCGCATCAATGTGCCACCAAAATTTGTACTTGGACTTAAGTGCTGAAATAGCCTCAAAATCGTCAAAATCTCCTGAATTTACCGTTCCTGCACTAGAAATCAATAGAAACGGGGCTCCATTTAGTTCTTGGATTTGTTGCTCCAAGGAGTCCATAGCAATGGCTTCACGGTTTCCTTGCATGGTCTCAACCTGAATAATATTGGTACTTCCCATTCCAAGTAATGCCAGTGCTTTTATTGAAGATGAATGAGGGGTGGCACTCAAAACCTTAATCTCAGGACAGTTGAACAGACCTTCCTTTGAAACATCCATACCTTGTTCATTACCCAACCATTGCCTTGCCGTGGCCAGACAAGTAAAATTGGACATCATGGCCCCGGTTACAAATCCTCCAGTATATTGTTTTGGCAGATCAAACAGTTCCAGCAACAAGTCCAGGGCTTCCAACTCCAACAATGCGGAGATATCCCCATTCCCTTTTATTCCTTGGGGATTTTGATCATAAATACTGGTAAGCCAATCCCCCATGATGGCAGCGGGAGTGGAACCTCCTGTAACGTAGCCCCAATATCTTGGTCCGGGCGATCCCACCATAATGGGTTTGAATCGTTCGCTGAACTCTTCAAAAGCTGCAATAGCTCCTTTTCCCTTGTGGTTGAGTGGATTTCCGGCTGGTACTTTGGGTTGGGTCGAGGTTGGAATTTCATTGATATCCCTTAAAAATGAAAGGCCCTCTTTTTTAATACCTTCCAAAAGAATCCCCATCTGATCGAGATCCCGTTTTAAAACTTCGTTCATATTTTTTTGATTTCCGGTATTGGGTCCATCCAATACCCGCGATACTACATTCGTTTCTTATTCCAGGTTCACTGGCAAGGTCAAAAAATCCGCTCTCTTTTTTAAAAATCCTCTGGGGTTTGTCCCGGCCAACATTTTGAATTCCCTAATAAAATGGGATTGGTCGGCAAAGCCATGTTCATAAGACAGCTCCGTTAGGTTTAAGGAGGTGGGTACCTGCATGTACTTTTGAATGGCATTAAGGCGGGAAAGTCGCATATATTCCTTTGCGGTAATTCCAAACCTTTTCTTGAACTCGCGTTGCAACTGCCTTGGACTGATATGGACTTTTTGGATAAGTTCTTCCAAACTTAACAAACCATGATGCTTACGTATGGTTTCGGATGCCATCCGAACGTAATCATATTCTTTGGAGTTATCCAGCATGTTCTTCAACAGAAATGCTTCGGTCAATTGTATTTTTTGCTGGATACTTGTTGATTCCCTTAAACGGGAACAATAATCCTTGAATTCATTACCCAATACATCCGTACTATTTTCAAAGGTAGCGGTGAAAACTGCTGGAGGTACCCCAAAAATATGGTAAATCCCTTCTGGATTGAACCGCACTCCAAATATCTGCACGGGCTCATGGAACCTAACCTCATACGGTTTGGTCTGCAATCCAATCAACGTAAACTCCGGAGATCTACCCCAAGTGTCTTCCTTGACCAGCTCGCAATGGTCGTGGGTAAGGTGAATGATCAATTCAATACAACCATTCGGAACGACGGATTGCACAAAATTGTTTTCAGAATACAGGTTAAAATCCCCTGTATAATACGCTTGTATATAAGAACCCAATGCTGGGGAAGGTCTGTATTCTGAAAACTTGACGTTCATTTTTTGAAATTGCTTCCGTCTATCTAAATTATGCTGTTTTGAGTGCGCTAAAATAATTATAAACCATTATATATCAACTAAAAAGCAATGAAGTATCCACTACATTCGATTCAGTGGGCAGCATTTCATTGTCAAATGTTGCCACAATATTATTGGCGCCTCCAAAAACACCGAGTATTTTGGCTGTAGTGGCTCCGATATTCTTAAAGTCATGGGGAACCATTTCCGGTACGAGCACCAATGCCCCTTTTTCAGCTTTTTGTTTTTCAGTTCCTACCAAAGCCTCCACTGTTCCATCCAGGATTACCAAAAGTTCCTCTGCACTATCGGTATGCCTTCCCAAATGGTCTCCAGGTTCCAGTTCAAAATACACCGTGGCCAATTTTTTTGAACCATGGGCTCCAATCAATGGAAATGTTGCTTTGCAATGTTGGTTCTTGTCTTCTTTTCCAACAAATTCGTTCAGCTCAATCTCAGTTAGATTTACTGTTGTCATATTGTTTCTTTTTAAATTAAATATCCTTTTACTTCAGCCTTGCCCGTATTAAAATCAACCGCTCCTAGACCCGTCACTTGTGCATGGTTCATCCACTCATATCTTTCATCGTTGGTACGGAATTCCATGTTCAATTTTAGAGTGCCTTGATCGTTGATTCCTGTTTCCTTCACTTGAATACTTGCTCCGTCATTGGTTAGGATGGTGGCATACAGATTAAGGAAAAAACGTCTATCGGCCCTTATCTCCAAATAATCGACTCCAGTGATTTTACCATTGATCTTGTCTCCAAGGACATCCCCTTCAAAATAAATGTCGAAACGTGCACCACTTTTTGGAATGGGCTTACCTTCCATTACGTCCTGTAAGCTGAACCCGTATTCCACAAAATCGGTAAGGGTTACCTGTTCTTCAAACAAAAGTTCCAAATCAGTTTTTTCTAGTATTTCTTCCATTGTTACTATTTAAAAGTTTAAGCAAAACTACGGTGAGCGTTAAAGGTTAAATTGTAAAAAAACGCCGTTTTATACTTCCGTATATCAGCAAAATACTACTGAATAGCCCCCTGGAATCGAAACATTCAAGGTCTTTACCCTTATTCTTGGGCTTGAGTTTTAATTCTGTAATCATTGTAGGTGCAAAGACCTTTTAAAACTCAACTTTCTAAGCTTTTCTTGGATAGGAACCTCTATATTGTGATAGGACCAAGCTGCGGTGACTATATTAATGAACAAAAGGGCAGTTACAACAAGAACAAGAATCCAGGTTTCTGGAACAACGCCCGATCTTTCCTGCAACCAGCTATCCAATCCCATCCAATATAAGCTCAGCCAAAGACCTTGCATCATGTAAATGGAATACGAAATCTTCCCTAAATATTGGGCCACTGACAATTTCATTACTTTTCTAACTCTTCCTTTGTTGTGGGAAGCGGCCAAAATCAGTAGTGCAAAACAGGGAATCACCCACACATCATTAACCTTTAGATGCAGCATCAGGAGAACCCCTGTGGCAGCGCCAAGAAAAGAGATGTCGTTGCCCAACCATCTTTTCCCTATTCCCGATTGAAAGAGGTTGTATAGGATAATTCCAAGACTAAACTCTGCGAAGCACCTAAAGATGCCCAAATCAAAGGTTGCATCCAATGAGTGCTTTACGTTCCATTGCACAATGGCCTCTAGTATTACAAATGAAAAAAGCCCCATGATCCATTGACCTATTCGATTGCCCCGGTAAAAAAGCAGAAAGAGGATGGGAGAAACCATATAGATGGCCCATTCCGCGCTAACCGACCAGGATGGCACATTCCACGTTAGCCAATACTCCGAGCCCCAAGCCTGACCCAAGACCAAGTGTACCGGGATACCCTCCAAGGCATACATGTGTCCAAATTTTTCCCATACATTGGGAAATCCAATTACCAACACAATGGCCACAACAATATGGGTGAGCAGGCAAAAAATATGAAGCGGATATAAACGACTAAACCTAGCCCATAAATATTTCCAAGCATTTTTAAGATTGATTCCATTTTGAAAGCGTTCACCATATACGTGGGCCAAAATGAAACCGCTCAAAAGAAAAAAGAAGTCAACAAACAAATACCCTTTGGACAACAATAGTGTTGTTTTGGGGGACACTAGATAGTCCAATCCCGTAAAGGTCGTTAATTGATCATAGTGATAAACAACCACCCAAATGGCAGCAATTCCCCTTAACGGGGTCAACGCATCTATATATGACGAGTCTTTCATCTCCCCTAATACTGTATTTCTTGAAAATCCTTGACAAGCTTGGGGCCCAAACTGGCCAATTGCTGGTGCTTGGGATGCGCCCTATACCGTTTTTCCGCCTCTTCAGAGTTGAACTTCAAAACAAAGGAAGCTTCAAATCTATAGGAATAAACAAGCTTTGTTATTTCAAAGGCGTCAAAACCATCCACCTCTTTTACCAAATCTGTAAATAGGGCAACCATTTCGGATTTTTGCCCTTCCGTGGCTTCTTCGTTCCATTTAAAGAGCAGCATCTTGGTCAAAGGCTTGTTCTTTTCATTTATAATTTGCCCTTGTCCCTTTGCATGGTTTGCGCTAACAAGAATCAACACAGTCAATAGAATTCTTACAATTGTTTTCATCATTTTAATATTGTGATTTTGCGTTCAAAAGTAGATTGTCGATTCAACGGGTAATTGTGAAAAAACGACATCTTAAATGGAAGGTCAGAATATTAACTTTTGAGCCAAACCATACATTCTGTTTAGTCATTAGGAGAAACAAAAAAGCCGAACAGAAGTGTTCAGCTTGAGCTATAAAAATACATCCAGAATTCGTTTTGTAATGCAGAAAACCTTTCCCACGTATTGTGTCTCCACAATATAACGAGTATACGATGCTTGACTTCAATAAAAAGCCCCAACAGTTTTAATTGGGGCTTTTCTCTTTTTAAGAAGATATTTTAAAACTATTTGTCACTTAAGGTGAAGTCCGGTAAACTAATTTGCTTACCCCCCTCCAGGGCCGACTCGTGCGCCAAAATACCCACACAGGTGATATTGGCAGATTGTTTAGCGTTTGGATACGGTTCTTCCCCTTTTATTAGTGCATTAACGAACTCATGCACCAAATGCGGATGTGAACCTCCATGACCGGCACCTTGCGTAAAGGATAAGTGTTGATTATCGTCCGTATCGTAAACCCCTTTGGTGGTAAAACGTTGGATTTCTTCCGGCAAATACCTGGCGTAATCTGGTGATTCCACTTCTTCAGGTATTTCGGGTTCCGGCTTTTTAGCCGTATGCACCACCAGAGGATGCCCTTCTATTAGGGGCCATTCCACTGATTTTTTGGAGCCATATACTTCAAAACTTTCACGGTACTGACGTGCCACATCAAAAAGTGAACGGTACACATGCGCGCTCAAATCTGAATTTCTGAATTTTATATGGGTACTTTCTACCGCAAATGGAGAATTGTAAATAGGGATAAGTTCTTCTCGAATAGTTCCCGAACCAAAACAAGATACATATTCGGCCTCACCTTTTGTCAATGCCAACACGGGTCCCACGCAGTGGGTCGCATAATGCATTGGAGGCAGTCCCGGCCAATAATTGGGCCATCCGTCCATATCTTGTTGGTGACTGGCTTTTAAATATTGAATTTTTCCCAGTTCTCCTTTGTCATACAACTCTTTCATGAACAAAAACTCCCGTGCATACACCACAGTTTCCATCATCATATAGGTCAAACCCGTTTCCTTGACCAATTCCACAATTTGTTTGCATTCTTCTACGGTTGTTGCCATAGGTACGGTACATGCTACATGCTTCCCTGCTTTTAAAGCCTTAATGGATTGTTCCCCGTGATTGGGAATGGGGGTGTTGATATGAACCGCATCAATATTTGGGTCTTTTAAGAGTTCATCATAATCTGTGTAACGTACCTCAATTCCAAATTCGTCACCAATAGCGTTCATTTTCTCCTCGTTACGCTGACAAATGGCATACATTTCCGCGTTTGGGTGCTTTTGATAGATTGGAATGAATTCTGCTCCGAAACCAAGACCTATAATGGCCACATTAATTTTTTTACTCATGTTTTATATTTTAATAATTCTGATGAAACGAGCTTCTTAGTTTGAAGCCCATTTTTTTAAAAATTGAAGTCCGTCTTTGGCGAAATCGTCCTGCGTATCTGCCTTGGGAGTCCAAAAACAAACCGCTCCCGCCAACTCCACATTTTGGGTGGTAAAACTTTCAATGGAAACCACACCTTCATAGCCAATGGCTTCAAGTCCTCTTTTATAGGCATCCCATGGGGTTTGACCACTTCCAGGAGCTCCTCTGTAATTTTCGGATACCTGAACGTGAATCAATTTATCGCCAGCTGCCTTGATGGCACTTTCCACATCGCGCTCTTCAATACTCATGTGAAAGCTGTCAATCATTACTTTAGCTGACGAATGATTGATGTCCTTTACCATTCGAAGGGCATCATCCGTGGTGTTCACCAAATCTGATTCGAACCTGTTTAATGGCTCCAAAGCGATTTTTAACCCTCTATTTTCAGCCATCTCACAAACGTTTCGCAAGTTTTTCACAGCCAAATCCCATTCCGCCTTTCGTTGTTCAGGGGGCAACATTCTTGCCTTTCCAACAGCGGAGTACATAGGTCCCGCAAAAAAGGAAACACCCAATTCCTCACAGATATCCAGACACGCTTCAATATAAGAAAGTCCATTTTTTTGAACTTCCACGGATTCATTGGTCAAATCGCGGGAGCTTCCAAAGGCACCGCAAATGGTTACATCAAGTCCATATTTGTCTAAACCCTCCTTTACTTTTTGTACATCTATCAACGTAGGATCTTCAACTGCAATTTCTACGACATCAAATCCTAATTTGGAAATTTTTGGAAAAAGTGCTTCGATGGTTTCCGTTGTAAAAGGGGAGGCCCATAACCACGTACTTGCACCAAACTTTATATTTTTTAAAGTCATGTATTCTTACTTGTCAATTATCATCATGCGTCGTCAGTGCTACGGCAGCATAGCCCCCTTTCTTTTTGAAATACAGGATAAGCGCCATATAGCTGATAAACATTAAAATCGGGAAAATAACAATGTACTGCAACGCTTCCTTTTTAGACTGATGCTGAACCTCTGTTATGGTTTCAATTTCAGCATCGGATGCATTCTCCAACTTTTGTTTGTCCAAGGCCCGATAATTACCAAAAACACTAGTTTTTTCATCGGTAATAAATTTCTGGCTCAATTCGGTATTTTGGACATTGTCATATTCTTTGATTCCTTTTTCAATAGAGCTATCTTGAATAAATCCAATAATTCCCGCTCCAATTACGCCTGCGGCAATCATGCCCAATCCACCAATAATATTGAGGGTCAAAGCTCCACCCTTTGGAAAACGTTCTGCGACCACACCAAGCATGGTGGGCCAGAAAAAGGCTTTACCGAATCCGTAAATGGTAGCAGCAACCAATATCATTACACCAACTGATTGGGAAAGGAAAAATAGCCCTACCGCAGCCACCAATGAACAAATGGCCAATAATCCGAGTGGTGACACCTTATGGATAATGGGCCCGGCAAACAAACGCAGCACAAACATAATTGCAGAGGTATACACCAGCACCCATCCAGCTTGTAGCCCTATTTTGGTCATTGCCGGCGTCATTAAATCCGTAATCCAGCTATCCGTACCGAGTTCGGTTACCGCCAACGGTATCATGATCAACAAAAGTATCACAAACAATGGCTGGCCGAAACTTCGTGTATAGAGTCCAAATAACACGGTAATCAGCAAGATAATGATCACATTCAACCAAAGGGTCCAGCCAAATACTTCCCCTAATTGAAACACCACTATGGATACAATAATAAGCGCACCAGCGGCTCCAACTTCCTGCAACATTTCTTTATAGGAAACACCTGCCTGGACACGTTCATTCACAGGGAACTTGCGACGCAACATCATCACACCATAGATCAAGGTCGGTATCAATGTAAGGGCAATTTTATACTCCCAATCCATTTCTGCACCCATTATTAAGGCAAAAACACCTCCTAATACCAAACCTCCCGGCCAACCGGCATGCAGCATATTTAACCACTTGGTTTTTTCTTTGGCAAACATGGTTGCTACCACTGGATTTACAACAGCCTCTACAACGCCATTGCCTATGGCCCCTATAAAAGTGGCCAGATACAACGAGCTATAGCCCGTAGCGGTAACGGTAAGAATTACCGAGGCAACATGGCATACAAATGCAAAACCTAAGGAAGTTTTATAGCCTATCTTATCGACCACAAGACTAAAAAGGACAATACTAATGGCAAAGGGCCAGAGACCAACTCCTGAAATTTCCCCTAATTGGGTCTGGGTCAAATTAAAATCTATACCCCATTGCGGTAAAACGATAGCCCGAAGGATAAATCCAAAAGCTGTGGTTACCAATGCAACAAAACACGTTAAAAACAACAGCCTATCTGGCGCGGAAGCAGTTTGATTATTCATACTTTTAAATACTTAATGGTTGATTAATTTACACGCAATACTCCCTGCATAATTCGCCAGTGACCTGGGAATGTGCATATATAAGGATAATCTCCTGCCTTATTCGGCAATTTTATGGTCAATGTATAACTGCCTCCTGAATTAATTAAAGGCGTTGCGGCGATGACTTCTGGCATTTGGGGTATATATTCCAATTCTTGCCCATTACTGGCCATTGCCAATTTATCGGCCTCTGCCCCAACTTTATCCTTGGTTCCAGGTTGAACCAGCACCAAATTGTGCTGCATAAAATCTGGATTGTTTAGCACAATCTGAATGGTTGTGCCTGCCTTGGCGGTAATTAACTCTTTGTCATATTTCATGACGTCCTTCAAGGTGTTCAGGACAATTACCTGATCCACATCCTCAACAACTTCAGTCACTGCAGAAGTATCTAAAATTTCCAGCTTTCCATTTCTGAATGAGGTTGTTCTGGAATAGAATAAATCAGGGTAATCGGCCACTTTATCGCCGCCGGTACTTCTTTCAAAACCAACCCTTACACCACGTTCTTTTTCTAAATCATTTTTGAAAAGACCCGCCGTCTGGGTCGAACCAACTTCCTCTCCATCAATTACCAACTTCATTACACCGTCTTCCTGTAATCCTGCCACAAACTTGAAGTTCTTGGGAAGGCGCTCGGAATTCACCACTTTGTACGTTCTGCCATTTTGGTTGATGACAAAATTTAATTGTCCATCCATAAAAAACAGTCCATACCCATTTCTTCGGTTTCCTTGCACCATAATAAGCCCTGAATGCTCTTCGTCTGAATTATTTTCTATGTCACCAGAAACAATCCATTCTCTATTGGCTACTTCCGGAGTTAATGGCACTGCACGTCTCCATGTTCTACGAAGTTGCACCATATTTAGTTGGGAACCATAGGCCAATTTCTGGGCTAGGGAGGCTTCCATTAGAGAAGGATTCTGCTTGTACCCCCTTTTGGCAAACTCAGCTTTAAATCCGTTTGCATTTAATTTGCCTGAAATGGTCAAGGCATGTTTCAGCCACATATCGCTGAAGTTTTCTTCCTTCTCGGCCATATCTACAAGCACCTTTCCAATAGAATCGGATGGAGGCAATTCGGTTGTGAATAGTGCAGCTGCCAATCGTACCCGGTAATCCTCATCTGCAAATAGTCCAGCTTTCTCAATGGCTTCAAAGGTTTCCACGGTTTTAGGCAACACCTGAATGGCTGCACGTCTAACCCCCGCAGTAGGATGAGACAATGCTTTTGTAGCCACATCCAATGCCTCTTGGTTAGAACCATCAAAGGCCCCTAATCCATGGAGTGTCCACAAGGCATGAATAGCTGGAGCATTGATTCCTACTTCGTCAACGGATTCATCTTGTACCAACGTATACAATTCTGGAAATACAGAGGTATCCCCATTTTCCACCAACAATCGTTGTGCATGCGTTCTCCAAAGCATATTGTTGTTGGACAAGGCTTTTACAAGACCTTGTTTATCGTCTTTGTCCAATTCAAGGGTATTATGCTTGTCATGCCCTTTGTAAACTACGCGATAAATTCGTCCTCGAGAACGGTCTCTCAAGGGGTTCACATACGCATTTCCGTACCCATTCATGGCCTCTACCCCGGCAGAACTAGGAGAAGGTGTTGGATTATGCTGAATAATAAAATTGTACCAATCGGCTATCCAAACAGCTCCATCAGGTCCTACTTCAGCTTGAATGGGCCCTGCCCATTCATCACCACTTGTCAATAAGTTCCAACCATCGCCATCTTCTATAAAGCCAGCTCCTTCTTGCTTTAAACGTACTCTGTGCACCAATCTACCTGTCGGTTCGGTAACGAATGCCACACTGTTCCAATACGATTTGGGAAAGTCCCTTGCTGTATATAAACTATGACCCGCTGCTGCGGTAAACCCTCCCATGACATCTACCTGTCGAAGGGCCTTGATAGCATAGCGCATATCGTAATGGGCGTCTAATTTGGTAACACCGTTTTCGTCGATGTCCGCTTTTTCGAAATATCTTTTTGGAATCCCAAAAAATGCGGTGTGCGTATTATTCGCTGTGGAAATGAAGACATCAAATTCTTCAGAGAAACCTAGTCCCCATGTGTTATTTGAAGCATCTCCTAAATGCTCAATGTCCCTCGTATTTGGGTCAAATTTGTACATGGCATTGTCAAACTTCAAAGAATCCGCGCTACCTTGCTGGGACACGCCTTCAAATCCGGAATAGCCTACCATACCCCAAATATCGTTGTCCAAACCATATCGTAAATTTGAAGATTGGGCATGGGTATCATGTTTTCCCCACCCAGGTAAAATATATTCCCGTACATCAGCCACATCGTCGCCATCTGTGTCCTTAAGAAACAGAAATGATGGGGACTGGCTAACAATGATACCGCCATTGGAGAATACAAAACTGGTAGGAATGTTCAATTTTTCGGCGAAGGTGGTCACTTTATCTGCTTTACCGTCACCATCGGTATCTTCCAATATTTTAATACGGTCATCCCCTAGGTCATCATCCTTTACTTCGTTGGGATAATCAACCGTTTCAATGACCCAGAGTCTTCCTTTCTCATCCCAATTCATATACATTGGGTTATAAAGCATAGGTTCTGATGCAAATAGCTTGAGCTCAAACCCAACGGGAACTTGCATCAAGGACATCGACTCTTCTGGAGTCAAAGGTTGTTGTACCCGCGGTGCAGGGTCTCTTTTTTCGTAGTTCGGCACAAGTCCATCGGTGTATTCAGGATCAGCTATAGCTACCTTTTCAAGGTTTGCTTTGGCTTCCTCCCCAACGGACCACATAATCCCATTTTTTACCAAGTCTAAAAAGCCTTGCGTATTGAATGTTACCTCATCATGGCCATAAGCGGTATAAAACACTCGACCTTCTCCATAAGGCCTAATCCAAGTATAAGGTTCATGGTGGTCACCTTCAACACGTTCTGTCAACACCTCAATATTGGGTGAAATTTTATCGTGAACATAGGTTTCATCATACGTTTTAAAGTCTGTAATTCCTTGCATCACCTCATGCTCTGGCTTTAGGACAACGTTTTGAATGGTATCGTACTCATGACTTTTGAACTGACCACCTATCATCTCAACGACCTCATCGCTATTTCTAAAACAAAAAGAGGCGCAATGCAGTGCAATCAAACCTTTGCCACCCCTAACATAACCCAACAAAGCTTCTGCCTGGGGATCGGTAATTGAGTCATGATTTGCATAAACCACCAACCCCGCATAGTGAGAAAGGTTTTCTTTATTTAGATCGTCTGGATCATCGGTAAATGAGATATTGATGCCACTTCTAAAGTATTCCCTCGATAGAATACTTGCCAACTTTTCAGAGTTGTGATGGGAATTCGTCTTATGACCCAAAAAGAGAATCTCCATTCTTTTTGGAGTATTGTCCGTGGTGTTGGATTTCTTGCTGTTACATGAGCTAATCATGACGCAAAGTGAGACCACAATGGCTAACCTTAGCCAACCTTTTTTATTCTGCATTAGTTGATAATTGGTTATTACTTGATTTTGATTTGATTTAACTCGCAAAATGAACCGTCTAAAATAAAGTGTTCACTTCACACTTTTTAAAAATAAGGTTTTTTTTCAAATTGTCATTTATTTCACTGGTTAGTGATCAAAAAAACATTCTTTTTAGTATAAGATTAACATATTTGAGGTTATACGTTACTTCTTCAATAACCTTAACAATTCAAATAGGCTATGGTCTCAATGTATGCTCTCGATAAGCTGTAGAGTTACTTTTTCTTGGAAACAACATAATACAAATACTGCTTCATGACTTAAGGTTTTGATTTCTATACAAGTACTAAAATCGGTAGGCTCTCCCCTGAGGATAATTCCACAGTCAACCATACCGCTCACAGGTTAAACCTTGGGATTATTAAGAAAAATTTGATTGATAAACGGTGGATGTAAAAAACACCCTATTAAACTTTTTGATTGGTTGCAAAAACAAAAAAGGTAATTTCAATAAGCTTTTTCAAAACACACACGTCTTTCAATTAAATTTGAGCGTACTTTTCTAACATTGATTTATAAAAAAATAAAATGAACCACCTCATCTTCAATATAGAAAGAACATTTAAGGCTTCGGAGGAAGAATTGTCCACACTTAGAAACATCATGAAGGAAGAACACCTTAATAGAAATGAAATCTTTCTAAAATCTGGACAGGTATGCAATAGGTTGGCCTTTATATCAAAGGGATCTATGCGACTGTTTTATGATTCGCCGGACAAAGAGGTTTGCAACGATTTTTTCTTCGAAAATTCCATGGTAGGTTCACTGGCCAGTTTTTTGTCCCAAACCCCTTCCTTGGTCAACATTGCAGCAATAGAAAATTGCACGTTTTATGTACTCCACCGTGATGATGTGATGGAATTGATATCAAAATATGACTCCCTCAAAAAAATGGGGGACATCATTGTACAGGAACAACTACTACGGGCCGAAAAAAGGGAGGCGGCATTACTGAGTGTAAGCCCAGAGGAACGGTTTCAAAACTTGATGGAAGAACATCCCAAAATCTTTAAAAGGATTCCACTCCGATATGTTGCCAGCTATTTGGGCATAACACCGGAAACCCTGAGCCGGTACCGAACCAAGTTTTTAGTTTGACTTTTCTTGATTTGAATCAATTGAAAAAATAGATTGCTTTCCTTTCTTTGTTCAAGGTGATCAAATAATTACAGATGAAACTTGAACATGTGGCCATTTGGACATCCAATCTTGAAAAGCTCAAGGAATACTATTCCACTTATTTTTCTGGAATACCCAATGAGAAATACACAAATCCAAAGACCCATTTTCAAAGCTACTTTTTGACGTTTGAGTCTGGAGCGCGGTTGGAATTGATGTCCATGCCCGAGATTCCAAAAAACAGTAACGATACAGTTATCAAGCAACATTTGGGAATCATACATCTTGCCTTTGGGGTTGAATCCAAAAGTGAAGTGGACCAAATGGCCAAAAAACTGGAAAACAAAGGATTTCCAATTCTTAAGGGCCCTAGGATTACAGGTGATGGCTATTATGAATTTGAAACTTTGGACCCAGACAACAATAGAATTGAAGTTACCACATTAGCGTAAATCAAATAATCGAAATAAAATGAAATCACTATCAAAAAACGAACAGTTACTGATACTGACCGATGTTATCAAGGTCTTGGTAAACAATACCGAAACGGAAAACAAATATGCCATATTTGAGGAAAGCGTACCTCCCCTGGGCGGTCCACCACCCCACTCCCATCCAGATGAAGAAGTTTTTTATGTGTTGGAAGGAGAGTTTGAATTTGTCAAGAACGATTTAAACAATCCATTCAAGGCACTTCCCGGAAGCGTTGTCCACGTGCCCTCCAATGAAGTACATACCTTTAAAAACGTAGGCAAGACGCCCGGTAAAATGGTCGTTATACTTACCCCCGGTAACTTACTCGATTATTTTAGGGCAATCGGGGACCCTATAACCACTAATTCTGATTATCCAGATTTGGAAAAAGCACCGGACTTCTCAAAATTAAATGTGGAGAGGGCATTTAAACATGCCGAGGAGCACAACGTTCAATTTATAGTACCGAAAATCGCCAAAAACTAATTATCTTACTCTTTATTTTCTTTAGGATGATAGTTGTTGACCTTATTAGAAATGACGCTGGGGAAATCTATGCCAAATTAAGCTATGAGCCCATAAAAAACTATCTTTTGATGAAATGGATAGGATTTTGTTCGGAAGATGAGGTCAAGGCAGCTTCCATGAAAATGTATGAATGGCAAAAAAGAGAAGGATTCAAGAAAGGCTGTAAATTCCACGTACACGACACCAAGGAAATAGAAGGGGCCTGGGCAGGACTTGTAGATTGGATCAGCAACTATTTTTTCCCTCTTAATTATGAGTTTGGCCTTAGATACAACATCAGTATCATTTCGCCAGACCTGTTTTCCAAACTTTCTTCAATAGAGTTACAAAAAAAGAGCAATGATATGGTTACCACCGTGTTGTGCGAGACCATTTCACAGGCCGAAGCATGGTTGACCAAACGCTATGCCGAACTTTCCCATTAAAAAATGCAAATAAGAAGTTTAAGGGATACCCCCTTCAATGATATCTTGGAATGCTTTTTCCAAGCGTTCCATAAGTATTATGTTGATATATCCAAGGACCGTGAATATTACAAAGAGCGTTGGAGGATGGCCAATGTAAATTATGGATTGTCCTTTGGTGCTTTTCACGGTAATAAATTGGTGGGCTTTGTTCTTAATGCCGTTGATTGCAGGGAAGGACTGCTCACCGCTTACAATGCCTGTACTGGGGTTCTTCCCGAGTTTAGGGGCAAGAAATTGGTGAAATCCATTTATGACCATGCCATTCCCATACTAAAGGCAAATGAAGTAGAGCGATGCACCCTTGAAGTAATCACCAAGAATGAAAAAGCCATTAAAGCATATGGAAACGTTGGTTTTGAAATCTCCAAACGTTATAAATGCTTTAATGGCACATTGCCCAACAAGACTTCAGGAGATCATCAAGTTTGCGAAGGTAGCTTCACAACTGAAGTGTTGATCATGCTGTTAAACCAAAACTGGTATTCTTGGGAAAATCACGCATTGACCATTACCAAAGGAAACTACAGATATTTTGAAATTCTGTTTCAGGGCACTACGGAATCATATTTTATAATAGCACCCAGCGGTGGGTATGTTGCCCAGATGGAAGTTCTGGTGGAAAACCCAGGTGCATGGAATCGACTATTTTCCGGACTGGTACAAATTGCAGGCCAAATCAAGATCAACAACGTTGATGAAAGGTTGACGGATAAAATCACCTACCTCCAAAATGCCGGACTCACAAATTACCTAGATCAGTACGAAATGCAAATGGTCCTCTAAACTGATAGTGTCCAACCAAGTTTCAGCCAAGCGCATCTCTTGACCCAAATCAAGTGTTTTTTGAAGCATTACAGGCAATTTTGACCTCATAAATCAAAAAGCATGAGTACAAGAAAAATTCTAATAAAAGGGGGGACCGTTCTCACCTTTCAAAAAGGTTCCTTGGTCTGTGAGGAACTGGACATTCTAGTGGAAAACGATAAAATTTCCAATATTGAGAAGAACATTTCAATACCAGATGTTGAGGAAATTTCTGCAAACGGAATGATTGTAAGCCCCGGGTTGATCGATACCCATCGACATTTGTGGGAAACAGCCTTTAAAGGCACTGCAAGCAATTGGACATTAATGGAGTATTTGAACGGGATGCTTGGCGACATTGCTCCTAAGATGGGTCCATTGGATGTCTATCTTGGGAACCTATTGGGTGCACTGGAGGCCATCAACTCAGGAATCACAACAATTTTTGATTGGTCACATGTCATGAATTCCGATGAACATGCAGAAGCTGCCATTAGGGCACTACGAGATTCAGGTATACGGGCCAAATTTGGCTATGGAACCCCGGGCACCTCCGTATGGGAATGGTTCTACGAGAGTAAAAATCCACATCCCCAAAATGCGTATGACATCAAAAAGAAATATTTCAGTTCAGAAAATGAGCTTGTTACCATGGCCTTGGCCATAAGGGGGCCCGAGTATTCCGATCTGGAGATTGCCAAACAGGATATAGAAATGGGAAGAGACCTTGGGCTTCAAATTTCCATGCACATTGGAGGCGGGGTTTTTGGCCCTAAATATAAAGGGGTGCAAAAATTGGATCAACTTGGATTGTTGGGCCCCGATCTAAATTTTGCGCATGGAAATACCTTAAGTGATGCTGATTTTTGTTTGTTGGCAGATCATGGTTGTACACTCTCCATCACGCCAGAAGTAGAGCTTCAGATGGGATTGGGACTGCCCGCCACAGGAAAAGCCTTAAAACATAACCTTACCTCCGGTTTGGGGGTAGATGTGGTCACTGCCACTTCGGGGAACCTTTTTGATCAAATGAAAACAGCATTACAAACAGAACGCGCCATTCAAAATGAGAAAAACTATAAACGCGGGGACATGTCCCAACAAGTTGCCCTCCGCGATGTGGATATATTTAAAATGGCGACCATTGATGGCGCAAAAACGCTCGGCATGGACCAATACATAGGATCACTGGAGGTTGGCAAGCAAGCTGATATAATTCTGATAGATATCCAAAAACTTGGTACGGCCCCTTCCTTCAACCCCCTTTCAAGTATGGTTTTATATGCCAAAGAACATGATGTGGATACTGTGATAATTGCTGGAAACATTGTAAAACAAGGTGGTAAAATAACATATCAAACAACCCACGAACTTATATTGGAATGTCAGGTAAATGCAACTAAGATCATGGGGCAGCTAACATCAAAAACTGCCGTGAAAAACCAATAAATGACCTTTTATTTGACCTTGCAATGATTTTTTATCAGATCTTTAGGGGTCAAACCATACAGAAATGAATGATAGGCCCAGTCTTATGGAAGCCTTAAGATCCAAGGAACACCTTAAGTCGGAAAGGCGGGAATTGTCCCGACATGAATATTTATTGACTCCCGGTGTGGTAGAGAATCACATTTACTATATTGAAGAAGGCGCTTTGCGCCTTTTTTATGTTTCCAGAAATGCAGAACACGATATTCGATTTGGGTACACGGGCAATATTATTACCTCCTTGGATTCGTTTCTTTCGGGTAAAACATCACAATATTACATTCAGGCCATCAGAAAAACCATAGTGTACCAAATTCCAAAAATGACATTCTTTGAATTTGTCCGAGGTGATATTCAAAGTCTAAAAGAGTATAGTGGATTAATGGAACAGTTGGCATTACAACAGTTGGAACGAGAGATTGATCTATTGACCGAAGCTCCTGTGGAACGGTACAATCGTGTGCTTGAAAGAAGCCCCCAGCTTTTTCAGGAAATCCCATTGAAATATATTGCTTCCTATCTTCGGATGACCCCTGAGACCTTGAGCAGACTTCGGAATAAATAGGCCTTTGTAATTCTTGATTTGAATCAATGCAAATGGACAAGATCCAATCGATATTTGTAAAAAAAAGGAAATGCACATATCTGTTGATGAATTATTCGATGAATTGACCGAGCTCACCCAGAAGGCCGTACAATTTGGCTTGGCCCTTAAAAAATTGGACCACTACCAACTTAAGTTCAAGCCAGAACAAAATGTTTGGAACATCTACGAGTGTTTGGAGCACTTAAACCTTTATGGGGACCATTATTTGGATGAGATTGAAAAAGCGCTGAACAATTCCAAACCCGGTGATGGGCTTAAAAACTTTAAAGGAAGTATTCTGGGCAATTATTTTGTTAAGATCATTCGTCCCGTTGAAGGTGATATTAAAAAAATGAAAACAACCAAGGCCATGGATCCCATTGCTTCAGACCTCACTATGGAAACAGTGGACAGATTTATCGCCCAACAAAAAAGATTGCTGGAACTCCTCAACAGAAGCAAGCATTACAATTTGAAAAAAATCAAAATAAAAACGACACTTTCCAATTTTTTATACCTCAATCTGGGTGACACCTTACGATTTGTTGTTCATCACAACGAACGTCATCTGGTTCAGGCAGGCGAAATGCTTCAAAAGGTTGGAAAAAGTAGGGTGCTCTCTGTCACATAATTGGACATCAACAGTCTCCCAATTTAAATTTATCATCAATCATTAAATAAATCAAAAAAATGAACAGTCGTGTTATAGGCCAAACGTGTCTATTGGCGTTGACCATCCTACTCCACCTTTCAATGTATTCCCAAATGTCGTCCACTAAAGTTGATGAGTTGGCAAACAAAGCATTGGAAACTTTCGGCGTGGCCGGGGCTTCCGTTGGCATTGTCAAGGATGGGAAGATCGTTCACCTAAAAGGATATGGAGTAAAATCCGTGGACACCAAGCTTCCCATAACCGGGACCACACCATTTGCCATCGCTTCTTTAGGAAAAGCCTTCACTACCACAGCGTTGGCCATTTTGGTGGAAGAGGGTAAAATCTCATGGAATGACAAAGTCATAAAGTATATTCCGGAATTTAAAATGTATGATTCCTATGTAACGGAAAACTTTACCATTAAAGATTTACTGACCCACCGAAGTGGCCTGGGCATGGGCGTAGGTGACCTGATGGGCTACCCCTCCGGTAGTAACTTTACAATTGAGGACGTATTGGAGAGCTTTCAATATTTTGAGCCCAAATCTCCTTTTAGGACCCAGTTCGACTATGACAACCTTTTGTACTGGGTGGCTGGCGAAGTAATAGCAAGAGTAACCGATTCCAGTTGGGAACGTTTTGTGGAGAAAAGTATTTTTGAGCCGCTTCAATTGGAAAACACCTATTCCAGACTTGATAATGTCAAGGATTTGAATCAAGTTGCCGTTCCCCACATAAGCGCGAGCAACGGTATAAGAACAATAGCGCATTTTAGGGAGAACGTAAATGGTGCCGCCGGGGGCATTTTTTCCAGTGCTGAGGACATGTGCAAATGGATGTTGGTTCATCTCAATAATGGCAAATACGGTAAAGACTTACAGAAACAATTGTTCTCATCGGAAAGCCAATATGAAATGTGGAAGATTCATACCGTTATGGATGCCAGCAACGACCCAAGGTACAATTCCCACTTCTTGGGGTATGGTTTGGGGTGGTTCGTATCCGACGTTCGTGGCAATCTCAGTTTGGTACACACAGGTGGTGGGCCAGGCATCATGACCAAAATATGGTTACTTCCAGAAATGAATCTGGGTATTGTTATTTTAACCAACACTAGCGAATCCGGCGGAGCCTTCTTTTCATCGGTTTCCAAAACTATCGCTGATAGTTATCTGGGATTGGACTCAAAAGATTGGGTGAGCGTATACCAACAACGGTTTCAACACCGGCAACAGCAAGGAGACTCTATCACCACGGCAGTTTGGAAAATTATTGATGCCAACAAAAGCCTGCCAATCAATTTTGATGATTACATAGGAACTTACGAAGACAGGTGGTTCGGTAAAATTGAAATCCATAAGAATAATGGGCAGTTATGGTTCAAATCGTACCGCTCACCCAAGTTGACAGGTTCTATGTATCATTACAAGGCCAACACCTTTGCCATAAAATGGGAGGACCGTGATCTTCAGGCCGATGCCTTTGCTTCTTTCGTTCTAAATGAGGAAGGATTGGCCACCGAAATTAGAATGAAAGGCATATCGCCCAACATTGATTTCAGTTACGATTTTCAAGATTTGCTACTCTATCGAGTACTAGACTAAATTTTCAATATTAATTCATCATCAATCAAAAAAATGAAATCACAATTAATTTTAAGCGCCACATTGGGCATTCTGCTTGCTGCTTGCCAAAACAATGCAACTAAAGAAGCATCAATTGAAGATGTACCCGTAAAAATGGAATCTTCCATTGAGCGGGGCAAATATCTAGTGGAAATCATGGACTGTACATCTTGTCATTCTCCAAAAGTTTTCACGCCAAACGGTCCGGTTCCCAATCCTTCCCGACTTTTTGGAGGTTATGATGGTTCGCAGCCATTCCCAGAACTAAGTGACAGTGAAAAGGAGATTGCCAAAAAATGGGTGCTTTTTTATCCAGATCTTACCGCAGCAGTAGGCCCTTGGGGAGTTTCCTTTGCAGGAAACATTTCTTCCAGTGATACCGGGATTGGAACTTGGTCACTCGCCCAATTTAAGAAGGCCCTTACCGAAGGAAAGTTCAAGGGAATTGAAAATAGCAGAACCCTTCTGCCTCCCATGCCATGGCAAGCGTATAAGGCATTGAGTGACGACGACATCAAGGCCATTTATGACTACTTAAAAAGTACTAAGCCTGTAGATAATATTGTGCCATCTCCTATGCTGAATTTTTAGCTCTCCATTTTGGACGCAAGCATCCATTTTGGCTAAAACACTAGCCAAAAGGACTTTTTAGAAACCTTTTTAATAAAAAAACATGACTAGTAAAAGCATTTTAGCGTTTGCGATGTCCTTGTGCGCCATTGTTTTGGCCAATGCTCAGGACATTTTTGAAAGAGCGGCAAAAATAGACAGTTTTTTGACGGCTCAAATTGATGAACACCATATTCCTGCACTTTCTGTCGCCATTATTGAGAATGGTGATGTCAAATGCATCGGTTCCTATGGAATGGCCAATTTGGAATTTAAAGTGCCCAGCACAGAACAAACCTCGTTTCAGTTGGCATCCGTCACCAAATTATTGAGTGCAACAGCGATTGCCATGCTCATAGAGGAGGGAAAGCTGGACTTGGAGGAAAGAGTGAGTCATTATGTAAAAGGCCTTCCCAGCTCATGGGAGTCCATGCTCATTAAAGATTTAGTGGCCCATCAATCGGGCATAGTAGATCTTTTGGCACAGAAAGAAGAGTTCAATTCTGTGGATGAAGCTTTGCAAGCTGCCACTACTGAACCGCTGGATTTTGAACCCGGGACCAAAACCGTTTATGCCGGTGGGGATTATGCTGTAATGATGAAAATAATTGAGAATGTAAGTGGTGTTCCATTTCAGGAATTCATGTCAACCTATCTTTTTGACAAACTTGGAATGAAAAATTCTGGATACAATAACATGGAACAGGATTTTATCTATCGCACCCAAGATATGATGCCCAACGCTGCCACCACTTATGTTTGGGACAGTGAAAAGCAAAGGCAACGCATTTTCTCGATGCTCTTCCCAAAATGGACCTATCCGGCAGGTGGACTTTTTTCTTCTATTGAAGACTTGTCCAAATGGATTGTGGCCTTGGACAAGAACACCCTACTATCGGAAAAATATCAAAACCTGCTTTGGACGCCCATAAAATTAAGGGACGAATCCAACTCCCCTTTTGGTATTGGTTGGATTGTGGACCATTTTGGCGAAGCAACAGCAACTGGTCATAGCGGGGGACCTGCCCTTGCGGATATTATGAGGCTACCTGATAAAAAAATCACGGTGATTGTATTGACAAACCAAATTTCATTGCGCCCCTTTTTAACCTCAAGTGTCTTAAAACTCTATTTGCAAACCGAAGAAAAATAAAGGGTTTTCCTGACCAACAGCAGTTATAAACTTTTACTAATTAATATTCTATGAAAACTTTTAAAAAGGTCATTTTGTGTATGGCCATAACCGGAATTTTAAGCTCGTATGCTTGTTCCAACGATGATGGAGAAGAACCTGTGAATGAACCCCCAACAAGTGAAGTTCCCGCTACCCTAACAGGCGATTGGATGGACTCTTGGAGTTGGTTTATGCAATATGAATTTGAACCATTGTTGTACAATTCCAACACCAAAGTGTGGTTTCGTGGAAGTCATGACGCTTGGTCCATGGACCCGAGGCCTGGTTTTGGCCTTCAAATAGACGACAAAGCAAACTTTATTTGGACCGTAGTGGCAAGTACAAGTACAGGAGGCTGCCAGGTCTATACGGCAGAATATCTTAAAGGAACCGTGAATGTGGAGGACAATAAAATGACCTTTCATCCAACTGTAAGACGTAAAAAATATCACAGTGTTTGCAATCCCGGTAATGATTTTGACCGAGATGAGGATAAAGGCAGCTTCTCTCTAAACTTCAAAATAACGGATGGTGAAAAGTATCACGGAAACGAAGTAAAGGTGCTCACTTTGATACATCCAGATGGCTCTGAAACCGCTTATTCACAAACAAAAATTTAATCTCAACCTCTAAAATAAACATATAATGAAAAAGTCAATCATAAAATTGGCAGGACTACTATTGTCCGCCTTAACCATTTTTTCTTGTCAAAATGATGATGGAGAAGTCATCATGAATCCCTTAACCGCCAACGCGGGGCAGGATAAACAAACTACAGTTGATGTATCCGTTGCGCTTGATGGTATTGCTTCCAAAGATTCTGAAGGAGATACCTTTGATTATCTCTGGAGTGTGAAGACTAAACCTTCCGGTAGTACAGCTACACTAACGGACGATGATACTGCAACACCAGATTTTGAGGCCAATACTGCTGGTGATTACATTGTGGAGTTGGAAATCAGCAAGGACAATTGGACCGACAAGGATGAGGTAAAAATAACTGTTTCCGAAGTGGCCACCCAGCAAATGGTCATCATATCTGAAGACATTACGGAAGACAGGATTCTGAATGATATTTTTCCAGAGGATTACACCAAAATTGATTATTTAATCACTAAACCGATAAAGTCAACCGCTAAGTTGACCATCAATCCGGGTGTTAGGGTTGCTTTTGCAGAAAATGCTGCACTCACCATAACTTCCTCAGGAACCTTGATCTCTGAAGGTGAAGTTGAGGATGAGAAAAAAGTGTATCTGGTAGGTCAAAATGCAACTCCCGGGTATTGGGCAGGTATTTTACTGCAGTCAGATGATGAGCAAAACATCTTAAAATATACTGTAATTAATCATGCTGGTGCCGAAAATGACTTGTATGCCACCAAAGCTGCAGTTTGGATGGACGATTTCAGCAAATTAAGTGTTGAAAGTTCTGTATTTGATGAAAATGAAGGGCTGCAAATCTATGTTGCTCCCAGTGCAGTAATCAATTCCTTTACTACAAACTACTTTAAGGGGTCACTTAACGTTGGGCACGTAATTGCTTTACCGGCCCATGAGGTAAAAAAGATTCAACCAGGCAATCAGTTTTGGGATGGAGATGTTGCTGTAACCACTACGTTTCTGGACAGTGGCGAAATAATAACCTGGGGCCAATACCTCTACACATTGTTGGAAGATCTAAAAATCATTGATGGAACAACCTTGGAATTGCCTCAATATGCCAGTATTACAGTCTCTCAGGACAAACAGATAGCCGCCATGAACGGAGGGGCAATAAAAGCATTGGGAACAGATGGTAAATGGGTAGAGTTTAAAGGTGTAGAAAACGTTGCTGGGTATTGGAAAGGGATTTTCATTCAACATAGTGACAATAATCCTTCTAAATTTGAACATGCCGTGATACAAAATGCGGGAAGTTCACCCTTGGCCGGAAGTCAACCAGCTTCCATTCATTTGGGGCCATACGGTGTTGCATCAATTGACCACACAAATATTAACGAAGGAGCTGGAGATGGCATTGAAGCTACTTCAGAGGGAGCACAAATTACAAGTTTTGTTGAAAATCAAATTCGAGGCCAAGCCGGGTACCCGATGGCAGTTTCGACCAAGAATGTGGCAGTCATTGATTACTATACCCATTTCACCAACAATGGTATTCCAAAGGTTAGGGTTGATGGAAATTATCCTATAGCCAGTGATTTGGAAACCGTTTGGGCTGGGTTTAACCATAGTAATATGAGCTACCACATTAAAGGATTAAGCAAAGACCTAGTTGTTTGGTCTGGCCTAAAATTGGCTGAAGGCGTAATTATTGAAATGGAAAACGACGCCAGGATTGTAGTGGAAGATGCCAATGGCCGTGAGGGTTACATCAATGCTTTGGGCTCAGCAAACAAGCATATTGTTTTCAAGAACACCAATGAAATGGCTGGAAGTTGGTACGGGTTTACTTTCTCCAATAGCAACGCCTCCAACCATTTTGATTATGTGGAAGTTCTACATGGGGGCAAAAAGGTAGCTAATAGCTTTTCAGCAAATATTATCATAGATAATAGTCCAGAAGGAAAACTTACCATATCAAATTCAATTATTGGTTTTAGTGGTCAACATGGCATCTCGGTCTATAATAATCAGAGATCCAATTTGATCGATACCAATATTAGCTATCTAAATATTCCAGAAAGTACTGTTTATGTGTGGTAACTATTTTCCAAAGGGATTAGGGGGCATTCATAAATATTTAATCAGTGTTTAGTTAAGTTGAAACCACCAGATAAAATATTTGGTGGTTTTTTTTTTGATTAAAAAAACATTTAAGTGAAGAGCGAAATAACCTTTCTAAGAATGGCCATTCAAATTGCCAAGGAATCAAAGCAAAAAGGCAATCTGCCTTTTGGATGCATCTTGGTAAATCAACAAGGGGAAGTCCTTTTAACAGGACAAAACACCATAAATTCAGATAAGGATTGCCTTGCCCATGCAGAGGTCAACCTTATTAGGGAAGCCAGCAGGACATTTGATTTTTCATATTTGAACAATTGCACCATATTCACAAGTGTAGAACCCTGCCCTATGTGTACTTCTGCCATTTATTGGAGTGGTATCGGACGATTGGTTTATGCATTGGCCAAGACCACATTTTATGATATTATAGGAAGGGATGGTTCAAATTTGGTTTTTGAAATTCCAGCCATTGAATTGTTGCAAAAAGGAGGTCGAAAAGTAGAAGTTGTTGGACCCATATTGCAAATTGAAGCTTATGATGAATATTTAAAAATATTGGCGATTTAGAAAGCGCATAAATCTAAAAACCAGTTTATATTATTTTCCATAGAATTTTAAGAAGACAGGTTAATGGCTGCTGGCAAATTGTCCGGGATTGATTATTAAGAAACAATACTGTCAAAAACGCGTGAAACTCGGCTTCTTGTTGCAATATTTCCTAACCTACCTATAATTACTTAAGTATACGAGGTATATGTAAAGTCGACTTCAACCTATTCAACTGCCAGAACTTTGTTTAAACCTGTATAGGAATGGGGTCAAACAAAAAAGCTGAACAATTGTTCAGCTTTTCTTTTGCCGGGATGACTGGAAGAAAGTAGCATTTTCAACTACCTTACAGTCAACACTTAATACTGTGTTCCAAAACTGATTAACCAAACTCTAAACTGTCTATAAAACAGCACATTCAGAGGCAAAACTTATGGATGCTTTGCTAGGTAAAAATTAATATAATTTTTAGAATATAGCATAAGGTATGGGTAGCATGATCCTAAGTTTTTTTGTTACCATTATCAATGTAGTACGGAAATCCAAAATCTTATCCGACCAAAGGAGGCCTGTCCGTAGCAAATGGTTGTCTATAACGCCTTCTGCCCGTAGCCTTATAGATAGCATTTGACAAAGCTCCAAATACTGGAGGGAACGGAGGTTCCCCCATCCCTGTGGGATCTACCTCGTTTTTCACAAAATGGACCTCAATATGTTTTGGTGCCTCGGCATGTCGTATCATTTTATAGTTATCAAAATTCTTTTGTTGTGGGCTACCGTCCTTAAAGGTAAGCTCCCCGTACATCGCATTTCCCACACCGTCCACAATGGCACCTTCGGCCATGTTCGCAGCGGCATCCGGATTGATCACGATACCACAGTCTATGGCACAGACCACTTTCTCAACTTTGGGTGTATCCCCGTCCATCACCACATCGACCACATGGGCAGCATAACTGTTGTGACAGAAATAAGCGGATACGCCTCTATGGGTTCCCGATGGTACTTGGGACCAATTGGACTTTTCCCGTACCAACTGCAATACTCCCGCCAGACGTTCGGGATCATACTCATTGTTCTCCCCTACCGGATTGTCCTTGGCGCGCTGTAAAAGCTCCAATCGAAATTCAATGGGGTCCTTCCCTGCCAATTCTGCCACCTCGTCCAAAAAGGCCTGTTCCACACCTGCCATGAAATTGGAGCGTGGTGCCCTAAAGGCTCCTATAGTAATGTTAGAGTTGATTTCCCATTGTTGGGCCAAATAATTATCCACGGCACCTGCCGGGAACCGATTGGCAAAAAGTGGTGTTTCGGGTATACCACCTGCTTTGACCTGAAAGGCGACCAGATTGTTATTTTCATCCAAAGCCGCCTTATAGGTAGCCTGATAGGAAGGTCGGTAAATACCACAGGTCATATCATCCTCCCGCGTATAGACCAACTTCACCGGAGCCTGCGCCTCTTTGGATATCAGGGCCGCCTCCACGGCATAATGGCCATAGGCACGTCTCCCAAATCCACCACCCATTCGGGTAAGCTCTATCTCAATATTCTCAACGGGCATACCCAACCTAGCGGCCACGGTCGGAGCGGTCAATACAGGTGCCTGCAATGGGCCGGCCAATTTGGCCATATCCTCGGTCACATGGGCAAAAAAGTTCATGGGCTCCATGCAATTGTGCGCCAAAAATGGACAGGTGTACGAGCGCTCCAGCGTTTTTGCCGCTGAGGCAAATACCCCCTCGGGATATCCATCCTTCCGGGTGGTCGTACCCGATCTGGTGGCCATTTCATTCATCTGGGCATAATGGTCCTCCGTACTTTCAAGTCCACTAGGAACCTCCACGTCCACTTGGGTGCCAAAACGGTCCATTTTGTGCATGGAATCTGCTATGGTTTCCCATTGCACGTCCAATTGTTTTTTGGCATTCATCACTTCCCAAGTGCTCTTACCTACAATGGCGACCACATCCGTAAAGGCATTGGTATCAAAATAGCCCCTGGTAAAATCCTCTTCCAAGGTCTTTATCTTAAAAACATTTGTGATGCCCGGCATGGACTCGACCCGCGACCCATCAAAAGATTTTAATTGGAGTCCAAAGGCAGGTGGATGGACCACCATGGCCACAAGGGCCCCATCAAACTGATAATCCAATCCGAACAAAGGTTTTCCAGTGACAATTTTCTGGTTTTCCACACTTTTTTGGGAAGTCCCGATAATGGTAAAATCCTTCACTTCCTTCAAGGTAACTTCTTCAGGGATCTCCAACTTTGACGCCTTTGAAGCCATCTCCCCATACCCTGCGGACCTCTCCGATCCTATATGGCTCAGCACTCCATTTGCAACGGTAATCTCAGATGCCGGAACCTGCCAGGTCTCCGCTGCTGCGGCCACCAACATTTGCTTTGCCGTTGCCCCGGCCATACGCAGGCCTTCCCAACGACGTCTAATACCCTGACTACCTCCCGTGAACTGCCATCCATATTCCTCTTGATCGAAATTGGCCTGCTCGACCAAAACATTTTTCCAATCCACATCCAGTTCATCGGCCACGATCATGGGCATGGAGGTGATCACGCCTTGACCAAACTCTGGGTTCGGAGACATAATGGTCACTACCCCATTATCCCCTATTTTTAGGAAAGCATTCATCTCAAACCATTCCTTGGGCATTTCCAAGGCCGCCATGGTCTCTACGTCCTTTGGTTTGCAGGCATTCAATAGACTAAAGCCAAGAACCAGCCCACCACTGGCCAAACTGGTGTTCCTGATAAAAGCCCTTCTCCCTATATGCGTTTTCATTACACTCATCTTATTGTCCTTTAATGGTCTATGTGTTACTTTCCGCAGCCAGTTTCACTGCTTTCTTGATCCTTATATAGGTCCCGCAACGACAGATGTTCCCGTTCATGGCCATTTCGATCTCCTCATCACTGGGGTTAGGGTTCTTCTGCAATAGTGCCGAAGCCGTCATGATCTGTCCGGCCTGACAATACCCACATTGGGGCACATCCACTTCCAACCATGCCTTCTGTACAGGATGGTCCCCATTTTCCGATAAACCTTCGATGGTGCTGATTTCAGAATTGCCGACCATGGAAACCGTCAACATGCAAGATCTGGTCGCCGTACCATCCAAATGGACCGTACAGGCACCACATTGAGCAATACCACAGCCGTATTTGGTCCCCACCAAGTTCAGATGGTCTCGCAATACCCAGAGCATTGGGGTGGATGGATCAACGTCCACCTGATGGGTTTCTCCGTTGATGCTAAGTGTGAAATTTGCCATAATCTTAATTATTTTCTTGAAGTTAAGGAATTTATATTGGAGTCACATGTCAATACCCATCATCCTTTTAGACAGTTTTGTTAAATCTAATAAGTTATAAGCTATGGGCTCTGACAACCATTATTTATTTAGCTTTTTTGCTACGCTATCATAATATTCTTGGGTAAGAACTTCGGTCCAAGTTGTTGGTGTCTCGCCTCCATACAGAGCCAGATAAGTAACATCGCTTTCCTTCGTGGAAGAGTGCCAATGTTCTACGTTTTTTTCACATTTAACAACATCGCCAGCTTTTAATATGACAGGGTCTTTTCCTCTTTCCTGATAATATCCTGCACCGTCAACATAGATCAGGACTTGTGGTGATGAATGTTTATGCCAATCCAATGTAGAATTAGCCTTGAAAGTTGCTTTTGATATGTTATAGCCCAATTCTGTATCATCGTGAATTATGCCATTTAACCAAGCCTCTCCAATATAATGCGTGTTTGGTGCCTTTGTGCCCTCTGTTAAATAAGAGGAAACATCATAATTGGAACTTTGTGCAAATAATGATAGAGGGGCTAAAATTAATAGGGTGAAAACTGAATTTTTCATAGTGTATTTCTTTTACGTTCAAACGATTTTCACAAAGCTACAAAGCCCACAGAATAAATGACTTACCCACACTACGGAATCACCAACCCGAATTACGGATTTGCATTTATTTATATTATTTATTCCGGATGCAAATATTAACTTTATCAAAATGAGTAATGGTATGAATGATATTGTGGATTTATTTACGGTAAACGATTATTGCTCTGGACTTAATCTTTCGGCACTGCATCCTTTGGTCAGTGCCATCAATCTTAATGAGGGCGAATGGTCTGTGGACAAAAAGGCAGGTGCAGTACGGTACCACTTTTATGCCGCATTCCTAAAACAGGGCCAAAATTGCGTATTGAGGTATGGTCGACAGAACTATGATTATCAGGACGGCACGCTGGTATTCCTTGGTCCGGGCCAAGTGGTGGATATTTCAAATTTGGATACGAGCATAAAGCCTTCGGGCCATGCGCTGCTTTTCCATCCGGAATTGATTCGTGGTACCCATCTGGGTAATATCATGGAGCGGTATTCCTTCTTTTCCTATGAGTTACATGAGGCACTTCACCTATCCCTAAAAGAAAGACAAATAGTACTTGATTGCTTCGATAAAATCTCCAATGAGCTTTCACAGAACATCGACAAGCACAGCAAAACAGTTATAATCTCCAACATTGAATTGTTCCTGAACTATTGTACCCGGTTTTACGACCGACAGTTTATAACCCGTGATTCGGCCAATATTGGTGTCGTTGAGCAGTTCGAAACTTCTTTGAATGCCTACATACTTTCAGGTAAGGCCAAAAAGGAAGGGGTGCCATCCGTAAGTTATTTTGCGGAAGAACAGCATCTATCCCCGAACTATTTTGGTGATTTGGTAAAGAAAGAGACGGGAAAGAGTGCAATGGAATTTATACGATATAAATTAATTGAGATTGCAAAGGACAAAATCTTTGACCCCCATAAATCCATTAGTGAGATTGCCTATGAATTGGGTTTCAAACATCCCCAACATTTTAGTCGCTTGTTTAAGAAAAAAGTAGGCTACACACCCAATGAATTCAGGATGTTGAATTGAGAAGGGTTAACCTGTAATAAAAAAAAGGCACTATAAAACTAGTGCTTTTTTTCGGGATAACTGGAAGAAAGTAGTTCTCACAACTCCTAACAATCAATATTTTACACCAATATAAAGACTTGATTAACCGAACTCTAAACTGTAATTAAAACAGTACAATCAGAGGCAAAAATTAGTGATATTTTGCATACCAAATTTATACAAAAATTCTTTAGCTGGATTATTTTATTGTGTAAAAGGCTTTCATCAAAGCTATTATCACAAAAAATCAAGTTAACAATAATATCTCTCTCTTGGCAATGAACTATGAAGTTTTAAATGGTTTTTAATTGTCCAAAATGGTAAATCAGTATAAAGAATTATTAGAGAAATAGTCTAAGTGTATTGTTTTTCAAATTCGCGATAAGAAAGTAGCATCTTCAGAAGCAAAAATATAGTTTTAAAAAGTTTTCATTGCTAATTTTTTTGATGTTTGAAAGAATGTAATAGTAAAAATAATTCAACTTGCAACGTATATATTGTCATCGAGCCACCCTTCCAGATGCGTCCCCAGAAAGCAATTTCATAACTTCATCTACAGTTACAAGATTGGCATCTCCCTGTATGGTGTGCTTAAGACATGAAGCCGCTACAGCAAATTCCAGTGCTTTTTGATTATCATTTGGCCAAGTTTTAAGACCATAGATGAGACCTCCCATAAAGCTATCACCACCACCAACACGGTCAACAATATGGGTTATTTGATAGGTAGGGGATTTATACATTGTATTGCCATCATACATTACTCCTGCCCATGTATTGTGGGAAGCACTAATGGAGCCTCTAAGGGTAGTAATAACTTTTTTTGCATTTGGGAACTTTTTCATCATTTGCTGACATACCGAAAGAAAGGCCTCTGCAGTCACATCATGACCTGACTTATGTACATCCAACCCCTCGGGATGAATCCCAAAATGCTTTTGGGCATCTTCTTCATTGCCCAGAATAACATCGCAATGCGAAACCAATTGGGTCATTATCTCTTCCGGTTCCTTTCCATATTTCCAAAGTTTGGCCCTGTAATTTAAGTCTGTTGATATGGTAAGTCCCATCTTATCTGCAACTTCAACGGCTTCCAGACAAGCATCGGCCGCTCCTTGTGAGATTGCGGGTGTGATACCCGTCCAATGGAACCAATCGGCTCCATCAAACGCTTTCTTCCAATCCACCATTCCCGGTTTAATCTCGGACATAGCGGAATGGGCCCTGTCGTAAACTACCTTACTGCCCCGGCTCACCGCTCCGGTTTCCAAAAAATAAATGCCCAATCGGTCTCCCCCAAAAACAATGTGATCCGTTCCCACATTTCGTTTTCGCATTTCCATTAGGGCACATTCGCCAATATCGTTTTTGGGCAATCGGGTCACAAAATCAACCGGGATTCCATAATTGGCCAAGGATACTGCAACGTTGGATTCTCCTCCACCATAAATGACCTCAAAACTGGTTGCCTGTGAGAAACGTTTAAATCCTCTCGGGGCCAACCGTAACATAATTTCACCAAAGGTGACTACTTTCTTCATTTGTAAAGAGCTTTTATTTTTTTAATTCACTTTATTTAAACAAAAGGGCACGCTACCTACGCTACTAATTTTTGCGTGCCCTTTTCAAACTAATAAACTATTCAATCTTACTATTATCTGCAATCGCACCAAAATCTTCCGTAGGTATCGGCTTTTTATGCCAGTACGAAGCCAAAATGGAGCCGGTAATGTTCATCAGAGGTCCAAAAACGGCCGGGGCCAGTCCCATGGTGGCAATCTTTCCAAGAGAATTGGCAATTCCTGATGCCAATCCGCCATTTTGCATGCCCACTTCAATGGCGATTGTTCTCGCATCCCTTTCCGGCATTTTGACCAAGCGGGCAAATCCATATCCAAGAAAATATCCAAAAAGATTATGGATCAGTACAAGGGCGATCAAAATACCGCCAATGTCCAACAGGCTATCCCTACCAGCAGCGGTAATCACAACAATTATCAGCCCAATACCAGCCATTGAAACCAAGGGCATTGCTTTATCAAGCCATTGAGTCCTTTTTCCCAAAAGTCTATTGAACAGCAGCCCCAATCCAATGGGCAGTATAATCATTTTAACAATGCTCCACATCATTGTAAGTACATCAATTTCAACAAACTCCCCAGCTAAAAACTTCATCAACAACGGGGTAACAAAGGGAGCAATAAGTGTGGCTATGGATGTAATGGTAATGGACAAGGCCAGATTGGCATTCGCCAGATATGCCATTACGTTGGAAGCCACTCCGCTTGGGGAACAACCTATGAGTACTATCCCCGCAGCTATCTCAGGAGGCAATCCACTAACATTGGCCAGAATAAATCCAACAATGGGCATGATTGCCAATTGTGCAATGACCCCAACTATTACTCCTCTCGGCGTTTTTACCACCGCTGCAAAATCTTTTAGACTCATTGAAGTCCCCATACCAAACATAATGATCTGAATGAGTGGTATAATAAGGCCTGTAAGTTTAAAGCCTGCTATTTCAATAAAGTAATTGGGATAGAACATGGCCAACGAGACACCAACAAAAATCATTGCCGTGAATATGTAACCTTTAAGAACTTTATACCCACTGAAACCGAATGCCAAGGCCGCAAAGAACCCTATGAAGAGCGGTCCCATTTCTGAAGTTTTGCCCAAAAACAGCATTACAAGGCAAATCAAAAAAAGCAGGGCAGCCAAACCGAATGCTACGGTATATTTGTTTAGTTTTTTCATACTATTAAATTCTTTGTGCTCGATTATTTCAATTTTTGAATAAGGTCAAGGGTTTCTTTTACCTTCGCGGCCAAGCTGTCAAAATCGCCAGTGGCCAAGATTTCTTTGGATATCAATTTAGAACCCATACCAACACATGTTACTCCTGCTTGGAACCAGGATTTAAGATTTTCCTCTGTTGGGGACACTCCACCAGTGGGCATAATGCTGGTCCATGGACATGGCCCTTTTATGGCCTTAACAAAAGCAGGACCATAGATATCACCTGGGAAAAGTTTTACGATCTCGCAACCCAATTCCTCTGCCCTAGCGATTTCTGTCAACGACCCACAGCCTGGCGACCAAAGAACTTTTCTCCGATTGCAAACCAACGCAATATCCTCTCTCAATACAGGGGTCACCACAAAGTTGGCTCCCAGTTGCATATACAGGGATGCAGCGGCAGCGTCGGTCACTGAGCCAACACCAAGAATCATCCCGGGAAGTTCTTTTAGGGCATATTGGTTGAGCTGCTCAAAAACATTGTGGGCAAAATCGCCTCTACTGGTAAACTCCAATAAACGTGCTCCTCCATCATAACAGGCCTTGAGAACTTTTTTTGCCAGTTCCGGGTCCTGATGAAAGAAAAGGGGCACCAATCCAGTTTCGTGCATGGCCGAAGCCACTTCCAATCTTGTATATTTTGCCATAGTATTAATTTCAATTTTTATGGATAGTTTAATAACTACCTCACTTTAGTGTCCGTTCGTTTTATGTATGAAAAAGGGTGCCCACTTTTTGGATACACCCTTTCACTAACTAACAAACTGGACTAACAAACTTGATTATCGCTATTTTTTAAAATGAACTTTTGGTATGAGTGTGGACTCGACTATGACTTTATCACTTTAATTCGATAAATGTCATCTCCTGCTTTAGCATGTAGTCAGGAATCTCTACCGTTCCAATAACACTTCTTCTTATCTCAAACTCATCTCCATTCTCTTCCGCATAACCATATCCATGGGTATCAAACACTATGGGTATATTGTTATAGGTTCCAACGAAAAGCTGGCTGTGCCCACTATTACTGACTTGAATAGTGGTAAACGCATCATGGGACCCAATGGCACTCATTTGTGCCTCTTTTCCCGCTTCCGGTGATATGGTATGCGGTTCTGGGGCAAACATTGAAAGCAATACCCCATTGGAAGGAAATTTGAAACCAAAACAACCAAATAGATCTGCAAGAATAGTGGTATGGTTTCGACCGTACCAACCTCCTGTCCAATCATAGACCAAATCCAAAAGTTTTGTTGCTTGCGTGATGATATTCTTTTTGGTATAGGGCAAGTAACCTACGGAGACATCTGCTTGTTCCTTCAGCCAAGCTTCTTGAATGACCAAAGTGCCATCTATTTTTCTGGTCGGCACCAAAACAATACTCGGATTCCCCTTTTTGTAAGCCATTTGAGTAGACATCCCCATCCATCCAGAAACCAAGGAACCTTCTTTATCGGAATAAAACGGAACGCTTTCCCCAGTTACTACCAGGAAATCTTCGGACTTTACCAGACTATTGATTTCACTTTCCTCACCAAGAGCGATTTGCTCTGACCGGACCCATCCAATCCCCTTTTCTGATACAACCAAAAGAAATCCTTTGGAAGCCGATGAATGTATGACCTGAACTTTTTCACCCAAGGACAGAACATCCAAATTCCACATATCCCAACGGGCCTTACCATTGTTTGACATACCAATATTCTCATCTCGCAACGAGGGAATTATCCTGAGAAGCGTTTTGGAGACTGTTATGCCTGATTTTGGATTTGCTTCTTCCAGCACTTGGGACAAGGCCATCTCAGCCTTGAAAGATTCCAACTCTGCTTGACTGTATTCCACAGCAAGTCGATTTCCAAAACTTCCCCTTTCCAAGTAAACCATCTGTTTTTCAATGGCATTCTTGGTCAATTGGGTCAGTTCTTCTGGAGACATTTTACCTAAGTTGGGAATATAGGGCAATAATCCAGGTCTGCTTCGCATCTGCCATCCTATCCTTCGAGCTGAAAGACTGTCCAAGTCCGTTTCCCACAGCTTCATCCGTTTCTGATAACCATTGTTCATTTTTTGTATGGATTCCACAGAAAGAATTACTTTATCTGGCGCATCCATTTGGTTGACCCAGTACGCTGCGCTCCTCATTTCAGGGAGTGTCTCTTTAATGACATCCGGAGCGCGCCAATATAGGTTACGGGCATGTTCGGGCCTTTCTTGGGCAAATGCATTCGCAAGATGAAATAGTATCAACACTACTAAAAAACACTTCAGCATCAATGGTTTGATCAGATCAATAGCTTTGGATATACTCATAGGTGTTAGTATTTTAAAAGATTGACCAATACTTTCTTGGCTACCACCGCATTTGGCTCCTTACTTGAAAGGTGCGGAATTAAATGTAATGTTGAAATGGTGACATTCCCCTTCCCCAAGGGTATACGACCCAAGGCGGTCAAAATCTGTTTGGACCCTTGATTGCCCAATGCAACAATAAGATCTAAGCCTAAATAGTCGAGCATGATGCCTTGAACTTGGGCATAATCGCCCATATGTGCACCTTTATAGAAGCATTGGTATTCCCAACTCATACTTTCACCTTGGGGAAGTCCTGTGAGTACTGGGCTCAACCCTGTAAAAAGTCGGCCAGAACCACCCCATCTTTTGATGCCTTCACCATCATAGAATTTGGGGACTCTTTTTAGTCTAGCGTCAATTTGTTCGGCAACCTTATCCGCTTGAGTAAGTACAATAAGGGACATTCCATTTTCCACCCTGTCCAAAATGTCTTGCAACAATTCCGGTGCAATGCCTTCTTCAGGCTGATTTCCTATAATCAAAACATCTGTTTGGGGAGCACCTTTGACAAATGAAGTGGTTTCTTTATTCATATACTGGCTGAGAAAATCGCTCACTGTGCCATCATTTTCCAATACCGCGATGGAACCTTTCAAAGAAGTCCCACTATCAAGTTCAACTGAAAATATTTTGTCAAATCCAGTGGCTTTTGCCTGCCCATTGGAATTCAGGCTAGCATTGAGAACATAATGCCCAGGCTTGTCTATGGGTGGCAACTGAACACTTTCAACCAACATCTGGCCAAATTCTTCCCCTCCCTTTACACTTACCGAATAGTTTTTTTCAAACAAGGTATTGCCCTGTATATCCGTTAAAGTGAGTTCTAAATTATGCCGTCCCCGAAGGTTTTTCTCATTGATGAGATAAATGTCCGCAATGGGGGCCTTTCCCGTTGGGATGACCTTGTTCCTTAACTTAACTGCTACATAAAGGGGTTGGGTGTAGTGCCTTATGATGGATGGATCAGCGGTAGGGTTTCGATACATATCCACTACATCCGTGCGGGTTGATGCGGAGGCCCATCCGTTCATATTATAGGCATCAGCAATATTGCCCATTCTTACATTCTCAATGTTTCGACCATGGAAGTAATGTAGATTCCTTCCCAAACTCATGGTAAGACTATCCACATTGGGATAGGCCGTTCTAAATCCGGTTTCGTCCAAAAAGCGATCATAATGCTCATACCAATCCAAGTGCTCTCGCTCCCTAAATCCCGTACTGCTGGTCTCTTCTATTTCTTCTTTAATCTTCTGTAGCCGTACCATGGTTCCAAAAGCGCCTTCCTCACCAAAGAAAATTACCTTTTTCTTGTTCAACTGATATAAGGAGTCCTTGGCCAAGGGTACCCTTGCAGCATTGATTACACCCCTTAAATAGAATTTGGGGTTACGGTACATGTCATCAGTATAGCCCGAATAAGAATACCAATGGTGTTGGTCCCACCAACCCCCATAGATGAGTCCTGGTTTAAAGGGCAGTGCATGAAGTTCGAAGGGGTCGTTAGGCTTGTTCCGATAATATTCGTCTCCAGATTTGCCTATGTCGCTCCCACTGTTATAGGTAAGCACTCTGGAAGGATCCAACTCGTGGACCATCTCCATATCCTTCACATCTTCTTCATTGGGGGGATTGGTTTCTTCATTTTTCAGATTGTAAATCACCATGGAAGGAAAGGAACGGTCTCTAATGACCATTCGGCGCAATTTTTCGCTTCGCCATTTATAGGCTTGTTCGTCCGGACCTGCAATACTGTCCCAGCGATTGGCAGTTACCCGATACCCTCCGGGCTCTTCATAGGTGAAAAGTCCGGCCTCATCTGCATAATCAAAAACCAAAGGCTGTCCAATGGCTCTATGCATCAACATCGTATTAAGTCCAAAATCATATAGGGCGTCTTTATCCCTTTCTGCCATTTCTGGGGTGGGAAAAATACCATTCTTGGGCCAAAATCCACGTGTCATCGCGGCAAGCATGAAGACCCTTTTCCCATTTAAATAAAATCGTTTATCACCATTCTTTTCCTTTACATCAAACCAGCGGAAGCCAAAGCGTTGACTTTGGTTATCCACTATCTTATTCCCATCAATAAAAGAGACGGTAGCCTCATAAAGTTGAGCATGCCGCTCAGTCTCTGGTTTGTTAATGGTGAGTTCCCAAAGTTTGGCTTGGGATACGGTTGCAGAAACCTCGAACGTATTGGATTCTGAGTTTAGTTCAGTATTGATTGTCTTACCCCATACTTCTGCATTGGGATTCCCCATTTCGTGCAGCGAAACTTTCAACTGCCCCTTTTGGGGCGTTCCAGACCAATTTTCCACAGTGGTAATCACCTTTACCTTTTTGGGGTTCGGCTGGTTTTGAACGTAGATATCGCTGATGGTTATGTTCTTATCCAAGGCTTTGAGCATCACATCGCCCGTGATTCCCCCAAAACCATGCACGGCGGGAACTAAATTGTCTCCCCAACGCATCAAGGTATTGTCATTCCAGGAAAAACTTCCTACCGGATCGGTAATCCTAATATCGAGATAGTTCTTACCTCCGAAAACAACTGCTTCAGTGGCATCAACATCAAAAGGGGTATTCCCGATGACATCATATCCCACCAACTTTCCATTTACAAATACCTCTGCCCTGAGATTGACCGATTGGAAGGCCAAAAGAATACGTTTGCCTTTCAGCGAAGCATCCAAGTCAAAAGTTCGACTCCACCAGGAAACTCCAATAAAATCACCCCCGGTATCAGGAACTACTCCTCCAATTTCACCCCAATAGTGTTCTTCCACTGTTCCGGGAACATTGGTCTCAATGGCCGCTGGATTTCCATGCAGTTTATCCCAGCCACCCGTAGGAGGGTTGACCGGCAATTTAGAAATGTCCACTGGGGGAAGGTAAACCTCATCATTATACCATAAGGCACCGTGATCGAGCCACAATTTCCAGGGAGCGTTGGACAACTCTCTCTCCCATCTTCCATTTTGCCCAATAGCGCTGACGCCATAAAACGCCATTACCATTACAAGGACAAAAAACTTGACCTCATTCAATTTTTTTAAAAAACCCATAATGTCTGTTCAATTTATTATTGATACCGCGTATACAATCGGACTTCTGTTTAGGGCACCTTATTTTGGTGCTCCAATTTTAGTAGGAATGCTATATATCTTACTGAGGGAAGTGATATAAAGCGTTTTCATATCAGGTCCACCAAAAGCTAGGTTCACTGGATAATCCGGCACATAAATTATGCCCTGGAATTCCCCTTTATTATTGAAAAGTTGTACCCCTGCAAAAGTGGCCACATAAAGATTGCCTTTGGCATCCACCTTCATTCCATCGGCTCCTGATGATTTTTCAAGCTTATCCAGGACATCACCTGTTAGATAGAGCTCTGCAAATTTTCGCCCATTGGTAATAGTACCATCTTCCTGAACATCATACGCCCAGATAAAATTCTCTTTATCACTGTTCACATTCCATGATTCACGATCATCATACGTATTGTTGATGTACAAGGTTTTACCATCAGGACTTAACGCAATTCCATTGGGCATGGCAAAGGAGTCAGGTTCCAAAAGCCTTGTCAAATTACCATCAGGACTGAGGTAATATGCAGTTCTACCCGGTTGGTTTTTAACAGCGTCGGCCGTGAATTGTGGGTCCGTAAAGTATATGCCTCCTTTACTGTCCACTACTAAATCATTGGGACCATCAAGTGGTTTGCCATCATATCGATTGGCTAGAACTTTTAGGATATTTCCCTTTGTATCCATTTTGAGTACACGGTGACCAAACATATCACATACGGCCAAGGTTCCATCCTCCAAAGCGGTGATTCCATTGGTCTGCATCTTATTCTGAACGATATTTCGATAGGAACCATCTGGGTCCATTTCCACGAGGCTACTTTTCTTGGGGTCTCCATTGAAGTTTTCATCAAAATACATGTTCGAAAAGTATAGCTTGCCGTTCTGCCAAGCAGGTCCTTCGGTAAACACAAGCGTTGGTTCGGATTCCGAGCCGTTGATCAATAATTCTGCCTTAGCGCCCTCAGGAACTATGCTGTGATAGCCTTCCAGCCTTGCCTTATTATTGGCATCATAATCTGTTCTAGGAGGGAAAAAGACATCCATTGCATCACATCCGTAAGGGCCAAGATTTCCACCATGTACCAAATTTGGAGGTAGGTTTACAATATCACCATCCTTCATTTGTACAATAGTGTCCAAAATGATTTCATCTATCCATCCCCTAAAAGCCAACATGGTTTGCTCCTCTGGGTGAATATGTCGTGCAAAAACGGTATTGGGGTTCATACGCAAAAAACTCATTTGAACACCATTCCCAGATATAATCCTGGAATTGGCCCCAGGAACCAACTCAGCATATTGAAGTTCATCAAGGTTCATAATGACACCGGGGTCCACATTGGGTTCCACTGGGAAACCATCGATGGAAATAGGTGTAGGGATGTCCCCTTTGTATCCTACTGCCTTAAGATAAAAAGAGGGTACAGGACTATACACCTCAAGAATTTTGGCCCCATCGGTCCCGGCTTTAACTGAACTTTGTGCACCATTCTGAAGATAAACGAATTCATGTTTGGGAGCACTACCCTTCAATGGACCAGGTTCCTCTCTAGGTCGTGCTATAAGAGTATGAGGCTCCCCATCTATTATCTCTTCCACTTCACCTTCCAATACGAAAAGAAAACGTTCACCCTCTATTGTCCTAATTGGCATTCTAGTATCCGGTTCCATATCAATGAGTGCCATAAGGGCTCCCATTCCCCAATATATCTTCGCCGTAACACCTATTTCAAGTGTAACCTTCTCCAAATTTTTCACATTAGTCACCTTGGCATCTTCTAGGTTTGATATTATGCCAGTATTTGGAACATCTGTTCGGGTGCGCCCTGTAACCTCATATTCAGTAATTACCTGTTCATTGACACCTGCCCAGTCCGGCTTTTTTTCGGTTTTACAGGCCGAGATTATTAAGAGGAGGCATAATGCCCAAAATGTTTTTTTCATAGTTTTCATCTTTTGTTTAGGTTTTAAAGTTTTGCAGCTTGTCTCGCCAATAATTTCCATTTTCCATTTTCTATACGCCATACAAGAAGGATTCCAAATTTCAGTGTTCCAGTCTCCCCATTGTTAGTGTAATTTGTTGTTAAAAAATGCCTCACAATACCAACGTCATCAAGAATTTGGACTGTTTGGTCTTTAATTTCGATTGTTTCAAAATGAAAAGGTCCTTGGGTCAATCCATAGATAATCTGTTCTTTATTTTCTATGAGGCCGCCCGAATGTCCATAGCTAAGCTGATCTGAAAATAGTCCACCCAAAACATCAGCATCTGGTTCAAGCATGGCATGAATCAACAATGCCGTAGCCTCTTCAAGGTTCTTCTCTTTATCAGCCATGGTTATTTTTAGCATTTTTTCAACATAGTTCCGTAAATCTGGATTGCCCACTTCCGCTTTTATGTGTGAAGGCAATTCCCGTGCATACCACTTTACCTCATAGGTCAAGGACTCCCCACTTTCAAGATTTTCATAGGGCCCTTGATTTTCCAATTCTGCATAGGTCTTTTCTTTATTCACATAGAGTTCGATGTTTGACTCTCCAGGGGCAAATTCATCCTTGCTCACAACAGGAAAGCTCTTAGCGAACAGAATGCCATCCTTCACATAAGCCATCCATCCCGCTCCACCTTCCATAAATAATTTTTGGGGTGAACTTGTATCAGAATCATAGGGATACCAAATCATTCCGATTTTATCTTGAGTGGTGGGAAGTGGATATACGTTGTTGGGTCTTGGCAGATCAGTTTCGTTTCTTTTGGGCATAAATGCCAGCCCTCCAGTGGGAACTCGGGTAACCTCCCAAGCAGCAACCTCCTGTGATGTTTCAGCTATGTTTTTAATGGAATACTTGATGGTTATAGAAGTATCTGGATTGCCCATGAACTTCTTTGTGAATTGAAAACCTCTCTCGGTATCCGCTTCACTGACCAAGCTCAAAACATCGGAACTTTTGGATTTCTCCATATAAACACCACGATCCAATGAGCCATGACCTTTCCATTTTCCTTCTGGAGCCAACCATAATGTTGAGCCATAGAAAAAAGGGTGAATTTCTTTTCCAGCAATGGTTTCCTGACCTCCTATCTTAAAAGAAGTAATCTTGGCCCCACTGTTTGCGTCTATTTCCATTTCAAGGTCCGAAACCTTCAATTTAAACTGGTTGTTTTCAAGTTTGGAAATCCTGTCTTGGGCATATCCCCCGTGGAAGAGGCCTATCAGCAAACAACATAGAAAGTACCTATTGCTATTCATTTTACTCTTTGGTTTGTCATTTTTGTACATCTTATTATTCAGGAAGGGCAAATGCTATGTAATTGCCCCCTGGTTTTTTCCCAAAACGGATACCTCCTGCTGCAACAACTATATATTGTTTTCCATTTACAGAATATGATATGGGTGTTGCAAAAGCACCTGCCGGAAGTTGGTATTCCCATACCATTTCACCCGTTTTGCTATTAAATGCCCTAAACCTTTCATCTTGGGTTGCCCCAATAAATACCAAGCCACCTGCTGTTGCCAATGGTCCTCCGGTATTTTCTGTTCCTGTTATGGGTATGCCTTTTTCGGTCAATTCCGGAAATTCTCCCAAAGGGACCCGCCATAAATAATCCCCGGTATTGAGGTCTATTGCATTTAAAGTGCCCCAAGGTGGGTCTATGGCTGGATATCCATCGATATTGACCTTACCTCCCCTTCCACGATTGTACTCTGGCTTATAGGGAAAATCCTTGCTTTTTTGTTCCACATTTCCGTCATCAGTATGTTCATCTTTTGGCTGATCTTCCTCGATGTTCGACAGATATGCAGTTAATGCATTTATTTCCTCATAGGACAGATGCTGGTACGCGGGCATTCTACCGCGACCATTTCGAATGGTGGTGAACAGCTCTCTCCTACTTAGTTTTTCGCCAATATTGACAAGACTGGGAAATTCCGACCCATCCCCTTTTCGATCCACCCCATGGCACATGACACAATTGGTAACATATAACTTGCTACCCAATGAAGTGGTTTCCCTGAGCTGTTCGGCCACATTGACCATTTTGATTTCCCATGGCATTTCATTGACATTCTGGAAAAACACGCCTTGGGGATTTACAGCACTACCACCCCACTCGGCTCCGCCACTTATTCCAATATACCATGCTCCTTCTATACTAGGTGGAAGGAACTTTTCTCCTCCTTTTGTATTTAGAAAGCGTTCCTTAGCCTTTGCGTGCAGCTCTGGAAAAGTGATTGAATCCGGAAGATCAGCTTCTGTAATGACTTGACGGGTCACCAAAGGATCGGGCTTAAGTGGAAATTTTTGGGTGGCATAGGGCGTCTCACCTGGAAGACCTTCAGTGGGCACATTTCGTTCCTCAACCGGAAACAAGGATTCCCCTGTATCACGATCAAGAACATATACCAAACCATCTTTGGTCACTTGAACAACCACATCTACCTCCTTTCCATCATGTTCTATTGTGGTAAGGTTTGGAGGACTGGCCAAATCAAGATCCCAAAGATCATGGTGCACTACTTGATAGTGCCATTTTAACTTGCCTGTTTTTACCTCCAATGCAAGGATGCAATTAGCAAACAAATTGGCTCCTTCACGTTCCCCGCCATAAAAGTCTACGGAGGGTGCTCCAGTACCCATATAGACCATACCTCTTTTTTTATCAAGTGCCATGCCCGCCCAGTTGTTGGCTCCTCCAATTTTTTTATAGGCATCTTCCGGCCAGGTATCATAACCCAATTCTCCAGGTCTGGGAACGGTATGGAATACCCACAACAATTCTCCTGTACGGACATTGAACCCTCGGATATCACCGGGAAGCGCATCTCCAGATTCGGATACCGTTGAGCCCATGACCAATACATCATCATGTATGACCCCGGGGCTGGTGGCCGTGACTACCAAATCTTTAATAGCGAACCTATCGTTTTCCAATCCAATATGAAGATCAAGCCTTCCATTGTCTGCAAAGGATTCAACCAATTCACCAGTATTTGCATCCACAGCCATCAAATAAGTTCCTGCCGTATAAAGAACACGACGGTCTTCACCATCCTGCCAGAACATGAGCCCCCGGCTAGAGCTATTATATCCATGAGTAATGGCTTGGGGGTCAAATTTCCACAGTTCTTCTCCCGTGGCTGCATCCAAAGCGAACAGCTTAAGTTTGGAGGTGGTGCCATAGAGCACCCCATCCACCATTATAGGCTGACACTGTATTTGTCTAGGAAATTGCCCTTCTTCTATGACATCAGCCGCATTGTACATCCAGGCAACCTCAAGTTCCGTTACGTTGTCCACATTGATATTATCAAGTGGTGAATACCGGTTACCTGCATAATTGCCCCCATACGTAGGCCAATCACTTGAATCTTTCTCCTTTGAATCTATACAGGATGAGAAAAAAACAAGGATTCCAAATGCTAATGCACTCAAAGGTTTTGGTGTTAAACCCCTCATATTTTATGGTTTACTTTTTTAGTATTTATTTTTAATAGAGCAATATTGTCATTGTTCCTGGCCACAATTATTCCTAAGGAATTATCCTTTTCAGCACCAATGCGTATAAATTCTGCGTTCTTCACATCGCCCCTAACAAAGAGTCCAGATTTGTTTGCCGGAACAACATTGAATTTTCCATTTCCATCTGCTCTCAGGAAATGTCCATAACTGGCATCATTTCGTGGGGTTTCCACTTCAGAAGAGTACAGATTGCCCAACAGGACCATATCACTTAGATCATCTCCATCTAGATCATGAACCAAAATGGAATTGACCGATGATATTTGAACATCACTTGTCATGGGCTGAAAATCAAATTTTCCTTGTCCGTTGTTCCTAAAAATCCCTGTTGAAAAATTAGTGGCCGCATAATGAATGGATTCGTCCAGCTTGGTACCATACACCTCCTGTAGACTGGCTTTTCCATAGGCGTCATACGTCTTGAACTTCTCTTTGATGAACGGCATTTGATTGGAACTGCATTCCCTTCCCCTTAAAGGATACAAAGTGCTGTCTTGATGATAGGCAAGCACAATGTCCTTGGAGTCATTTTCATCAAAGTCGTTTAAATAGATATGGAAAGGCTCCTCAAATGTTGCCTTGTACTTATAGTTTTGGCCTAAGTTACCTGCAATGATATCTTTGTTCCCATCACCATCAACGTCCTCTACTGCCAGTCCAAACCACCAACCAATATGTTTGTCCAACCCAAATTGTGCGGTTGCATCTTCAAACATGTTTTCTGTATTGATCAAAATCTCCACAGGCCCCCATTCATTCCCAATAATTAGATCCAAGCTCCCATCGCCATTGACATCCGTCCAAAGGGCATCAGTAACCATGGTGTGTTCCATTAACATCGGAGCAACTTTTTCGGTAACATCGGCAAACACTATTTGGCCATTTTCACTTTTGTTTTCCAGAATTGTACTTTTTGAATAACGACCATAGTTCATGGGCCTTAGCCTGCTTCCCACAAAAAGGTCCAGATCACCATCCCCGTCATAGTCCCCAGTTACAACTTTAAACCCACTGGTCACTATATCTGGAATGTTGCTTTGCAGTCTTGCAAAGATTCCATTCCCTCTATTTTCATAAAAACGGTCCCTATAATACCCGCTCAACGGGGCCTCTTCATTGCCTCCACTTGTAACATAGAGGTCTTGATCGCCATCATTGTCTGCATCAAAAAATACAGCTCCCATATCCTCGTGTGCCTTATCCTTTTCAAAAACTATGGAATTTGAAACTTCAAAGCCTCCATTTTGCTTTTGGATGAAGAGACTTCCGGCTTGGTTTCTGGCACCACCGATAAAGAAATCATCAAGTCCATCGTTATTCACGTCTGCCACGGCAAGTGCTGGGCCCATCATGGACATTTTATGGGGTATCAGTGATTCTTTATCAAAATCATTATAATCGTTTTCCGCATGTTTAAAATTAAGCTGTAGTGAATCGGTTATATCCGTAAACAGATATCCTGCGTTCTGAAAATCATCTGCCTTGAACGTATCTGTAGGCTGATAGGCTATTTCCAAGGTTTGATTGACCGGAACATTATATTGATACTGCATGCTACCGTTTGGCCATCTTACTATCAAAGTATCAATTACGTTCAGGTGCCCCAATCCAAAGTGTAGATTGTCTGCCATGGCTGATTGAAAACCGCGGGAATAATATTGTTCCGCAATTTGATGTACTCCCTTTGATTTAATTTCCACACGTGCGCCAATGGCATCTACATTGCTATTTTCCCCTTTTAACTCGACCATTAGGTAGTTGTTCTTTTGATCCGTGTTGTTCCGATACACCAATGCGTTATCTTCCGAATTATTGACCACAATATCCATATCACCATCATTGTCAAAATCGGCATAAGCCGCACCGTTTGAGTTTGTCAAGGGTTGTCTGGCCAATTCAACTTTATCGAATTTTAAATTTCTTTGGTTCAGGAAGAAATAGTTCTCTTTCTTTCTTTTGGGCAATCGGTCTATCACCTCTTTCATATAGGCTTCCTTGTCCAGATGCCCACTCTCCATGGCTTGTTCCCTTTCCTTACTATGATATTCTTTGTGCCATAATTTAAAGTCGTTGTTCCTAAAGTCCCGTTTTATACCATTTGAAACGAAAATATCCCTGTACCCATCATTATCCATATCAAAGAATAAGGGGCCCCAACTCCAATCGGTACTGGAAACTCCCGAAATCTGTTCAATATTTGAAAACATGGGCAATTTGGATTTTGGGTCAACACCATTGTTCAAATGAAGGGCATTGTACATATACTGGTGATGGAGATTTAAATTGACATGTTTAAAGAACATCTCAACATTCATTCCGCTCATACTTGTTTTTTGGGTATAGTTGTCCTCAGCGGTCATATCCACTGTCATAATATCCAACAACCCATCATTGTTGATATCGGCCATGTCATTCCCCATGGAAAAATTGGATACATGTCCAAAAGTCTTTAATGAACTTTCGGTGAAAGTGCCATTTTGATTATTAATGTACAGATGATCCTTTTCCGAATAATCATTGCTGGTAAATACATCTGGCCAACCATCATTATTGATATCCCCAATGGCCACTCCCAAAGTGAACGCCAGTTTATTTGCGATTATCCCCGATTCCATGGTAACATCGGTGAATATGCCATTGTTGTTCCTGAAAAGTCTTTCACCAGTATTATCAGGTAATGACAGCATACGGGTTCGGATGCTATCCAAACTGTACACGTCTATATCATGATTGATCAAGAACATATCCAAGTCACCATCCAAGTCATAATCAAAAAAAGCGGCTTGTGTAGAATTCAAAGGAATATCCAATCCGTACTTCCCTGCCATTTCCTTAAAAACAGGAATGCCCTTGTCATTGATACCTTGATTGACCAACAACTCATTCCTAAGATGTTCTTTATTGGCAATTCTTCCAGATTTACAGATATATATGTCCAAGAGGCCATCATTGTTAATGTCCACAACTGTGACCCCAGTAGGGAAACCAAACCCACCCTTTGTATTGGAGGAACGGGTCACGTTCCTAAATTTCATGTCTCCTTTGTTCAGGTAAAGGCTGTTGGCCCTTCTATTGCTGACAAAATAAATATCCTGTAATCCATCATTATTAAAGTCTCCGGTGGCAACTCCCGCACCATTATAATAGTATTCGTAAACAAAACCATTTAGAAAAGTGTTTTCATCGAGTTGATTGTTAAATTCGATGCCGGTATAATCTGAATCCAACACTTCAAAAAGTTGGTTACTGGAACTATTCTTTTTGGTGCATGAACCTAACAGCATCAGCAACAAAAAACCTAAAAGATTTCTCTTCATTGAATCCATGGAGTTTTAGTTTCAAAATTTTCCAAATCAATCCCAATGCCCAATACATTTGGAACCATCACTTTTAAGATAGAGCCGCGCAATGACAGGAGAAATAATCCCGATCGGTCAACAAAAGAAGGGCATAACAGCAATGGAACATGTCCTATTGCCGTTATGAAACCACTTCTTAGTACCCACATCTAATATCCAGGGTTTTGATCTAGACCATCAATGAGTTCAACTTCGGTGCCAGGCTTGGGCAGTAGCATATTGTTTGCAGAAACATTGGGATATAAATCCTCATTGGCTTCCACTACCATTTCTTTACGCACCAAATCAAACCAGCGATTGTTCTCAAAGGCTAATTCCCAATTTCTTTCTGCGATGACCGCATCATCAAATTGGCTTTGTGACAGTCCGGCTGGTAGGTCAACTGCAGGGTCAGGCGTACCAATTGCCTGGTTGTTCGCTCTTCTACGAATCATGTTCACTGCTTCATAGGCTTCGGTCGTAGGACCACTACCAGCCATATTGGCTGCTTCAGCATATATTAAAAGAACATCGGCATATCTTATAATAGGAGTAAACAAATCGCCTTCTGTACTACCGCAAGGCGACACATCTGGGCCACAGGGAGGTCCTGCATCCCTAAATTTACCAATATACGGTTGTCCAAACTCTCCATCTTCCCATGCTGTACCGTCACTAAAAACAGTGTGGAAAGACACATCCTTACGATAGCCATCAGGGAAGGCATTAAAAAATCGTGCTTCAGAGAACCAATCGGACCAACCTCCTTCGCTACCAGGTCTGGTGGCATGGTGGTGCTTACTACCTGTACCATTACCGGCAGTTGAACTACCTGCGAACAAGAAAATCCATTCTGGACTGGTGAACTTATTGTCAGCCCTCCAGAGATTGGCGAAATCCGTTTCAAGACTAAATTCCCCACCATCCATGACTTCCTTGGCCTTATCTCTTGCCAATGCATAACTAGCTGCATCTTTTAATGGCCAACCCGCCTTGGTCAAATATACTTTTGCCAACACTGCGGAGGCAGCCCATCGGTCTGCTCTTGCCTCTTCAGGAAATGAGTTTGGCAATAGATTTTCTGCATTTTGTAAATCTGATATGATTGCTGCATAAATTTCACTAACTGGAGATTGTCCCACATTTGCAGCATCATTCTGGTTTTCAACAGTGATTATGGGCACCTCGCCCCACCATTGTGTCAGATAAAAATAGGATAGCCCTCTTAAAAAGTAAGCCTGACCCACTGACCCGTCCAAATTTGACAACTCACTTGTTTCAGCATTTGCAATGACACTGTTGGCATTGTTTATAGCACGGTACAATGCTCTCCAGACAGAAACATGCAAACCATTGTTTGGATCTGGATGAAACTCATCATATTCTTTTAAGTTGGCCGCTGGAGGTCTGGAAGTAACATCTTCACTACCTCCACTCATTAGGAATGTATTGTTAAAGTCAAAATTTCCCCAACCCCCATAAAGGTTTCTATAAATCCCAACTGTAGCGGCATCAAAATCGGCTTCCGTTGCAAAAAAGCTTTCAGGGGATAGTAAACCTTCGGGCTGTTCTTCCAACTCTGTACAGCCCGCTAAAACCAAAGCGGCTGTAATTCCTAGCAAAAACTGCTTTATAAATAACTTCTTCATTGATATCAATTTTTATTATTTCTTAAAAACCTAAATCCAAACCTACTGTTATCACTTTTTGGGATGGGTACGATGATGTATCCAAACCAGCTTGTGTATCTACTTGGTTCGTAGATTCAGGGTCATATCCGGTGTAATCCGTAATGGTGATCAGATTTGTTCCCGATACATAGAGACGTGCCTTGGAAATATTAAGCTTGTCCAATATTTCTGATGGAAAACTATACCCAAGGGCAATGTTCTTAAATCTGATGTAAGAACCATCTTCCAACCATCTGCTCGATTGCAGTTGCTCCTGTGAATTGGTTCCTTCGAAGGATGGCACGTTGGTATCTTCATTTTGAGGCGTCCATCGGTCCAAAATCGCAGCACCAGTTGCATCTGCATCCCCAGAAGTACGATCGGACCGTACTCTACCCAAATTGTATATGTCATTGCCTTGGACTCCTTGAATGAAAATGTTCAAATCAAGATTCCCATATCGGAAGGTATTGTTCCACCCAAAAGTGTAATCTGGAAGAGCACTTCCAATAACCGTGATGTCATCACCATTGATTTGATTGTCATTGTTTACATCAACATATTTTGGTGCTCCAGGGAAAGAGCCATACGTGGCAGCTTCGGCTGCTTCGGAACTTTTCCAAACCCCGTCCTGTATGTATCCTCTCATTTGGCCAATGGATTCACCAACCTCTAACCAGAGTACATTTCCAAAGTTGGGAAGTGAATTTACCCCTGCAACAGGAATCTCGTCCCTATCTCCATCCAATGACAAAACTTTGTTGTTGTTGAAAGCAATGTTGAATCCAGAATCCCATGAAAACCTCTCGGTTTTTAAAGGTGTACCTCCCAGATAAAATTCAAACCCTTTGTTCTCCACTTCGGCAATGTTTCTAAGAACATTGTCCACCCCTGAGGTACCTGGTAGCGGTACAAACAAAAGCAAATCCTCGGTTGTTTTCTTATAGTAATCTGCTATAAAGTTTAGCCTGTTGTTAAAGAGATCAAGATCTACCCCAACGTTGAACTGTCTGGTCTGCTCCCATTTTAAATCGGGGTTGGCAGCGGTTGCAGCTTGAATTACACCAACAGATGCCCCACCGCTTCCCAAAATGGTAGTAGTTGTTGAAAGTCTGGCCAAGGACAGGAAAGGAGCAATATTCTGGTTACCTATGATTCCGTAGCTTGCCCTTAACTTAAAGTTGTTGATGTCCTCTGAATCTTCCAAAAATCTCTCATTTGAGATGTTCCAGGCAAAACCAGCAGATGGGAAGAAACCTCTTTTATTATTGGCTCCAAATACGGAAGAACCATCTGATCGGGCTGTAAGATTTATAGAATAACGATCGTCATATGCATAACTAAGTCTTCCGACGTAAGACAACAATGAACGTTCATCGTGGAACGAAGTGGGTACCTGAGGGTTGGCTCCAAGCGCCAAATTGTTAAAGGTTACTCCATCTGTCAAAAAACCGGTTGCTGAAGCAACGCTACCGTTATTCCTTTCATATTGTTGTTCAAGAACCCCGGTAACGGTAAGGCGATGAGCTTCACCAAGATTGGGTGTATACGTCAGTTGGTTGGTGTTCTGTAATGTCAAACTCCTTTGATTGGTAATGGAAGCTGTCTCCAATTGGGTCTTATTTGTTGCCAATTGATTGTTGTAAGCACTGTTTTCCAAATCAACTGAACGATATGCCCCTCTAACCGTTAACTTAAGGTCATCAATAATCTCATATTCAAAATTGGCATTCACACTTACCGTATTTGAAATATTCTGGTTGATGGGTTCCTTGGCCACACCTACAGGGTTGAACTGTGTTGGTGGTCCAAAACTTCCGGAAGGTTGACTGTAGGTCCCATCGTCTTCATAGACCGGCAAAACCGGCGCAAAAAGTTGCGCTGAAAAAATTGGACTGTTCAATCCGTTCAAGGTTGTGGGGTGGTTTTCTTCCCTTGCTAGGAAAGCATTGACCCCAACACTCAACTTATCACTTAATTTGGTCTTGATATTGGAACGAAGTGAATATCTGGTATACCCAGTGTTCAAGACTATTCCATCTTGATCGGTCACGTTTCCAGAGACATAGTAGTCAACGTTTTCACTTGCACCACTAATGCTTAGCACATGGTTTTGGGCAAAACCATTTTTGAAAATTTCATCTTGCCAATCCGTACCTCCGGTGCTTCTGAAATTTGAGATTTCAGAATCACTGAAAACCGGTGATCCACCAAAAGCGACCCTGTGGGCATTGACAGTTTGTGCATATTCTGAGGCATTGAGCAAATCCAATTCCCTTCTTACCGTGTGTACACTAAAAAAGGTATTGTAGGTCAATACCGGCTTTCCTATTTTTCCCGTCTTGGTCGTAATCAAGATAACCCCATTTGCTCCACGAGAACCGTAAATCGCAGTAGCAGAAGCATCTTTTAAAACTTGAATGGATTCGATATCATTTGGGTTCAAATTGTTTAAGGACCCGCCTTGAAAACCATCAATAACTATAAGTGGATCATTTCCTGCACTCAGCGAGTTGGACCCCCTTATCCGAATGTTTACCCCTCCGTTGGGTGAACCATCGGTACTTTGAATAAACACACCAGGAACACGACCCTGAAGGGCTTGGTCTGTTCTTGTAATCGGAAGTTCCTCAAGTTCTTCAACTTCCACAGAAACAACAGACCCAGTCAAATCCACCTTACGCTGGGTACCATACCCAACTACAACAACTTCATTAAGCCCGGCCGCGCTTTCTTCAAGAATGATAGTAAGGCTTGATTGACCGTTAGCGGGAATTTCTTTGGTTCCATAGCCAATAAATGAAACTATAAGAATGGCGTTCTCATCGGATAAGGTCATTGAAAAATTGCCATCAAAATCGGCTTGGGTTCCATTTGTCGTCCCTTTTTCTACAATATTGGCACCACCCAAGGGTACATTTTGGGAGTCAACCACAGTCCCAGACACCTGATACTGTATAGGTTGCTCAATTTCAGCCTTATCTTGATCGTCAATACGTGATCGTTGGCTTTCAGTAAGGATTATTTTTCTATCGAGAATTTCAAAAACCGTTCTGGTCTTATCAAATAAACGGTTTAAAACTTCCTCAATATTGGCTTTAGTAAATTTTAGGGTAACCCTTTGATTAAGGTTAACAGCAGTAGTCTTAAAAATGAAAGTGAATTCGGTGGTCGATTCAATCTCATCTATAACTTCCGCTACAGTTGCCGATTCCACATCCAGGGTGACTTTGGTTAACTGAGAGTAGGAACTTTTGGCTTGCAGCGATAAGGTTATCGTAAATAGTACAACAAGCGATAACTTCATTTTAAGGTTTAAATTTAGTGTCCGGGGTATTATATAGCCAGACTTCCAGAAGCTTTTCATAACTTTGGTTGAGTTTTAGTGATTAATTAGTTTATAGGTCACTGAATTTTCGTCGGGGAATGTAGCAGCATTTCCCGATTTTTATTTTACGGTTCAGCGGAAAGGGGATTGTGTACAGTGCATAGAATTATGATGTTTAGTTAATTACTACTTTGTTTTCCACTACTTCATAGTCAATCCGATAAACCTGTTTGAAATAGTTCAACACCTGCTCAATTGTTTCCTTTTCAGTTTCTATGGTGGCATTGAACCGTTCCTTTGCCAAGGATTCGTTGTTGTTTATGATAGTGACGTTATAGTAGCGTTGAAGTTTTATCAAAATATTTTCGAAAGGTTCGTTCCGAATCACAATTCTACCTTCTACCCAAGAGGTATACAATGAGGTATTGACTTTTGACTTGGAAATATTCTTGTTGGAGCGATTAAAAGAGCCCATGTAGCCTGGCTCAAGTAACACCTTGCTATTTTCATCGAAATTGTTGAGAGGTTCCAGACTCACCAGTCCATCTACCAGTACTACCTCAGTATCACTATTCTCCCCATAGTCGGATAGATTGAACCGCGTACCCAAGACTTCAACATTCAAATCATGGGCGTTTACCACAAATGGGTGTTCCTTGTCATGGGCGACTTCCAAAAAAGCTTCGCCTTCCAAGAACACTTCGCGTTTTTGTCCAGGCAAGAAACTTACCGGGTAACGAAGGGAGCTCCCTGAATTGAGGTGTACTTTGGTCCCATCAGAAAGCACAAGATTGAAACGCTTGGCGTTGGGTACTTTTAATGTATTATAAATGATGGTCTCCTGCTTAGCGTTTTCGTATTTAATCGTGTTACCTTTCTGGATACCCACCAAATTGCCATTGGCAGACTGTATGCTCCCATTGGTATCTGTATTAAGGACCTTTACTTCACCGTTGTCCAACTGTAGGGTTATCTGATCGGTGCGTGGAACAATGGTTGGGTTAACACTTTCTGTTTCGGGAAAAAATTGGTTTCTAAACATAAAACCCACTCCAAATAAAATAACAATCAATGCGGCATAGCGGAAGAAAGTTCCCATCCGCTTTTGATAAAAAACATTCTTATCCTTTCTAATTTCCTTGAAAAGTTGTTGCTTAATTTCCTTCTTGTCGAGTTCGTTCATTGAAACTGTTATTGCATAGTAGGTTTTTACATATTGTTTAAAGGTGGAATCATGTTTTTGATCCTGAATCCATTCATTCAAGCTATCCAAATCATGGCTATTTGCGGAATCGCAAAGAAACTTTACCAGAAGTGAATCCATACCTTTTGACGACATTGTTAGTTGAGCTCGTTTTAAGAATTACAAAGCACAATCACAATACCCTAATTTTTTGTCTATTTTTTTTAATATTCGCAAAATATTTACTTTTAGTTTCTTGAAAACGCATAACCAATGGAATTTAAAGATAATGAGGAATTGATTAAGGCACTGAACAATGGCAAGGAAATTGCTTATGAATATTTGGTGGACACATACGGAAACCGTATGTATGCTTACGCGCTTACTTTAGTAAAGAATCCACCATTGGCAAAGGATATTGTTCAAAATGTTTTCTTGAACACATGGAAATTCCGCAAAAAACTCAGTAGTAAATATGACATAAAGAACTTCCTTTTTAGATCTGTCCATAATGAATTTATTAACCAATATCAAAAGGATAAGGCCCAGATGCTCCTACAATATAAATATGTGGAGACTTTGAATCAAATTGTGGAGGAATCGGATGAAAACACAATTGTCCAGATGATAAAGATTGTCTATCAGGAAATCGAAAAACTTCCCCCCAAATGCAAGGAGGTTTTCTGTCTCAGTAAAAAAGAAGGGCTCACAAATAATGAAATATCATTACATCTTGGCATATCATTAAAAACGGTTGAAGCTCAGATCACCAAGGCCTTCACAATACTTCGAGCAAGGTTGGGAGAACAATTTGAGTCTATTTTCCTATTGATATTCAATCCAAATTTCTAGTTATTTAAAAGTAAAATATTTCAATCATATTAACTTTTTTGGCAAGCCAAAATTAAACCATATTAATTTTTTAATCTTACAAATTAATTGAAGATAAGCAAGTCTATTGTAACACTTCAAGGTTCCCAAAACTTACCAAACTAATACTATTGAGCGAGGCAACTTTATCTAATCGATTATATATAGTCTTCTCATCGAATTTGGGAATCCAAAGGTCTTTTGGCTTCAAACTTATATCGTTCAAACCTAACCTTCTGTTATTTCAAGCTTCAGATAACTCTTCCCAAAACTATTCTTGACCACTTTGACCTTTTTAATGATTTCCATTAAATCTGTTTGAAGGGAGGCTGCCTTTTTCTCTAAACGATCATGCTTAATCCTAGGCCCAATACCTCACCTTCAAATACTGGGTATGGCTTTGGTGGATTCTTTTCCATCATGTCCTCTAGAAAATAATCCTCTTGCCCATCATTGTCCAATTCCAGATTGAACAAAGCTTGCTGCATGCCAATAGTGAGAAGCGTCTGGTTCTTTACAATGTCCCTGATAATGGCAATAATCGTACCTGTCTGATTCCCGTTCTTAATGATCTCACGGCCAATACTGTTTTCAAACCTTTCCAAAGGCAAGAACCTGTTCTACTCAAAAAAACAGTGATCCATCAAACGAATTTTTTAGTAGAAAGGTAAATTCAGCTGGTTTCAAATGAATGCAATAAAAAAAGCACTGTCAATCAGTCAGTTGACAGTGCTTTGATACCACCTATTTAGTGGTTCGTCGGGATGACTGACCTCTTAAAGAGGCGCTAACCCATTAATATCCAGAATATTATGTCGATTTTCCCAAAATAGGACATCCCATAGGACATCTTCGTATGAAATAATGATTTTCACGAGTTAAAAGTAAACAATTAAACTCAAATAAAATCAGTTAAATCCCCCAAATGCCATTTGCACAGAATTACACTGTGTTTTACACTACAATGAACTTATGAATTACAAGTTCTTTTCAATATCGGATAGAATCAAAAGGGTTGTTGGACTTCCATAATTGATCAGCCTGTCCACAAAGTCCTGCAAATGTTTTTGGTCCCGCAGAATTGCTCTAATATGGATATTATAAGGGCCTGTAATCCTATGTGCCTCCTCCACTTCAACAAAGTCATGGATTTCCTCCAAAAAATACTTTAGTTTTCCATCGAAAATCTTTAGAAGGATAAAGACCTCCATCCCATACCCCAACAAGGCATAATTGACCTTGAGACTGTACAATTCGATTATGCCTAAATCCTCTAGCTTCTGAATCCTTTCCCTCACAGATGAAGGCGAAAGTGAAATGATTCTGCCGATTTCGGCAAATGAATACCTAGAATTCTTTCTCAGAAGACCAATTATTCGGTTATCTATTCCATCAACCATCCTTTCAACGTTATTTTGGTCAAAATTATACTTATTCAATTAAAATACCCTGCATTTTCCAAATTTTCAATTTTAAAACCATTTTGCAACCCACTAGATTAGCCGTTTAATTTTTGAAACATGGATTTATTTTCACTTATCACATTGGCCATAGGTATTTTTGCAGGGTTTTATGTGCAAAGTGCCATGGGATTCGCAGGTTCTCTCGTGGCACTTCCCATCCTATTATTGAAGTTTCAATTACCGGAGTCCATTGCCTACATTTCCCTATTTTATGTATTTTCAAGTATTTTCCTGATTTACAGGGAATGGGTCTTCATTGATAAAAAGACAATCCTTGACCTTTCCATAACATCAATTGTAGGGGTTGTTTTAGGAATATTGGTCCTTTCATTTTCCAAGCCAATCTTTTTAAAAAGAATGCTCGGTGCCTTTATTCTTGCCTACGTGTTGTATTCCTTACTAGGTAAGCGAGAATTGAATCTGAGGAACGCAGGTATTCTAGGTATTGGAATTCTTGCAGGTTTTTTCTCAGGGGTTTTCTCCACTGGGGGACCATTGTATATCATCTGTGTGGAGAATAGGGTCAAGAAAATCAATGCTATAAGGGCCACGATGATTGGCATTTTGGGACTTGTTACCCTTACTAGAATACCAACCTTGGCCTTAAGTGGCATTCTAAATATTGAGCAATGTAAATACGCCGCAATTATTTTTCCCATTTTCCTTTTAGCCCAGTTTTTGGGTAGGAAAACTTTCAACATTTCAGGAAAATCCCATTATAAAAAGAGCATCCTGTTTTTGCTAATGCTTTCAGGATTTTCATTGTTATTAAGATGAACCGCAAAATTCTTGTAATGTAAAAAATGATGAAAAAAAACCTTTAATACGTGACGGTAGGATTGTCAAATGTTTGAATTGGCCACAACCTTATCGCGGTTTATCAAGGTTAGGACCTATTTCCCTATCATTTTGATCTGAACCCGATTACGGTGAACAAAATTTGAAACTTCTCATACAACTTCTCCTTGAGGATTCTATAGGCATTGGAAAGATGGCCTTCCACGGTTTTGATGGAAATGTCCAGATAATCCGAAATTTCCGCATTGGTCAATCCTTCCTTTTTGCTCATGACCAATACTTGCTTACATTTCTTGGGCAACAAGGCAATCTCCCTATCCATCAATTCAATCTTTCTGGATAGGTTTTCTTGGTGTTCCTGTTGTGAAAGGGTTTCCATAGTCTCCGAATAGGTCCTCTCGAAAAAATAGGTTTCCTTTCTGTACTTTTTTACATAATCTAGAAATTTATTCTTCAATGAAAGATAAAGCCATCCCCTAAGGACCGTTTTTGCATTCAAAGATTCCCTTTTTTGCCATAGTCCAAAAAAAGCTTCTTGGACCAAATCCTTAGCCAACAATTCGTCCCTACATAAACTTTTGGCATAAAAAAAGAGTTCGTTATAGTAAAGTTCAACAACCTTCTCGAATTCTTTTCGACTGCCCTTTTGGATTGAGATTAAATCAATATTTCCCCCGATATCATTGGAATCCATTGCACCTATCTTCTAAGTCCGATCAATATTATCAATATTTTTTGATTAAAACCAAGGGTTTGTCAATTTCAGATCGTTTTACAAATAACATTTTGGTAATCCGCATTTAACGATAATGAAAAATAAACATATCAAAAAAATTATTTTCAATTTCTTTGAAAACCCTTCAAACCCGGATGAAATTCAGCAATTGGCCCAATGGGTCAAGGACAATCCTTCTTCCTTTAAGGAATCGGCCGAGCTTCACTATTTGATCACACGGTCCCTCGGTCAGGAAAATGCCGAACAGTACAAAAAGGAATTACTGTCAAAATTTGACCTCTTGGTACGATCCAAAAGAAAAAGAAGACAGGCTTGGTTGCGGTATGCTGCCATTTTTATCGGGCTCATCGGAATATCAACATTGCTTTTGCTACGAAACAATACCCCAAAGACCATTGGCCAACAGGAAGTCACCATTGTCCTGGACAACGGTACGACCAAGGAACTATCGAACAAGGATGCCTCAGGTATTGTCACGCGTTCAAACAATATCATTGCTGAACAGGATGGATCTAAGATTGTATACAAAAAAGTTAGCATTGAGAATGATGATTTGGGCGAACCCTTGGTATACAATACCCTCAACGTACCCTATGGGAAAAAATTCGAGATTGTGCTTTCCGATGGAACCCAGGTCTATCTCAATTCCGGTTCTTCCTTGACCTATCCCACGGCATTTTATGCTTCGGGACCAAGGGATGTAGAATTGACAGGGGAAGCATATTTCACCGTAGAATCCGATTCCTTGCGCCCTTTCAGGGTCAAAACAAGGGAATTGGACACTAAAGTTTTGGGCACTCAATTTAACCTATCCAGCTATCCCGATGACGAAACCGTTCAAGTGGTCTTGGTGGAAGGCAGTCTCTCGGTCAAAAGGAGCAATGGTTCCGAAGCATCACACCTCCTTTTGAAACCGAACCAAATGGCATCCTATTCCAATGGTCATAAAGAACTTCAACTGACCGATGTGGACGTCAGCAGGTACATTGCCTGGAAGGAAGGTATCCTGTATTTCAAAAACGAAGATTTCATCCACATTACCAAAAAATTGGAGAGGCACTACAATGTGACCATCGAAATAAGGGGGGACCTTCTTAAAAGTGAACGGTACACGGGTCGCTTCAAAACGGAAACTATTGAAGAGGTGCTACAAGGATTTCAAAGAATCAAGGATTTTGCCTATAAGATAACCAACGATAAAATAATACTAACTCAAAAAAGCAACTAGCCTATGACCTAAACCACAAAAAAGAACCAGGAATTGCGGGAACAATCCCTGGTTTTCAAACAATTCAAAAACTGAATGACCAATTTTTAAACCATATCAAAAGTATGAAAAACACACTATGCAAAAGCTATTTTAGTGGTAAAATAGATTTGAAAATGAAAATTTCCGCCCTGTTTTTATTGGTTGCACTGTTCCAACTCAATGCCAATAATTCATATTCCCAAAGATTCGTTTCGATGAAGATGGAAAATGCATCCATAGCATCCGTTTTCGAAAAAATTGAGGAGAATACCGATTACAATATCCTTTACAAAAATTCAACCTTGGATTTGAACAAAAGGATCACAGTGGATGTGGAAAAAGTTAAGATCGATGTCCTGATGGATATTATCCTTGCCGAAAGCAACGTTTCTTATGAAATCAGGAGAAAGTTGATCGTCCTTGTAAAAAGGAAAAATGAACCGGAAAAGATCAGTACCCAACCAGAAAAGTCCTCGAAGCCAAATTTCATTAACATCACAGGAACAGTCACTGATGAGAACAACTCCCCCCTAGCAGGGGTCAGTATTGTCATTAAGGGGACCATTAAAGGAGTTTCCTCCGATTTCGACGGGAACTATGCCATTGATGCCTCCGAAGGCGATATCCTGGTATTTTCCTATATCGGGTACCAGACATCTGAGATAACCATTGGGAACAATCCGATCATCAATATTGCCATGACCCCTAGTGTCAGTAATCTGGATGAAGTGATCGTCACGGCCATCGGTACCAAGCAACTTAAGGATGAATCAGGTTCCACGAGCTCCTCCATTCAATCCGAGAATATTGCAAAATCCGGAGAAGCCGGGGTTATAAATGCCTTGGCGGGTAAAGCATCAGGTGTAAGGATCGGTAAATCGAACGGTGACCCAGGCGCTGGATCATCCATTCAGATCCGTGGTGCAAATACCATCCAAGGCGCCAGTCAGCCTTTGATCATTTTGGATGGTATTCCAGTGAGCAATGACAATATCGGAGGCGTCACCCTCAGCCAACAATCCCGATTGGACGACATCAATCCAAAGGATATCGCCTCGGTTCAGATTTTAAAAGGTGCATCAGCTGCTGCCCTTTGGGGTTCCCGCGCTGCCAATGGGGTTATTGTGATTACGACCAAGAACGGTCAATTAGGTCAAAAGCCAACCATACAATATACTTTTTCACAATCCTATGATTATATCAATGTCAGGACCCCTCTTCAGAACTCCTTTGGACAAGGACGTAATGGAGTTTTCAGTACTTCTTTTGCGGAATCTTGGGGAGACAAAATCGCAGACCGCTCAGGTGAGCCCGATGACTTGAATACATCCGGAGCCTCTTTTTTGTCAAACACAACCGGCAATCGATATTATTCCGTAATCTCAAAAAACTCAAGAGAAACTTTTACTGATAGTAATTATGACAAGGTTTTTCGTATTGGAACCTTTTCACAACATAATGTATCCGTGAATGGAGGAGGGCAAAGAGCCTCTTACTTTTTCAGTTATGAGAATTTGGATCAAAAAGGAATCATCGAAAATTATGATTATAAAAGACAAAATGTTAGGTTGAACACCAAGTTCCAAATAACAAATTGGCTGAGTTGGAACAATAGAGTATCCTTTACCAATACTAAATCGAATCGTATTGAACAGGCAGGGGAAACAACTAACGGTATTCTTTTAGGATTACTGAGAACAGCACCCGATTTTGACATCACAGACTATATCGGAACCTACACGGCATCCAATGGAGACATCATCTCAAATCGTCAAAGGTCCTATAGACGCCAATTGGGCGAATCTGAAAATCCCATTTACAACAATCCCTTGTGGACCTTAAACGAACAAAAAGCACCCAATGATGTCAACCGTTTCATCATCAATCCCGAGTTGACCATTGATCCTGCCAATTGGCTAAAAGTCATTTTAAGGGGCGGTCTGGATTATTATACTGATGCAAGAAGTCAATTTTATCCAATCGGTTCGGCTAGTGGTCTTCGAAGTGGCGGGTATTGGAGTCAGACAGATATTAACAGCAAGGAGTTCAATTTAGATGGGATTATAGTTGCTACCCATGACTTTAGCAATGATTTAGGGGTATCCGCTACATTCGGTGTTAACTTCAATGATCGGAAAAGAGCTATCAATACAAATACAATAAGTCCCTTTGCCGTTGATTCAAGGTTACCCACACCAGATCTCAATCCGGACCAAGCGGCCAGTTCTTGGAATCGTAATCTTCAACATATTCGCTCAAACCGTGGTTATGGTATTTTGGGAATAAACCTTTACAGTCAATTGTTCCTCAATTTTTCAGGAGCCTTGGAAGCTTCGTCCACCATAAAGGGTAGCTTTTTCTATCCTTCGGTAGATCTTGCCTGGCAGTTCAGTGACCTGGTAGGTTCCTCTGATTTCCTGAGTTTCGGAAAGCTTAGGGCAGCATGGGGAAAGGTGGGCATCCAACCGGCTCCTTATAAATTCGAGACTTTGGCCACTACGGGCTTTTCCTCTTTTGGTGGAAGTTTTATGGTCGATTCGGAAAAAGGAAATCCAAATCTGAAACCAGAGATTAAGACAGAGTGGGAAGTTGGTACCGATTTACGGTTCTTTAAAGACCGAGTGGGATTAGGGTTTACCTATTATAGAAATGAAACCAAGGACATCCTCTTTGCCGTCAAAGCCAATCCGAGTTCCGGTTTCAACTTTAACTATAAGAACGCCGCGGTCATCGAGAACAAGGGTCTTGAAGTCGATCTTACTGGCAAGTTGATCGAAACCGAAGATTTAACCTTGTCGTTAAACACCAATTTTAACAACAATGAAAATATGGTGGTAGATATTGCTGGTGCAGAAACTGTGGATATCGGGGGGACCTCCAAAGCGGTCAAGGGATACCCGATGAGTTCTTTTTTCTTGCCAGGAACCCTACGTAATGAGGACAATAGTATAGCATTGGATGCCAATGGATTTCCACAATTGGACACCGATAGCCGTGTTCTGGGTGACCCCAATCCTGATTGGAGGGGAGGCGTCGGTATGCAACTCAACTATAAAAATCTTGACTTCAGTTTCCTTTTTGAACACTCCCAAGGTGGAGATTACATCAACAGGACAAGAATCGTTCTTTATGGCTTCGGTGTCCATGAGGACGTGTCCCAAGAAGTTACCCTATCCGAGGACCTTGTTAATGTCAATGGGGACATAATCCCTGCAGGTACCACGGTAAGGGGAAACATTGCAGACTTTGGTGCAGGCAATGTATTATTGGACGAATCGTGGTATCGCGGTATCGGTGGAGGCCTAGGTTTCAACAAGACCAATGATCTGTACATCGAGGATGCCACGTGGACCAAGCTCCGTAACGTGACCCTAGGGTATACTTTTTCGGGCATTAAGTTGAGCAAAAAACTGGCATTGGATTCGTTCCGGATATCGGTGACGGGACGGGATTTGATTCTATGGACCGGTATCAAGGATGTGGACCCAGAGACCAATAACTATGGTGTCAGCAATGCCTTCGGAATGAATTACTTCAACAATCCCGGAACACGTTCGATTTTGTTTAACCTTCAAGCCAATTTCTAAAACCTAATAATCATGAAATCAACATATATACAAATTCTTTTGATTTTCACGGCTTTCGTTTTTTTTGGTTGTGAAAAAATGGTCGAAGATCTCAACGAAAATCCGAACCAATTAACTTTAACAGATATTGACGCAGGTCTTTTCCTAAACGGCGCGGAGCTTTCAAACATCGGCATCCAATTGGGGGCCTATAGTAGAATGGCGGGTTATTGGTCCGGACAACTGACCGGTTTTGAACAAGTGGAACTGGAAAGATATCAATACAATGTCGCCAACAATACCTTTGATTGGGATGGCTACCAAAATGTTTTGACGCCAGTGCGGCAAATACAGGACAGAGCTGTGGACAACCCCCTATTATTGGGTATCTCCAAGGTAGTAGAAGCTCATTTGGTGGGTACTTATGCTTCCTTGTTCGGCGATATCCCATATTCACAGGCATTGGGTGATATAGAAAACCCTGAATTCGATGACCAACTCTATGTTTTTGAACAGTTACAGATACTGTTGGACAGTGCCATCGCCGATTTAGAGGGTGCTGCCGGTTTTGGCGTTCTGGAGGATTACATCTTCCAAGGAGACCGCGACAAATGGCTCGAATCCGCATGGACCCTTAAAGCTCGTTACTTTATGCATACCAAAGCATATGGCGAAGCTTATAGTGCAGCCTTGAACGGGATTTCCACTAGTGATAACAACATGATGTTCAATCCCCTTGACGTTACGGGGCAAAACGCCACCAAAAACAAATACTACATTGTTTTGGCCGGTAGCCCGAACACAGGGACCGGGGACAGTTATTTGATGCAGCTATTGGACGATACCAGTGGAATCTCCCGAAACAATGCCAAGACCGATGAAACGGCCAGGCGCCAGTACTATGTCATCGACCAATCGGATGCGGACGGAAATCTGGGTGTAGCACAGGAACTTGAACCACAGCCAATGATCACATTTCAGGAGAATATGCTCATATTGGCGGAAGCGGGTGCCCGTACCCAAAGTTTCGAAATTGGTTTGGGACATTTGAACGAGTTGCGTGCCTATCTGAATACCGGAAGTTTCCTAAATGCGAATTTTTCCGCCGAACCCTATTTATATGAAGCCTATGTGGCCGGGGATTTCAATTCCGGTGGCATGGAAAATATAGACGGGACAGACCCGAATACTGCCTTGCTCAGGGAAATCATCGAAGAACGATATGTTTCTGGCTTTACCACCTATATGCCATTCGATGATGCGCGCAGACTCCGAAAGAATGATTCGGACGTAGCGGTGCCTTTTCCTTTGAACGTACCGACCAGTACACAAAACGTGGAGCGTATGTTGTATCCCCAGGACGAGGTCCTTTCCAATCCAATGGCCCCGGCAGACCCTGGTTTATATGAACCTACCAAGGTCAATCAATAATTGAAAAATTAAATCACCGAAAAATGCATAGGGATCTATTTTTTCAAGGAAATATTGGGAAAAACATGCTCATTTGCCTTCTAGTTGCCACTGCACTTCTTCAAGTGCAGTGCGCTGGTGGCAAAAGCACAACGGACGGTTCGGACAAAAAGGTTTTGTCCGAAGGACGGAAAACATTCAAGGATAGTTGGTTGGAAACTGTAAAGGGCAATATGCCTCTGGTCATCAGTGCCCCACATGGGGGAACCATATCACCCGAGGAGGTCAAGGACAGGGATTGTGGCGCGAAGGTAATGGATAACAACACGGCCGAACTTGCCCTTGAAATTGAAAACGCCTTCAAGGCCCATGGTAAAAAACCATATCTGGTCATTGCCCGGTTGGCAAGGACTAAGATCGATTTTAACCGGGATCTGGAGGAGGCCACCTGTGGAAACCCCCAAATGGAGTATATCTGGAGACAATATCACAAGCATATCGAGGAGGCCTTGGATGCGGCCATCAAAAAATACGGATATGCGATGTACATCGACCTTCACGGCCAAAGCCATAAAGTAAAACGTTTGGAGTTAGGGTACCTACTTAGGACACCTGCCCTTAAGGAACTAAGGGAAGGGGAAAGTTCCGAGTCTGAAATCGGCGGAAACACTTCGGTACGGAACCTATTAAAGGATAACGCACAATTGGGACTCAACCAACTCTTGACCGGGGAAAACGCTTTTGGAACCCTTATGGAACAAGCCGGTTTCCCTGCGGTTCCAAGCCAAGGCGACCCTTATCCCAAGGAGGGCGAGGCCTACTTCAATGGAGGGTATAATACCAGAAGGTATACTACTTCCGATCATCCCAAAGTTTTCGGGATGCAGATCGAGGCCAATTTTCAGGGTGTACGGGACAGTGAGGAAAATCGGAAAAAGTTTTCTGAGGCGTTTGCCCGATCGGTAACCGTTTATCTGGACTTTGTGACAACACATTGGAACCACTGAACCAACTCCCATGACCTACGATAGCATGGGATGGTTCTATCCAATAAAATAAAAATCCATAGAAAGGCTGTCCTTACTGATCGAACCAAATTTTAGGAATGTACATTCTTCCATTATGGGATTGGAAAAACATATACTAAGGTTATTTGAGTTAGTATGCGATGTTCCTTCAGTAAAGGGCAGCTTTTAAAATAGAAACATGAGATTGCAAGAAACGGTAACATTGGAATCGTACTTCGATTCCTTTCGAAGAAATATTATCGGTATCGACCAGGAGATCGAAACCCCATTTGGGACCAAAAAGATCGTTTATGCGGATTGGATCGCAAGCGGCAGGTTATATGGTCCCATTGAAGATATCATGAAAAATAAAATCGGACCCTTTGTCGGGAACACCCATTCCGAGACCACTTTTACCGGTAAACTGATGACCAACCTGTACGAGGAGGCCAAACACCGGATCAAGGAACATGTCAATGCCACCGAGGAAGATGTCATCATCACCACCGATACGGGTATGACCGGGGTGCTCTGCAAGTTTCAGCGCATCTTGGGGCTAAAGCTCCCTGAAAAGTTCCAGAACTCGCTCTCGATTCCAGAGGCCGAAAGACCGGTAGTTTTTTTGACCCATATGGAACACCATTCCAACCAGACGACTTGGTTGGAGACCATTGCGGATGTGGTCCTACTGGAACCTACCGAAGACCTGTTCGTCGACTCCCGACAATTACGAAAGGAATTACGGAAATATGGGGACCGAAAACTTAAGATCGGTTCCTTTACTGCCTGTTCCAATGTCACGGGGGTGGGAACCCCCTATTATGAGCTGGCGGAAATCATGCATGAGCACGGCGGATACTGTTTTGTAGATTTTGCCGCATCAGCACCCTACGTCCAGATTGATATGCACCCGGAGAACAAGGCGCGGAAATTGGATGCCATTTTTTTCTCCCCACATAAGTTTTTGGGGGGGCCTGGCAGTTCAGGCGTTCTGGTTTTCGACAAGGCGCTTTACAAGAACCGGATTCCGGACAATCCAGGTGGTGGAACGGTAAAATGGACAAATCCTTGGGGAGGGCACAGTTTTTTTGAAAGTATTGAGGCCCGGGAAGATGGTGGAACGCCTGGATTCCTACAGACCATAAGGACAGCCCTATCGATCGCTCTGAAGGAAAAAATGGGCATTGAGCAGATCCGGCAACGGGAAAATGAACTTACAAGGAAATGTTTCGAGGAGTTGCCAAAGATCAAGGGCTTGCATGTATTCGCACCGGAAGTCAGGTACCGCTTAGGAGTCTTTTCCTTTTATGTGGAACATCTCCATTACAATCTGGTGGTCCGATTATTGAACGACCACTATGGAATCCAGGTCCGGGGCGGCTGTTCCTGTGCCGGCACCTATGGACACATACTATTGGAGGTCACCCAAGAACGATCACGGCACATTACCGACCAGATCGAGCACGGGAACCTTAAGGACAAACCTGGGTGGGTCCGTCTCTCACTCCATCCCACTATGACGGATGGGGAACTGGACCTTATACTGGATGCACTTCGCGAAATAGCGGAGCATGGTGCTGAAATGGCCAAAGCATATGATTACGATCCCATGAGCAATACCTTTTACCACAAGTCCGAATCCAACCAAAGACTGGACCTAGACCAATGGTTTGAAATCTAAAACCAAATAAATCATAAAATCACCAACAATGAAGATAAAAAAAACCTTTGGATACCTCTTTTTGTTAGGTATCATGCTATCCATGGGGAGTTCCTTCGCACAGGAGACCTTTCCCAAAAACGATGTCCTCGATGCGCGCCCGGACAGGGTGGCCCTCACCCATGCGACCATCGTCACAGCCCCAACGCAAGTTTTGGAGAATGCGATGTTGGTCATCCAAGACGGTAAGGTCGTTTCGGTACAAGCGGGGAACCAGGTACCCAACGGCTATCTGGAAATCGATCTCAGTGGACGTTATATCTATCCCTCTTTTATAGACATGTTTGGGGAATATGGGCAACCCGAGGTAAAACGTCCCCCCTTCAGGAACCCTGTTCTCAGCAGGGAGCAGATACAGTCCAATACCAAGGGACCCTACAATGCCAACGAGGCCATAAAATCGCAATACAACAGTTCCGAAAACTTTACCATGGACAAAAAGCTTGCCTCCAAATGGAGGGCCCAAGGATTTGGTGCCGTAGCGTCCATCAGAAGGGATGGAATTGCACGGGGAACCGCTGCCCTAATAGCCCTAGGCGAGGATACGGAAAACAATTTGGTCATCAATTCCAAGGTGGCCGACCATTACTCTTTTGACAAGGGCACCTCGACCCAGGACTATCCCATTTCCGCTATGGGGACCATTGCCCTTTTGCGTCAGACCTTTTACGATGCCAAGTGGTATGGGGCACAAACCGACAGACCTTTTTCGGACCTGTCGTTGGATGCCATGCTGGTCAATGGGAACTTACCTAAAATCATGGAGGCCGATGGTTGGTTGACCGCCTTAAGAGCCGATAAAATAGCGGATGAATTCGGGTTCGAGTTCATTATAAAGGGAGGCGGAGACGAATATCAACGGATTATGGAAGTGAAGGACATGAAAGCTCCGATGATCATTCCGATCGACTTTCCCAAGGCCTATGATGTGAGTGACCCCTACATCACCAAGAAAATCACCTTGGCCGATCTTAAGCATTGGGAACTGGCCCCTACAAACCCGGCATCTTTGGAAAAGAACAGCATACCCTTTGCCATCAACTCCTTTCCACCTGAAAATCTTCCTGACTTCTTGAAAAATCTGAGAAAATCAGTGGCGTATGGCCTGAGCAAAACGGCTGCACTCTCCTCTTTGACCACCGTTCCGGCCAAATGGTTGGGCGTTGACCAGGATATGGGCACTTTGGAAGCCGGTAAAATGGCCAACTTCATCGTTACGGACGGTGATCTTTTTGAACCGGGCACTCAAATTATGGACAACTGGATCGAAGGGAAACCCTATGTGGTAAACGAACCCATTTCCGAATCGATCCTTGGGGAATACGACCTATCCGTAGGTGGCTTAAAGGCCGTATTGTCCATTATCGAAAAAGGTCCCAAGTACCAAGCCGAATTGACATTGTCCGATGGATCAAAGGAAAAAGTGGAATTTAAAATGGATGGGGACCTACCTGTCCTTAAATTCACGGTCAAGGGAAGCCAATACAATCTGAAAGGTTGGACCAAACAAGAAAAGGGAATGACCGTGCTTAACGGTACTGGCACCCTGAACTTTGGGGAGGACCAACCTTGGACCGCCCGGATGAAAGAAAAAGGAAGGGGCACCTTGGGAGCTCAAAAGGTACAGGACAAGGGTCCTATCGACTTGGGTGAGGTATTCTATCCATTTATGGCCTTTGGCAGTCCGGAAAAGATTGCATCCCGATCCATTTTAATCACCGATGTCACCGTTTGGACGAACGAAGATGAAGGAATCCTCATGAACACGGACGTGCTTCTTGAAAATGGCAAGATTGCCAAGATCGGGACCGATCTCAGTGCCAAGGATGCCTTGGTATTGGACGGTACGGGCAAGCACCTGACCCCTGGAATCATTGATGAGCATTCCCATATTGCCTTGGGCGGTATCAATGAAATGGCACCAAATTCGGGAATGGTCCGGATGCAGGACGTGATCGACCCCGATGACCCGGGCATTTATAGGGCTTTGGCCGGGGGCGTCGTTGCGGCGCAGCTCCTACATGGATCTTCGGATCCCATTGGGGGCCAGTCCGCCCTAGTAAAATTCAAATGGGGGGAGGATGCCAAGGGATTGTTGATCCAGGGTGCTGACCCCTTCATCAAATTTGCCCTTGGAGAGAACGTTAAACGTTCAAAAAACAACGTATCCATACGATTTCCAAGGTCCTTGATGGGCGTGGAACAATTTTATACCAATGCCTTCACCGAGGCCTTGGATTACAAAAAGGAATGGGATGCATATAGAAGCTTGGGCAAAAAGGAAAAAAGGACCGCAGTGGAACCCCGTAAAAACATTCTGCACGAGACCATGTTGGAAATCTTGGAGAAGAAACGGTTCATTACGGCCCACTCCTACCAGGATAAGGAAATGTTGATGTTGATGGAGGTGGCGGAACGGTTTGGTTTTGCCCTGAACACGTTCACCCATGCATTGGAGGGCTATCGGATCGCGGACCGAATGAAGGAACACGGGGTCGGGGGCAGCACATTTTCCGATCGTTGGAACTATAAATGGGAGGCTAGGAACGGGACCCCGTACAATGCCCCCATCATGGACCGTGAAGGTGTGGTCACTGCATTGAACTCGGATAGTGGTGAAACAATGCGACACTTGAACCATGAGGCCGCAAAGATGGTCAGATATGGGGGGGTCACACCAGAGGAAGCCCTTAAAATGGTCACTTTGAACCCGGCAAGGCTCTTGCATCTGGACGATACCATGGGAAGCATCAAAGTCGGTAAATCCGCGGATGTGGTCCTTTGGACAGGAGATCCACTGTCGCTTTATTCCAAACCTGAAAAGACCATCATTGAAGGGGCCATTTATTTTGATCTGGCCAAGGATGCGCAGTTGCGCAGGGAGAATTCAAAAGAGCGTGCCAGGCTCCTCAAAAAAATGGAAGGGTTGGAAGGTACCGAGAACGTATCAACCAGAATATCCTTGGAACGGGTGGAATTCCATTGTGAGTCCTTAGAGATGCAGAACTAAATAATCAAGAACATGAAAAACAAGACATTTTATACGATATTAACCATGATACTGATCCTTTCGAGCCTTTTGGAAGGATTGGATGCCCAGATTCTTCCGATGGTTGCCAAGGAGCAGGAAACTCCCATCCTTTTGGTTGGGGGAACCGTTCATACTGGGGATGGCCGGGTATTGGAGGACACCGCGGTTGGATTTGACAAGGGAACCATTACCTTTTTGGGCAAAGCCTCCGATCTGGACGCCAATGGGATCGATTATAAGATCATAGACATAACCGGACAACAGGTATATCCGGGTTTTATCCTTTTGAATTCCATTATCGGTATCAACGAAATCAGTGGCGTCCCGCATACCAATGATACCTTGGAGGAAGGGGATTATCTTCCCAACCTACAAACAGTCTACGCCTTTGATATGACATCAACTTTTCTTCCACCTTTGCGGTTCAATGGGGTTCTTTATATTGAATCGATTCGATCAAGAGGTGTCATTCCAGGCACCTCATCGGTAATGTCCTTGGATGGCTGGAACTGGGAGGAAGCCGTATTCAAAAGGGCTGCGGCCATACACCTCGATTGGCCCTCTGCCTTATCGAGTTATTATGATGCCGAGACGAACAGCAGGATGCTCCGCCCCAATACTTCTTACGAAAAGATTACCGGTGAATTGGAAAAATTGTTCTCCGATGCCAAGCAATACGAACAAATGCCCACTGCCCAAACCAATTTGAAGTTGGAGGCCTTAACGGATCTGTTCCAAAAAGAAAGGGTACTTGTCATCCATGCGAATGAACCCAAGGAAATCATAGAGAGCATCACCTTTGCCAAGTCCTTTGGCATTGACCAAATCTCCTTGGTGGCCTCTGAGGGTTCCCTGGAAGTTGTCGATTTTCTCAAGGAAAACCAAATTCCGGTGATTGTGCCCCCTACCTACAACCTCCCCAGAAACGATGATATGGACTATGATGCCTTTTATGGTTTGCCAACACAATTGCAACGGATGGGCATCGAGGTATCCATGTACCATGTGGGATCGTTGTCCAACTCCATCAATCTGCCCTTTTATGCGGGGACATCGGTGGCATTTGGGATGAACAAGGAGGAAGCCCTGAAGACCATTACCTTGCATCCCGCAAAAATTCTGGGAATTGACGATAAGCTGGGATCCATTGCCGTGGGCAAGGTGGCCAGTCTATTTGTATCCAAGGGGGATGCACTCGATATACAGACCAATGCCTTGACCTTGGCATTTATTGGCGGCAAGCAGATCGATTTGGAAGGACCACAACAATTGGACTACAAACGCTATTCCGCCAAATTCGACCAGAACGAATAAGCAGATGGGAAAAATTGAAGCAACGATAACCGGGATCAGTGACTGGATTTGGGGATTTCCCCTATTACTGCTGTTGGTGGGTGGCGGACTATATCTTTTGGTGTATTCCAGGTTATTGCCGTTCAAGCATTTCTGGCATGCCCTACAGGTCATCAGGGGAAAGTACGAGACGGCCTCGAATGTTGGACAGATCAGTGCTTTCAAGGCATTGACCACAGCCTTGTCCTCCACCTTGGGCATGGGTAATATTTCAGGAGTGGCCATTGCCATTACGATGGGTGGGCCTGGTGCCCTTTTCTGGATGTGGATCAGTGCATTGATCGGGATGGCGACCAAATATTATACCTGTTCCCTTGCCGTCATGTACAGAGGTACCGATGATTCAGGGGAATCCCAAGGGGGCCCCATGTATGTCATCGTCAATGGACTAGGCAAACCATGGAAACCCCTGGCCATTTTCTTTTCAATGGCAGGGATCTTTGGCTCACTTCCCATTTTTACGGCAAACCAGTTGACCCAGATCGTCGTGGAGGTAATGCCCCTCTCATTTATGGGACCATCCAAGGGACTGACCCTTTCGATGGTGGCGATCGTCATCTGCATTTTGGTGGGTCTGGTCATATTTGGGGGGATCAGGCGCATAGCAAATCTGGCCAGTCGACTGGTGCCTTTTATGGTCACCTTGTATTTTTTATCGGTCAGCTATATTTTGGTGGTCAACCATGGTAGGATCATTCCGGTCCTAATGGACGTATTTAGAGATGCCATGACCGGCGATGCGGTGTTGGGGGGAAGCCTTGGTGCAATCATCATCATGGGGGTACGAAGGGCCGCCTTTTCAAATGAGGCAGGTATCGGCACTGCCCCATTGGCACATGGTGCCTCAAAGAACACCGAACCGATCAAGGAAGGACTGGTAGCGATGTTGGGACCCTTTATTGACACCATAGTGGTATGTACCTTGACCGCCATTGCTATCTTGGTCACGGGAAGTTGGCAGCGTTCAGACCTCAGTGGTGTATCCATTACCTTGGATGCTTTCGTTTCTGCCATGCCTGGAATAGGTGCCCCGTTGTTGATCTTTATTGTGGCCATATTCGCATTGACCTCTTTGTTCACCTATTCCTATTATGGATCGAAATGTGTGGTATTCCTGTTTGGATCCAAATATCGGAACACCTATAACTACCTGTATATCGCGGGCATATTCCTTGGCTCGGTTTCCTCCTTGGCCGGTGTCGTGGGCATCATCGATATCAGCTTTGCCCTAATGTCCATCCCCACCATGGTTTCGGCGATTTTATTGGCACCGCGCATCAATGCGGCCACTGCATCCTATTTCAAGAAAATTGAACTGCAAAAACAACTAGCTTAAAAATCCTATTATGAAAAGAATCTTTGTACTCCTAAGCCTGTTGGCCATAGCGAACCTATTTGGCCAAGAACAACGGTTCCAGGGCCAACCCCCTGTGAACGCTGTACCAACGGATTCCAAACCGGTCCAAAAGCAATGGAAGGGACAGTTTGCCTTTCCGGATCAAGGTATTACCTTCTCCAATGAGTTCGACGGTGCCCGGTTGAACGGCTTGGTCCAGAACAATGACAGTACCTATACCCTATTGATCACTTCGGAGAACACTCCGATCAATACCAGTCCATGGTATGCGTTCAAGGTTTGGGGAAAGCGTCCCAAGACCATTGATGTATGGCTGACCTATCAAGCGAACAACAAACACAGATACTATCCAAAGCTGAGCCATGACGGGGTGCACTGGACCGCATTGGATTCCCTTCGTTATGAGGAGATCGGTAAAGGAGATAGGGCCTTTGGCCCAGGCTCCTTGCCTGAAAAGGTCAAAATGCGTTTGGAAGTGGGCCCCGATACGCTCTGGGTCGCTGGCCAAGAATTGGAAAATTCGGCCCGGGTCAATGCCTGGATGGACAGTATTTCCCAGAAAAAGTTCGTGACCAAGAGCACCATTGGAAAGAGCCGTGAGGGCCGGAACCTCAATTTGCTCAGCATTGGTGATACGGACTCCAAAAATATGATCATGATCATTTCCAGACAGCATCCCCCTGAGGTAACAGGGTACCTGACCATGAAATCCTTTGTGGAGACCCTTTCCTCGGATACCAAATTGGCCAAAAAGTTCCGAAAGGAATTTGCCATCTATGTGGTCCCCTTGATGAACCCTGACGGGGTCGACAATGGGTTTTGGAGACATAATACAGGCGGGATAGACCTCAACCGGGATTGGGCCAATTTTAACCAACCGGAGACCTCTGCGGTCAAGGATTTCATGGAGGGGATGGTCGAGAAGACACAAGGGAAGTTCTATTTCGGCATAGATTTCCATTCCACCTGGGATGATATCTACTATACTGTGGATCCGGAGCTCCATGGAAACATGCCCAATTTGGTCTCCACCTGGCTGGATGGCTTAATGGAGCGCATCGAGGGATACGACCCCAATATCAAGCCCAATGGGGATTTGGTCCCTACCACGGTATCAAGGAACTATTTCTTCGTAAAACATGGTGCCGAGGCCTTGGTCTTTGAGGTCGGGGACAATACCCCAAGGGATTTTTTAAGGGAAAAGGCCGAGAAGGGCGCTGAAGCACTTATGGAGATCATGTTGGAGCGTATCAAGGACATGCCATGACCCGGCCAAAAGGGCAAAACCCGGAATCCAGAAAAGCAATATTAAGTACCTTAAAAATAAACCCATGAAAAGAATTCTATATTTTCTTCCCTTACTATTATTTACCCACTGTACCCGTGAGTTACCTGCCGAGCCTACAGGTCTGGTCACGGAAAATGCCATGGTCGTCTCTGCACGTAGGGAAGCTTCGGAGATAGGCGTTGAAATCATGAAAAAAGGCGGGAACGTTTTCGATGCCATGGTAGCCACCGAACTTTCCCTAGCAGTGGCCTACCCCTTTGCGGGAAACCTCGGGGGCGGGGGCTTTATGGTCTATCGCAAGAGCAATGGTGAATTGGGAAGTATCGATTACAGGGAAAAGGCTCCATTGGCCGCCCACAGGGATATGTATCTCGACTCCCTGGGCAATGTCATCCCTGGACTGAGTACTTCCGGGGGAACCGCCGTAGGTGTCCCAGGTACCGTGGCCGGGGTTCTGGAAGTCCACAAGAAATTCGGAAAACTGCCCCTTGACGAAATCATGGAACCCATCATTGCCTTGGCGAGAAAAGGGGTCGTGGTGACCGAAAAACAGGCCAAAAGATTGGAAGGTACCCGAAAACGCTTCATTGAAACGAATAGTGACAGCACCAAATTCGCGACCGTGTACAAAGCTGGTGATACCATCAAGTACCCAGCATTGGCCACCACTTTGGAAAAGATCATGAACGAGGGACGGGATGGATTCTACAAAGGGGAAGTGGCCCAAAAAATAGCGGCCTATGTACAGGAAAAGGGAGGTGTGATCACGGAGGAGGATCTCGCCAGGTATGAGGCCAAGTGGAGAACGCCCATTGTATTCGACTACAAGGACATCAAAATCATCTCGATGGGTCCCCCCAGCAGCGGTGGTATGACCATGGATCAGATCTTTACCATGATAGCACCCTATGATATAGCTAGTTATGGCCACAATTCGACTAGGGCCATCCAATTGTTCACCGAAGCTTCGAGAAGAGCGTATGCGGACCGGAACCATTACCTTGGCGATCCCGATTTCGTGGACATTCCCTATAAGGGGCTCATGGACCCTGACTACTTAAAGGGCAGAATGGCCGATTTCACTTTTGATAGGGCCACCTTGTCCTCGGAAGTAGGCCATGGAACGGTGGAAATTGTGGAAAGCAGCGAGACCACCCACTACTCCATTATCGATGCGGAGGGCAATGCCATCAGTGCGACCACGACCCTGAACGGTGGATACGGTTCCAAACTTTATATTGATGCCTTGGGATTTTTCCTGAACAATGAAATGGATGATTTCAGTACCAAGCCCGGTGTTCCCAATATGTTCGGTCTTCCTGGCTCCGAGGCCAACAGTATTGCACCCGAGAAACGAATGTTGAGCAGTATGTCACCGACCATAGTGGAAAGGGACGGCCAGCTGTACATGGTCGTCGGCACCCCCGGAGGTTCCACGATCATCACGGCCGTGGCCCAGACCATACTGAATGTCCACGAGTTCAATCTCAGCATGCAGGATGCCGTGAACGCTCCGCGGTTCCACCACCAATGGATGCCCGATGTAGTCGTGTTCGAACCCGAAGGCTTTCCTTTGGAAACCATTGAAACCCTAAAGGCAAAAGGCTACCAAATCAATGAGGGCAGGACCCGGATCATAGGAAAGGTAGACGCCATCCGAGTGCTGGAAGACGGCAGACTAGAGGGCGGGGCGGATAAACGAGGGGACGATACCGCTGCGGGATATTGACCACCCAGAGAACCAAACCCTACTTGGTAAAACGCATACTAATGATTTTTGAGACCATTGACTTTACGTATCCTATACACCTTCAAGGTAAGGGAATTTACCCATGAAAGATTGAAACGTTCTTCCTCAAATATCGCTTACCCTTTATATTCCGGATTGATATCCCTTTAATTTAAAAGCTAAAGACACCTTGGGGCAATCACAAACAAAAAATTGAACTTTACATATTATTGTAAAATGAATTTTCAAAAACCAATAAATTCAAATATTGGTTGCGGTTTATGGAAAATCACGATATTCAACCATTGGTATCCACCTCCTTGATTAGGTATCCAACGTTAGAAAAATGCATTGAAAGACGGTAAACAAGCCCAAAAGCTATCAAAATTCCCCCAAAAGATGCCCTGTATATCCACTGCAAAGTGAAAACCCATGATTCCAAAAGCAATAGAAATCATAGCTAACAATGCAACAATTACCCATCTACCAACGACCAAAAGTATACTTGGTAACAAATCCACCACACCCACTGCTGGCATTATAAATTTATTGGCCAATAGTCCTTTGTAAACAGCAATGAACTCCTCGGTCATCACACAATCGTGAGGCAGAAATCCAATAAACTTATACAACCCGAATAGGATTAAGTTAACCCCCAATCCCATTCGAACCATTTAATATATTCTTCTGGACATTCCTTTATTTCTTGGTCAAATGATATCCAGCCGATTCAACAGCAGAAGTGATTTCCTCTTCCGTAGCACTTGTAGTCTGTACGGTCAACAATTTGTCTTGGGAGGCAAAGTCAACAGACCAATCGGTCACGCCATCCACCTTATCCAAAAATGGTTTTACGGTATTGGCACACCCACTGCACTTAATATTTGATTTGAATTGTAATGTACTCATGTTCATCGATTTTAAATTAGAAAATTACTATAGTTTAATCGTTTTAAGCCTCAAACTGTTCAATACGACCGATACACTGCTAAAAGCCATAGCGGCACCAGCTATCATCGGATCTAACAAAAATCCATTGATCGGATACAGCAGCCCTGCAGCTATAGGAATTCCAATGATATTGTATATAAAGGCCCAAAAAAGATTTTGCCTTATACCTATAACGGTCTTATGGGAGAGCTTCAACGCTTTGGGAATGGCATTTAAATCAGAGGTGATCAAGGTCATTTTCGCGACATCCATGGCAATGTCGGACCCTTTGCCCATCGCGATACTGACATCTGCTTGGGCAAGTGCCTGCGAATCATTGATACCATCGCCCACCATGGCGACCACCTTTCCACTTTCTTGAAGCCTTTTCACAAAATCAGCTTTCTCTGATGGGAGTACTTCGGCTTCATAGCTTTTGATACCCACCTGTTGTGATACGGCTTCGGCGGTCATCTTGTTATCACCGGTCATCATGTAAACTTCCATACCATTCCCCTGCATTTCCCGTATGGCTTCCTTTGAGGATTCCTTTATACTATCCATAATGGTCAAAATCGCCTTCACCTTGCCTCCACCGCCAAAGTATATGACCGTTTTGGCCTCCTGCTCTAACCCTTCGACCATGTGCCCCAGGTTGTCATCCATGGCGATTCCTTTTTCGACCATCAACTTATGATTGCCCACAAGGTATTGGGTTCCATCCAATGCCTCAGCGCGAACACCTTTTCCTGTAATACTATTGAAGTTCAAAATTTCGACCGGATTTACCTTTCTATTTTTTAAAAAGGAGACCACGGCTTCAGCCAAGGGATGTTCGGACTGTCCTTCCATGGCATATAAAATTTGCTCCAGGGCCCTGTGATCGGTCACATGGTCCGCAAAGACCATATCGGTCACCACAGGCTTTCCTTCAGTTATGGTACCCGTTTTATCCAGGACAATGGCATTCACTTTGTAACCCAACTCCAGGCTTTCCGCATCTTTGATGAGAATATTGTGGTCGGCCCCCTTGCCGATTCCCACCATGATGGCCGTGGGGGTTGCCAAACCCAGCGCACAGGGACAAGCTATTACCAATACGGCAACTGCGGTCAACAGTGCATGGGTAAAAGCGTCCTCACCTCCCAGGAACATCCAGGTGATAAATGTCACCAGTGAAATCGTCATTACCACGGGAACAAAAATACCGGCAATCCTGTCCACCAATTTTTGTACGGGCGCTTTGCTCCCCTGTGCTTCCTGCACCATCTTGATGATCTGGGACAAAAGGGTCTCCCCTCCCACCCGGTCAGCTACAAACTGAAAGCTTCCTTTTTGGTTTACGGTACCGGCAAAAACTTTTTCATCCTTTGTCTTTTCTACAGGGACGGGTTCGCCTGTGATCATACTTTCATCAACATAGGAACTTCCTTTGGACACCGTTCCATCCACAGGGATTTTCTCTCCCGGTCTGACCAATATCGTTTGACCTACCTTGACCGAAGAAATAGGGATTTCCCTTTCCTCCCCATTTGCTATCACCTTTAAGGTCTTGGGCTGCAACCCTATCAATTTCTTTATGGCGGAGGATGTATTTGATTTCGCCTTTTCTTCCAATAATTTCCCCAATGAAATAAAGGTGATGATCACTGTGGCCGCCTCATAATATACATGGGGTTCCATGCCTTTACTGAGCCAAAATTCAGGAAAAAAGGTATTGAATGCACTGAACAAAAAGGCAATGCCCGTACTGAGTGCGACCAAGGTATCCATATTGGCCTTACCGAATCTGGCCTGTTTGAGGGCATTTATGAAAAAACTTCGGCCAAACCAGAACAGGATAGGAACGGCAAGTACCAACGAAATCCACCTACCCAGGACCCAATCCATAAAAAACATCCCCAGAAGGAAAATGGGAAGTGTCAAAATAGCGGACCAAAGGGTTCGCTTTTTTATGGATACATAATGCTTTTTCGAAAGCTCTTCCTGTACTTCGGTAGGATCCTCGGCATCCACAATTATATCATAACCGATTTGACGTACCGCATTTTGAAGATCGCTTAGGTCCATAGCACTGTCATACTCCACAAGGACCGTACTATTGGCAAAGTTGACACTGGCATTGTAGACCCCTTCGGTATGGCCCAGCATGGATTCCACGCTGGATGCACAGGCAGCACAGGTCATTCCAGTGACCGGGAAAGATTTTTTTGACACCGTCTTCGCTTTCCTTTCGGTGTCCTCAATAATATCGATTGCATCCATTTTCTACTCCGATTTGTATGGTACAAATTTCAGAATAGACCTAAAATGCACTGTTACGTTATTTACTGAAAGAGTTGTAGAATTTTCCGAAAAATCAACTTTTATCTTTCTTCGTCAAGTACTTAACCTTAATTGGTGAGTGGTTTATAGAATTCGGCAACATCTATGAGATCAGGTTCGCCCACGTCAATCTTTTTTGGAGAATTTGCCCCGATCAGTTTAGAATATATTCGATAGGACAAACCATTGTAGTGAACTTGGGGCAAAACAAGAACATTGGTAGTAAATAATCGCCTCTCATTCGGCCAGATTCTTTGTTTCTTCGCTAAGCGATCCCTCGAATTTAGGAATAGGCCGCTTTTCTTTCCCAGCTTCGGTTTCCACTATTCCATTTTCCTTGATGTCGTTTATCAACCATTGCATTTCCATTATCTCCCTGCGTTGCGCCTTGATAATTTCATTGGCAAGCTCACGTACCCTGACATCTTTTATTTGAGAACGTTTACTGGTCAAAATAGCAATGGAATGATGGGGTATCATTCCTTCCATGTAGTCGACTCCTGAAACGGTAACCTGACTCCTGACCAGCCATATCCCACCTGCAATCAACAAAACACCCAAGGCTAAAATTGACATGTTCTTGCGTCGGTCTTTATACATCTGTAGCATATATAGCAGCATAATAATGATCATCGATCCCCCCATTATCAAAGTCATGAAAAATCTAGTCTCACTATACCAAAAATGATCAATGATTTGATATGAGTGGGTGTACATTAAAAAAAACATGGCGACCATTGAAGTACCAATCATCGCAAAAAACTTTAAATAATTATTGGATTTCCTTTGACTATCTTCCATTGTGCAAATTTTATCTGGTTATTGTGATTATTCCTTGACTTTCGAGTATTGTATTGTTCCATTCCAATTGTAGGCCTGACAATTTACCTGTCCCAGTTATCGTATATCGGTTCAATTGGCTTTGTTCATCGCTTGTATTTTATATTGACCCCCCTTATTTTCCAATGCCTTTTGTAGCTTTTCAAGGGGGGACCTCAAATTGCGACTCCACTGTAGCTTCTGCGTTTTTTAGATCGACCGCTACATCGGCTACACCGGCCACATTGAAAAGAGCTTCTTCAACGTGCCCCCTACAGCCATCACAAGTCATTCCTTCTATTTGGTATCTTCTTTTCATGTTGTGATCATTTTTTATTTTAACAATTTTACACCTAGAATCAACAATGTTGGTTCCAACACGTATGGGAAAAGTAACACTTTCTGTATAAGGGCGTTGTTTGAAAAAAAACAAACCTTGACCCATTTGCGAAGAAAGGTGTTTTTTAAATAGCGTTTAGGAGGATGGTTCCTTGGAAAGGTATTGCGCCCTTAATGGTAGAGGTTAAATATCATCAAGCGATATTCTATTTTGTATGGCACTTTTCTTAAATTGTGTAGGTGTCATTCCAGTAACTTTTTTAAATTGGTTGCTTAAATAGGCAACGCTGCTATAGTCCAATTGAAACGCTATTTCCTTTAAGCCCAATTCGTCATAAACAAGAAACTCTTTGATCTTTTCAATCTTTTGGTTGATGATATATTGCTCCAAGGTAATGCTTTCCACCGCGGAAAACAGCGAACTAAGATACTTATAGTCAAGATGCAATCCATCGGAAAGGTATTCGGGCCATTTGACCTTTTCCATGGGTCCGGTGTAGTGTATCGCCTCAATCACTAGGTTTTTGATCTGTTCTATCAACTGACCTTTACGATCGTTGATGATCGTAAATCCAATTTTCTCAAGTCGTTCGTTGAGACCTTCCCGTTTTTCAGGCGTGATTTTCCCATTGAGGGTTATTTCACCCAACGACACATTCATATAGGGAATGCCCTCATCGTCCAAAATACCTTTGACGGCCATGATGCATCTCGGACAGACCATGTTTTTGATGTACAACACATCTTTCGATTTACTGGACCCAACTTCCATATCATGCAGTGAATTTCCACAGGGCCTTCAAAAAAATGACGACCACTGCCAATATAATGATCAATATCAAGGCCAATATGCCAAGGATTTTCATTCTTTTTTCCTTTCTTTTCTTGGCCGGATCCCGTTTCTTTTTCGCCAGATCCCTTTTTTTCTTTCGTCTTTGCCTCCTAAGTTCGCTCATTTTTCCCAAAATGGTTCAACTGGCACAATAGTCAACTATTTGCTCCTAACAGGAGTCCTTTGCCAAATAAGTATGTCAATGTGTTTGAACTATCGCCTTTTCCATAATTTTCTGATCGTTGGTGAGCTGACATACCACAACAAGAATCCGCTCAAAACGGTAATCAATCCCATCAGGGAAAAAATCCGTAAAACCATGGTGTTAAAATCGTCCCGTCCCTCATAGTCCATGGTATGGGTCATCCACAAAAAATCGAACCATCTCCAGGACCGATGCCTTACACGTTGAAACGACCCATCGGTCTCTGAGACATACGCTTTAAGGTTTTCATCCGTTTCATAGGTGATCACATAGGCCGGTAATGGACGTCCACGATACTCGTGCTGCCCACCTGTTTGGGTGAGTCTTTCAACACTTTTGACCTTAAGTTCGGGCAACATATACTGTGAAGCAACGGCCAAGGCCTGTTGTTCATCGATACCCTTTTTGATCTCCCCCGTTTGTGCATCCATCAAAACCCCACCATTGATCCAATAATAGGGACTTCCCCCTATATTTCTCATTTCCAAAGATTTGATTTTAACGTTCCCGTGTCCATTGGGAGCAATTAAATTCCCAAATTCTGACTGGTCCGGATGCTCCTTGATGAATTGATCTCCATGGATCTCGTCAATGTCCGTCCAACTAAAATATAGTCCACTGATGGTCCACATTAGGAACTGGATCCCAATAAATAGGCCAAGATATCTATGTATCTTTCTGACCTTCATCGATGTTTTTCTTCCGACCATTAGTTCTTCCCGTTGTTCCGTGAGGAGTTATGCATCTTTACAATTTTCCAATCCCCATCCGTTTTTTTAAGGATGGTGGTGGCAACCCCTTTTCTGCTGATCGTTTTGCCCTCACCTCCATTTTCCGATTTTAGGCCAATGGTATAGACATAGCTTTCCGTAGTAAAGGCAAAGGGTAGCTCCACCTTCACTTCAATGGTATAATCCGAGAACTTAAAACTGTTGAAATGTCCAAGTTCTGGACCTATATGATGGTCGTGATAATGTTGATAGGTGCCTTCCACGCCCCCGGATTCAAAAACTTCGGAATCTTCCGCAAAAAGCTCCAAGGTACCTTCCGTGGTCAAGTTTTGCAGTGCTTCTTTATAGCTTTCCAATATCCTCAGCACAGCGGCCCTGTCCTGGTCTAGGTTTTCCTTGTTAGGGTTTGTTTGGCCAAAGCTTGTCCCTGTGAGAAATACGGCCATTAGAAAAATCTGTAAAGTAATACGTTTCATTGGTTTGTTTTAACATTGTTTAGGTTAGTATATATTGTATGATAAAGGCTCCCAGGACAATCGAAATGACGATCCCATACAGGATATGGGCCAACCATTTTTTTAAAATGGCCTTTTTCGGCTGCACAGGTCCATTGTCACGACAACAATCTTTCATCCTTTTTTTCCATTAGTGCCTGACAAGGGAAGGGAACGATTAACTAACTAACTCACCAACCAATCAACTTTGGGTGTTCCCCTCCCTTTCAGGACTTTATTTCCTCATTCATAGTAACCGGACATGACCAACAACAATAGCAATATCGTTTGTCCCGGTTTTAGGGTAATTTCCATGTCATTTTCAATTATCCAATTCTTCCATTAGATCATTTACCAAGGTCAATATCCGTTCTTTCTCTTCCACCGATAATTTTGCATCCTTATGGATCAGGGTATAGGAAGATAGGGGCATCTTATCGTCTTCGATCTGACTTGCGATGGACTTTAGTTTGCTCCTTTTTCTTCGATCCGAATAGTCGCCCCATTCATTGAAATTGAGTTCTTCCTTTCCCTCTTTTATGTGTTCTTCCAAAAACCAGGCGATGGGTTGGACCTTATTGTACCACGGGTATTGGGTGTTGTTACTGTGGCAATCATAGCAAGATACCCGCAAATCGTGTTCGATATCCTTGGCAACCTGGTTCACCGACATGAAGTCCGTATCGGGAACCACATCGCTCAAGTTGGGATCTGTGGGCACAAACTGGATGCCCACAAATCCCAACAGCACTACCAATACTATGATTTTCAGTACTTTCATTTAATTGATTTCCTTTTGCACCTTACCACAGGTCAACATCTTACTTCCAAAAAATGGATTCTGGATTTCGCTGCTTGCGCTGAGCCACGTTCCTCCTTGGTTGTTGTTGTACATGGGGCAGAATTGTTGGTACAAGGTTTTGGAAGTCCCGGTTATGGCAATAAAATCGACCATATCCTTGCCCAGTCCCTCAAAGTGTTCCCGTTGGTGACCGATATCACTTTTGGCGATATGCTCCCCATGTTCCTTGGCCACTTCAATGATATCGGACAGCTCCTTCTGTTGCTGTTCATCGTATCCGCTGATATCAAAGCTGCCCAAGGCACTGGCCAAGGCTTGGCCCGATTTGGCCGCTTCATCCTTATTGTCCGCCACCAGGGCATCCTTCAGTTGGAGGTAGCTATCGATCACGGATGTGCCCTGTGCATCGGACGAACCCATATCATGGTCCATGGTCCCGTGGTCCATTTCCCCCGCAGAGCTCTCATGGTGATGGCCCTCTTCCGTTCCCATCTCCATATGGGCTCCTTCCTTGTCATTTGTTTCCTTCTTACCGTCCTTACAGGAAATCACGGTAATGGTCAAAAGCGCAATGGCAATTGTACTTAATGTAACTGTTTTTCTTTTCATTGTAATTGATTTTAAGATTAATTCCTCATTTTGATTGCCCAGGGTCGGCATATTTGTATTATCCCCCATTATTGTTGCTATTTTAATTTTTTCATCTAATTTTCCATTTCTCCCACGCAGGCACTCTACCCTTATTCTTCCTCGACCGTACGCTTTTTCCCCAAAAACAATCGTTCCCCGAAAAAAATAAGCACCATCAATACCAGGGCAACAATGACCACCAAAAGATCACTACCGGCCTTTGACCAAATAAAGGCGCCCAACACCAGTACATCCAGCACAAGGGCCGTAATGAGGATAATGGGATTTGCACCGATTTCCTTTCGTAGATTGTTTAGGACCCCCCAATGGATCCCGATATCCATGATCAAATAAAAGATGGCCCCCAATGCAGCGATCCGGCTCAGATCGAACAACATGGTGAGCCCTATGGCAATCACCACGGTATACACCAACATATGTTTCTGTATGTCCCCGGGAATCCCAAAATGTCGATGTGGTATCAATTCCTTTTCAGTGAGCATGGTGGTCATCCGGGAAACGGCAAAAATGCTGGCAACGACCCCGGAAACGGTGGATATGATCGCCAGACCAACGGTGAACCAGACCCCATATTTTCCAAAAGCGGGTCTGGATGCCTCGGCCAGCGAATAGTCCTTGGCCGCAATGATTTCCTGGATGGAAAGATTGGAAGAGACCGCAAATGCCACCATGAGATAGACCAGGGTACATATCACCAAAGAAATGACAATGGCCCGTCCCACGTTACGTTTGGGATCGACGATCTCATCCCCACTATTGGTAATGGTGGTAAAACCCTTATAGGCCAATATCGACAGTGCCAATGCCCCCAAATAATCCACCAGGGAATGCTCGGTCAAGGACTGGGAAGGAACGACCTGATCAAAGGTAAATCCAGCTGCCCAAAGGCCACCAATGGCAAAAACCGCTATCCCGCCGATTTTTAGTATGGCCATGACCAAGGACGATCCCCCGATAGCTTTGTTTCCCATCACATTGACAATAAAGGCTGTGATCAACAACAATACCCCAAGGATCGGGGGCCAGAATCCTTTCGACTCCACATCAAAAAGCTCCAATACGTAGGTCCCGAACGTCCGGGCCACCAAACTCTCATTGATGACCATGGAAAGGGCCATCAGCAGTGCACCGGTAGCGGTCCAGGCCGTTTTACCGTAAACCTTTTTGAGGTACATGCCAATGCCCCCGGCAGAGGGGTAGGTATTGGACATTTTGACATAGGTGTAGGAACTGAAACCTGAGATGACTGCCCCGATTAAAAAAGCAAAGGGAAACCATTGGCCGGAGAGTTCGGCAACCTGACCCAAGAGCGCAAAAATTCCCGCACCGATCATCACACCGGTTCCCAAAGCAATGGTATTGGTCAGACTCAGGCTATTTTTTTTGTATTCTGCCATTTAAAAACGGGCTAGCAGGCCTCCGCCCCAACCATATCGGTTGTTGTAATTGGCCTGGATTGAAAAATTACGTGAAAGGATATAGGAGGCCCCTACCAGCCATTGGGTCTCACTTTCATAGGATGAATTCCCCAAATCGTTGACCCATCCAAAATCGGCCCGAAATTCATATTCCCCCTCGAGGAAAATCCTGGGAAAAAGCAATAGTTCCCTATCCAACCTTATTCTTGGACGCAGCTGGTGGTCCATACTCACATCCATATTAAAGCGGTATGGGGTAAAATACTTGACCCCTATCAGTCCCACTGTATTGAAACGGTCATAGGAATCAGGGATGGAGGTTTCCGTGTTTACCCCTGCATAGACCCGTACCCAGTCATTGAGATACCTGTTATAATTGACTTCCACCTCGGCATTTTGGTCGTAGTCAAATTCTGCCCGTACCCCAAATTCATTCCTGATATTACTTGAAACAAGGAAGAGTTCATTAAAATTGGAACCCAATCTGGCAGCACCCCAAGCATAATAATGGTCAGTTTCATCTACCAACTTTTGAACAGGAAAATCCTTCATCCTCAGATCCCTTGGGGTATCATAACTGAAAACCCTGGCCATGCCCCCCATCATGTGGTAGAGGATATGACAGTGGAAAAACCAATCCCCGTACTCTTCATTATAAAATTCGATGACCACTTTCTGCATGGGCGGCACATTGACCGTATGTTTCAAGGGTGACTTTTCACCATTCTCATTGATGACCCTGAAATAATGCCCATGGAGGTGCATCGGATGGTGCATCATGGTCAGGTTGTTGAGGGTGATCCGGGTTACTTCCCCACCTTTGATCTTGATCTTATCGGTTTCTGAAAGTGGCACACCGTTCATACTCCAGATATACCGTTGCATATTTCCCGTCAGGTTCAACAGAATGTCATTGACGGGCAGATCGGCATTATAGGTAGTACTTTCCTTTGCTTTTAAGAAGTCATAGTTGAAATACGTTTTACGGGTATCGTAATCAAAAGCTGAAGTGTCTTTCTGCATCATTGGCATAGTCTGAACCATAGGGTTTTCCATCTTGTCCTTATGTCCGGTGGATTTCATTGACGTTGAATCCTTTTCCATTCCTGCCATATCCCCCATCTTTTTATCCATCTCCATGTGCCTATGATCTTCATTCGCATTCATAGGCCTTTTATCATCCATCTTCGCAATGGGTTTATCCTTTTGACCGCTCATTTCGGTCTTATCCATCGACATCCCATTGTGCATACCCATATCCATGCTGCCATCCTTCATGTCCATCTGCATCCCATACTTTTGCATCAAATATTCGGGTGTATTTTTCTTCTTGTTGCCGGCCATTGCCGGAGCTCCCATTTTCATGTCCATTTGGGCCATTTGTTTCATCATCGCCACTTTGTCGGGCCTATCGATGGTCGTTGCGGGAAAAAGCGTTCCCTGCCCTAAATGCAACGAGGTATGCCCGGAGCCGTCCTGTGCCGTGGCCGTTACCTCCAAAGTGCCTTCAGGAACGGTCACGATGACATCATAGGTCTCGGCAATGCCAAAAAGAAAACGACTTTTGGAAACAGGCTCCACATCGACACCATCCCCGGAAACCACCATGGGGTTACCGCCACCGAAATCCATCCAATAATAGGTGGAGGCAGAGGCATTGACGAACCGGAGCCGCACTTTTTCCCCTGGTTTGAAATCAGGGTATTCGGCCAATGTTTTCCCATTGGTCAAAAATGCGGGGTAGTAGATATCCGCAATATCCGCTCCTTCCATACGATCTCGCCAAAATTTGAGTTGTGCACCTAGTGCACCTTCCTTGATGACCCTGCTCAAGGGCACCGCGGTCCCTTTTTTGACCTGGTACCACTCGTTTCCCCGTTTAAGGTTTCGGAGCACGTTCATGGCCTTTTCGTTCGTCCAATCGGAGAGCACCACGACCAAATCCTTATCGTAGTCCAACGTCTTTTCCTTGGGATGGATCAGTATCGAGCCATACACCCCCTTTTGCTCTTGCAGCATGGTGTGGGAATGGTACCAATAGGTACCTGATTGGTTGATCGGAATCCGATATTGGAAAGTTGTGCCAGGTTCTATGGGCGGTGTGGTCAAATAGGGAACCCCGTCATAAAAATTGGGCAAGATCAATCCATGCCAGTGTACGGAGGTTTCCACATCCATCTTATTGGTCACGTTGATCAGGGCGAAGTCACCCTCGTTGAATTCCAAGACCGGTCCCGGAATACTCCCATTGATGGTCATTGCATCGGCAGTGACCCCACCGAGGGTCAATTTGTTCTGTTCCAGTACAAGATTGTATTCCCGAACGGGTCTACCTTCCTCTTTTCTGTCCTCACCATTTGTCCCCACTTGCCCAAAAACATGGGTCGTCAAGGCAGTTAGGACAAAAAACAAGATTTTAGATTTCAATATTTTCATCATTCATTCATTTACATTTGTTCAATTACATTTCATCGGTGATTTCACCGCAGGTCAACATAGCCTCTCCGAAATAGGGATTTTTGATCTCTTTGGTCGTACTCAACCAATAGGCACCTTTGTTGTTATCGGCCATCGGGCAAAACTGTTCGTATATCTTTTGATCGACCCCAAAAAGCTTGACACCTTTGGATAGATGGGCGGACAGATGTTTAAAATGATCGCGTTGGGCTTTGATATCCGATATCTTTGAAATGGAATTCGCCGAATTGGAGATTTCCTTCGATATCGTCATCCAATGGCCGTGCGCCTTTTTGTCCGTCAATTGTTTCATATCCACATGTTCCAAGGCCGACAACACTTTTTTTGCAGCGGCATTGGACTTGGCGGCATTATCATTGACAAGCGCATCCTTTAACTCCAAGTAGGCGCTCAACACCTGTTTTAATTGGTTTTTAAAAGTCGCTGTCGCCGTCATTCGCTGGTTCATATCAGAATGGTCTGTTTTGTTTTCCAAGCCGGGATCCCCCATATCCATTTCCGAATGATCGCTACCGCCTGTACCCTTGTCATCCCCCATCTTCATGCCTCCGTGGTTATGTCCCGTCATGGCGGGCCCACCTTCAGGATTCATCATGCTCGGTTTCCCGGCCAATTGGGCCGCCGCGTCGATACTAAAGGTCCCGTTTACCGCGATCTCATCCCCTTCTTGCAGCCCCTCCTTGACAATGAAACCATTTCCCAACGATGGTCCCAAGGTGACATCGCGCAACACAAAATTCACCCCATTGGATGTGGTATTCTTGATGTATACCACAGAACGTTCCCCGGTCCACATCACTGCCGACTTAGGAATGGTTATCGCTTCTGATGCAATGGGCTGTTTTGCTTTTACGGTTCCGGAAGCGAACATTTCCGGCTTTAACCTTAAACCGGTGTTCCCGATCTCGATTCTGGCCTTGGCAACCCTTGTCATGGGATTGATCACCGGGTCGATATAGGAAATCCTGCCTTTGAAGTTTTCGCCCGGGAGCGAGGGTATGGTAAAGACCACTTCATCGCCTTTTCTTACCCAGGGCATGTCGGACTCATAAATATCGAACAGTACCCAAACGCTGTTCAGGTTGGCAATTTGATATAATGCCTTGCCCTTGTTGACATAGTCGCCAAGGTTTACCATTTTTTCGGTAACGTAGCCTGAAACATCGGCATGTATCGGCAATTCCTCCTTAACGGTCCCGGATTGAAGTATCTGTGCGATTTGGTTGTCGGAAAGCTTCCAGTTTTTTAATTTTTCCTTGGCGGCATTAAAAAACTGCGGTTGGGTGTCCGCCACCTTTCTTGCTTCAAAAAGTTCCTCTTGTGCAGTGACCAGATCAGGGGAATAAATATAGGCGATGATCTGCCCCTGCTTGATATACTCCCCTGTAAAATTCACCATTAGCCGTTCCACCCTGCCGGGAATATGGGAAGATTGGGAATAGATCGATCGTTCATCCGCTTCCACCTTGCCATTAAGATCGATCAATTTGACCGGGGCGGTCTTGCCCACGATTTCCGTAGTGACATTGGCAAGCTGCATGGCGGTTTTCGACATGCTAACGGCCATGGGGTCCAGTTCCGAACCGTTGTCATTTTCCAAAGGGATCAAGTCCATCCCACAAATGGGACAATCTCCCGGTTCCGTCTGTCTGATCTGGGGATGCATGGAGCAGGTCCAAATGGTTTCTCCCGATACTTCCGAAGTATGTTGGTGTTCCTCTGTGGCATTGCCCTTGGAGCCCCCGAACAATAGCCATCCCAGCAAAAGTCCAAGAACCAAGGTGGACAAGGCTATTTTTACTATTTTTTGTGTTTCTGATTTCATCTGATTATTTTTTTGCCGTGATATAGTTAAACTTGGCCAACGCTATTTCATATTGCGTCAATGCGCTTATTTTCAATTTAGTATACTTCAACAATTGTTGCTGCATTCGCAACACCTCCTCGAAGTCCTTCCCGGAATTCCCATAGGCTGTGAACAACAGATTGAGTGCTTGTTCCGATTCCATGATCTGTTCATCAAAGAGGGAAATCAGATCGGTCTGCTGCCTTATGTCAAAAACGGCCATTTCATAATTGGTCTTCAATGTATTGGTGACTTCCTTTTTTTGCAGTGCATAACTTTCCTGCATCAATTGGGCCTCCTTTTCGGCTGCCCTGTACTTACCCCTGAATAGGGGCAGGCTCAAGGTAACCATGGGCATCAATACATCCTTGCCGTTATCGGGAACCACCATGTCCGTTCGCTCATCGACCATTACATAGTCCAGTCCGACCCCCACTTTTGGCAGGCCTTGTTTAAGGGCTGCCCTTTCGGATGCCGCTGCAGCCTTGACCTTTAATTCCAGGGAATTCAAGAGCGGATGGTCCACTACCAAGGAATCTTTGACATAATCAATGGGCAGTACATTGACCCCAAAGGTCTCAGGGATGTTTATTTGTTCATCTTCCTTACGGTCCAATAGTTTATTGAAGGACGCCAAAAGGGGGATTTCCTTATGTTTAAGGATACCCAGATTCGTCCGGGCTTCCTTTAAAAGCACGTCCACCCTTAAGACATCGACCAATGATCCCAGGCCATTTTTGAATTTCGTATTGGAAACCGTCCTGTAGGATTCCAGAATGGCGATGTTGTCCTCTTCGATCCGTACCCACTCCTTAAGTTCGTACAATGGAAAATAAGCTGCTGAAACCTCGTAATAAAGTTTGTTCCTGGCATCCAAAAAAGACTGGTACTTGGCCTCTGCCATAAGTGCAGCGGCATCACCTTGGGCCTTTAAGGTTCCAAACCAAGGAAACATCTGGGTCAGTGAAAACCTTGCCTTTTGGGGCCCTACCCGGGTTTCGACCGGGGAGATGAAGTACCCAAAGGACAGGTTTGGATCTGGTAAAGCCTTCACCTGCGGTACTTTTTGTAACGCCGCCTCAAAATCTTTGTACTGTGAAAGCAACCCTGGATTGTTCTCAGCCGCTACCTTAAAGTAATCCTCCAAGGTCTGGCCGTTGGAAAGGATACTTGTCAAGACAAATATGATGGTCAATACATTTTTCATTTTACTGTATTTTTTTCAATGCTTTGTTGCGATTTATAATGACTGTTTCCCTCCAATAGGCTTGGAGTACCGGGACCACGAACATGGTCATGATCTGAATGGCCATTCCCCCAAAAGTCGGGATGGCCATGGGAATCATAATGTCGGCCCCTTTTCCGGTAGAGGTCAGCACGGGCAAAAGGGCGATGATGGCCACGGCGGCCGTCATCATGGCGGGACGGACCCTTTTTTTCCCTGCCTCCAAAACCGCCGCTCTTACATCCGGTACGGTTTGAGGGTTCTTTTCCTCGAAAACCTGGTGGATGTACGTACCCATGATGACACCATCATCGGTGGCAATACCGAAAAGTGCGATAAAACCAACCCAAACCGCAACGCTTAAATTGATCGTGTGCATTTGGAACAGATCCCGCATGTTGACCCCTGAAATGGCAAAATTCATGAACCAATCCTGACCATAGAGCCAGAGCATTATGAAACCTCCCGCAAAAGCAACAAAAACTCCGGAAAAATGGATGGAGGATGCGATGACCGTCTTGAACTGAAAAAACAGGAGCAAGAAAATCACGATCAAACTGATCGGTATGACAATGGACAGTCTTTTCACTGCCCTGATTTGGTTCTCATAACTCCCAGAAAACTTATAGCTTATTCCGGCGGGAACCGTTAATTCCCCTGCATCGATTTTTTTCTGGATGGCTTCCTGGGCATCGTTCACCACATCGACTTCCGCAAAACCGTCCCGTTTATCAAAAAGCACATAGCCCACCAAAAAGGTGTTTTCGCTCTTGATGGCCTGAGGCCCGCGGACATATTCAAAATCCACCACTTGGGATAAGGGAATTTGCGCCCCTACCGGTGTGGGAATCAAAATTTTCTTCAACGATTCCGGGTCGTCCCTCAATTCCCTCGGGTAGCGCACCCGCACGGGAAAACGTTCCCTACCTTCAACGGTGGAGGTGATTTTCATCCCACCGATCGCTGTTTCGATGCTTTGCTGCACATCTTCAATGTTCAAACCATATCGGGATATCCCGTCCCTGTTGATATTGAGGTGCAAATAAGGTTTGCCCACTATTCTATCGGCGAATACGGCTTCTGCCTTGACCGAGGGCACTTCCTTCAAGATACCTTCCAATTGCATCCCAAAATCCTCGATGGTCTTCAGATCGGGACCAAAAACCTTGATCCCCATGGGAGCGCGCATTCCGGTCTGCAACATCACCAACCGGGTTTCTATGGGCTGTAATTTGGGAGCAGAGGTTATGCCCGGGATCTTGGTGACCTTTACGATCTCATCCCAGATATCGTTGGGGGATTTGATATGAGGCCTCCAGTTTCGGAAAAACTCACCGTCCTCATCCACGATCAGGTCCTTCTCGGCAATCCCTAACTGCAAGGCCTCCTCATTGGTCAAAGTGTCTTTATGCTGGGTAATGAACCTGTCCTTTCGATCTACTTTATAACGGACCCTATGTCCGTCTTCATTCACAATGAATTCAGGTTTATAGTTGATGATGTTCTCATACATGGAAATGGGTGCAGGGTCCAGTGCGGATTCAACGCGACCGAGTTTACCGACAACCAAGTCCACTTCGGGTATGCTTCCCAAGAGCATATCCAACTGTCCAACCACCCTTTTGTTGTATTCCACCCCTGAATGCGGCATGGATGTCGGCATCAACAGGAACGAACCTTCATTGAGCGATGGCATGAACTCGGATCCTATTCCCGGGAATCTCTTGGAAGCTGCCTGCCATCCCGAGGTCTGTCTGACACTTTTCCAACCTACCGATTCAAAGCCTTTGGCCACGATTCCAAAGGTGCTATCGAACCCCAGCCAAACCAATACCCCAAAAAACAGGGTCACGAATGGGATGAGCATGAACTTTCCTTTGTTTTCCAGACACCACTTTAGGACCGGGGTATAGAAATGTACGATTCCCATCAAAGCGGCCAGGATAATGCCCACTAGGAACAACACAAAAAAGTAGTTGACCACAATACCGTTTTGGGGTCCCAAGGGCATCCATTCCTCGGTCAGGAAGAAGGAAGCGATAAAAACGGTCAGTCCCAAATTGATATAGTTGGGAAACGATTTATAGTGCTCCGGCCATTTGGGTTCCATCAAATTGTTCAACCCAATGAGTGAAATGACCAATGGCAACCACATCTGGGCATAAAATGCAAAAATAAGCCCGGTGGATATCAATAGAATGGACCAAAACCGTCGCACCCGTTTCTTGTCATAATCCACCCCCATTACAAAATGGGCCAATGCCGGAAGCACAACGATTCCCAGCACAAAGGCGCTCAACAGGGCAAAGGTCTTGGTAAAGGCCAAGGGCCTAAATAGCTTCCCTTCTGCCGATTGCATGGCAAAGACAGGCACAAAGCTCACGACGGTGGTCGCCAATGCGGTCGTAATTGCCGAGGCCACTTCCACGGTGGCCTTATATATTACCTGAATGAGTTCCTTGCCCTTGGCACCATGGTTCTCGGGCATTTCCAAATGACGGATAATGTTCTCGACGAACACGATCCCCACGTCCACCATCACCCCTATGGCAATGGCTATCCCGGAAAGGGCCACCACATTGGCATCTACCCCGGCATATTGCATGACAATAAAGGTCATTAGGACCCCGACAGGCAATAGACTGGATATGATCACAGAGGCCCTCAGGTTGAGGACAAGTACCAGTACAACGATGATGCTGATCAGTATTTCGTGGGACAGGGCATTTTCCAAAGTACCTATGGTCTCGTGGATGAGCTGTGTCCGGTCATAAAACGGGACCACGGTCAATTGGCTTTCCACACCATTGGCCAATGTCTTTTTGGGCAAACCGGGTGCGATTTCCTTGATCTTGTCCTTCACATTATTGATGACCGCCAAAGGATTGGAACCATAACGGGCGACCACGACGCCACCTACCACTTCGGCGCCCCCTTTATCGAGCACGCCCCTTCGTGTGGCCGGTCCCAAGCTGACCACCCCAATATCCTTGACCCGAACCGGGACATTGTCAAAGACGGCAACCACGGCCTTTTCTATGTCTTCCGTATTTTTGACATATCCCAAGCCCCTGACCAAATATTCTGCTTGATTGACTTCAATGGTCTTGGCGCCCACATCCCTGTTCGACTTCCGTACGGCCTCCATGACCTTGTATAAAGGAATATTATAGGCTTTCAGGGCATCTGGATTTACATCCACTTGATATTCTTGGACGAAACCACCGATCGAAGCCACTTCGGACACCCCGTCCACGGCATTCAACCCGTATTTCACATAAAAATCCTGGGCAGTCCGTATTTCGTGCAGATCCCATCCTCCCGTAGGGTTGCCATCCTTGTCCCTTCCTTCCAGGGTATACCAATATACCTGTCCCAATGCCGTGGCGTCAGGACCCAAAGTCGGGGTTACCCCATCGGGCAACAGCCCTGCGGGAAGTGAATTCAATTTTTCAAGGATCCGGGAGCGCGACCAATAAAATTCCACATCATCATTAAAAATGATATAGATACTGGAAAATCCAAAGATGGATGAACTACGGATCGTTTTCACCCCTGGAATTCCAAGTAAATAGGTCGTCATTGGATAAGAAATCTGATCCTCGATATCTTGTGGCGATCGCCCGGGCCATTGCGTGAAAACAATTTGCTGGTTTTCCCCAATATCGGGAATGGCATCCACGGGCACCGGGTCTTTTGGGAGAAAGCCCGTATTCCAATTGAAGGGGGAAGTGACAATCCCCCAGGTAACCAACGTTATTAAAACGAGAACGGTCACCAGTTTGTTCTCTAAAAAGTATTTTATGATTTTATTAAGCATATCATGAGTTTATTGTGTTGGAAATAGTGAAAATGTTCCAAAGGCAATAAATACCTAGGGCCATGCCAAAAACCATAGCACGGCCAAACGTCATCGATATGCTCTTAAATAAGGAAAGTTTGATCAAGAATCTGAATATCCTTGACCAAAAGGGGCGGAGGGTAATGTACGACAGAAACTATATTTTCCTGTAATCCCTCAAAAAGATTGATGTAACTGTACGTGAAGGCAACCAGGAACTGATGCTCCCCAACACTTAAATTTTCAACGGAAAGCAATAGATCCCCATTTCCTTGTACGGAAAGCGTTTCGTCATCGCAACACTGTTTTTTCTGCAGCTTGTGCTGGTGTGAATCCGATGGCTGCTGCATATCCATTCCACAGGATTCCGCTTTACCGAAGAAGGAAAAATCAACAAGATCTTCCCCACAATAGTGTTGTGCCACCGCAAAGGAAAAGGTGGATGCCAGCACGTTGAGTGCCATAAAACAAGATAATATTTTGAACCAAAATATTCTCATAGCGGTTACAAAACTACAAAAATTTTAACAACCTCATTAAATTTAACACAATTTATACAAGGATTCCGCATAAAGCCCCTGCTTTTCAAAGTACCGACCATGGCACCCCATACTTTTGACCATCAATCATTTATACGACCATCGTATCTGGTCCGGGACGGTATAAAGCACATCGTGGTTCGAAGGCCCTCCTTACTGGCAACGGATGGAACCCTGACCAATAGCATTGTATTTTCAACCCGATTAAAGGTGGAACCCTTGTCTTCAATCGAACCATAACAGACCTTAAAGTTCCTCGATACCGAATCCGATCGTTGGACAGCTGACGGTCATTCCTTTCCCCACATATTGTATACCAGTATAGTATTGTGATCCTTGTGGTGGCCCAATGCCAGTACTTTTGGTAAACCTGATATTTGTCATGTTTTTTCCGAATCCCATACCTTACATTTGGAACCAAATCCTGCTGAAATCACACACAAACAGTAATCATATGGATAACTGCATAATTGATTACAGTTTGATTTTTAGCGAGTTAAACAAAATTTAGTAACTTTAGGAAGTGAAGCAAACCACATCGAAAATATTGTCCCTGTTTCTGGCCTGTTCTGTATTGATCAGTACCACTTCCTTTGCATCGAATGCCCATTTTTGCTGTAACAAGTTGGTCAGTTTTTCTGTGACCGGCAAAGCAAAACCCTGCGACCAAAAGCTTCAAAATCCCAAAAACACCTCAAGGAAGTGCTCTTTGGAACAAAAGGATTGCTGCAGCACCGATACCTATGCCAATATTGGCAAGGATGACCTGATGCTGGATTCCTTTGACCTTGATTTCGGCACACTTGTATTTCTAAATGCCTTTATTTTTTACCATATCGATCGTTTCGAAGGGCTACAGGAAAACATAATCCCTTTTAAAGACTACGATCCCCCGTGGATCGAACAGGATCTCCTTGTCCTTCATGAAACTTTCCTAATTTGATTTTTACACTGGCGGAACGTCAATGCAATCGTTCGCTCTTCACATTGGTCATGGCCACTAAATGACCTTTTTTGTCGTGTGCTATCTCCACGACGGCATATCCTGATCGATTCTCCTATCGGGTTTTGACCCGATATTATTTACGCTTAACAATAACTCAGACACCATGGATTCCAAAAAGGAATACTGGATAAAGCATATGGTCTGTAGGCGATGCCTCAAGGTCATAAGACAAGAATTGCATGACCTGGGCATTGAGGTTCTATCCCTTGAACTGGGGAAACTTACGGTAAATGCCCCGGAAATAGGGATTGCCGAAGTTGACCAAAAAGTCGTGGACGTCCTACATTCCAATGGCTTTGAAATAGCCAAAAGCGAAGAGGAAATGATCGTTGAGAAAATCAAGATAGGCTTGATTTCCTTAGTGACCAACGTCCCGATTAACCACAAAGGGAACACCTCGGACTACCTTGTCGATTTATTGCATCGCGATTACAAAGTACTGAGCAAGGTTTTTTCCAGAAATGAAAACATCACGATCGAAAAGTACTTTATCAAGCTCAAGATCGAAAAGGTAAAGGAGCTTATCCAACTGGGACAATATTCATTTTCCGATATCGCCTATATGCTCGATTACAGCAGCGTCAACCATTTGTCCGCACAGTTCAAGGAAATTATGGGGATGAGCATGACGGATTACAAAAACGGACAAATGTGGCAAAGGGATTTTCTTGACGAAATAATATAAAAATCCAGGAATATTATGAAGATGGCCTGTCAGGTCAAACAGTAGTTTTAACGCAACAACCTAACAAATAATAAAATGAAACTTACACAAAAAAAATCAATACCCATAATGCTAACGTTCCTAATGACCCTTTTGGCCCTACAGGCGACCAGAGCACAGACCCAATGGGAAGCCCCGGCCAGTGCGGACAATTTGAACAATCCCTTAAAAAATGATGCCACGGCGACAGAAAGCGGCAAACGGACCTTCAGAATGCTCTGTGTGATCTGCCACGGGGCCAAGGGTAAGGGAGACGGCATGGGCGGAGCCGGATTGACCCCAAAACCCACCGACTTGACCAGTGCCAAGGTACAGTCCCAATCGGACGGTGCCCTATTCTGGAAATTGACCAACGGTAAGCCCCCTATGGCTTCCTATGAAACCGCACTTCCCGAAAACAAGAGATGGGAATTGATCAACTATATCAGAACCTTGAAAAAATGAAAAAACTACTAATGACCCTAATTATCTTAGGGTTGGGATCTTCGGCTTTGGCCCAGACCTACAACACCTTTGAACCCAGTAAGACGCAGTTCATGCTGCGTGGTTACGGACACACCGGATTTGAATATTTGGATACCGGTGGTGAACAAGAATCCACCTTTCTAGGGGCCACATTCGCCCCTATATTCCTCTACAAGCATTCCGACAAGCTCATGTTCGAGGCCGAACTGGAGTTTGAGCTCGAAGGAAATGAATTGAAAACGGGACTGGAATATGCCGATGTGATGTATGTGCTCAACAAGCACATGACCGTAAGGGCCGGTAAATTCCTGCTTCCCTTTGGAACCTTTATGGAGCGTTTGCACCCTGCATGGATCAACCGACTTCCAAGCAGACCCCTTGGATTTGGTCACGACGGAATTGCACCGGCCTCCGATATCGGCGTCGAACTCAGGGGGGCATTCGATCTGGGCGGTCCCAAACTGAACTATGCGGTTTATGTGACCAACGGTCCGCGCATCAAAGATGGAAGTGAGGAGCCTGAAGAAGCGGGTATGCTGGATTTCGGTTATTATGAAGATGTGAACCTGGCCAAGGCCTTGGGTGGCAGGATCGGCCTACTCCCGCTCTCGGATTCATCCATGGAATGGGGGATTTCCGCCTATACCACCAACAGTACCGGTGCAGAGGACTCCGATTACAAGGATGTGGGTGCCTTTCTTTGGGCGCTGGATCTTTCCTATGTAAAATCGATCACCCCCTTACAAGGGGTTGTGGACATCAAGGCCCAGTACAACAGTTCCAATGTGGATACCGCCACCTACTATGAAATCGAAGATGGGATTTCCGAACCTTACTCCTTTGACAACCAAAGCAGCTCCTTTTATACACAATTGAGCTATCGCCCCATCATGTCGGGAAGCGACTTTATGAAACAACTTGAATTTGTGGGTCGATATTCCGATTTCAACGCACCTGAAGGAGCGGAGTGGGAAGAGAAGTCAACGCAGTACGCTTTTGGTTTGAACTATTGGCTGAGTTGGCGTTCCGTGGTCAAATTCAGCTATCAAACCACCAAGATGGAAGGTGGTCATGACAGTGATGGCACGACCCGTACCAATGGATTGTTTGTGCATTGGGCCATTGGATTTTAAAATCAAAAAAAGAAAGTGAAATGAAAACAACAACGAATTTTAAAGCAGCAATAATCCTGTCCGTCATGGCATCGATCATGGTCGCCTGCTCCTCCAATAAAAAACCCATTGCGACGGATACCGCGACCGAGGTGGCGGGGAGTGAAGTGGATTTCAAAATTGAAAAATCCGGGGCGCAGCTCTGGGGCGAGGTGTGCAACCGATGTCATATTGCCCCTTCACCCGCGGATTACAACGATACCGATTGGGAAACCATAAGCCTGCACATGCGGGTTAGGGCCAATCTGACGGAAGAGGAGATCACCAAAATCGAATCCTTTCTGAAATCAGCCAATTGACGATTAATCCTTAATTCATATACAATGAGAAATTTAGTAATTATTTTTTCTGTGATAGGGCTTTTGTCCTTGAACGGTTGCAAACAATCAACCGATGTACAAACCTTGCTTCAAAACGAGGAAACCAGAAGCGAGATCCTTAAAGATCTGGTACAAAACCATGATTATATGATGGAATTCATGGAACAGATGCAAGGGAGCGACCATGCCATGCAAATGATGCAGGGAAACAAAAAAATGATGGGCACCATGATGAAGGGACAAGGCATGCAAATGATGATGGGCGACAGCACCATAATGAACCAAATGATGGGCAACAGACAAATGATGCATTCCATGATGAACGGAATGATAAAGGATGGCGAGATGATGGGCGAAATGATGCAAATGATGCAAGACAAAGGGATGATGAGCAATGATTGTATGGAGTCGTGCATGAATATGATGAAGGAAAAGGGAATGGATATGGAAGGAATGGGAATGATGGATGATGGTACAATGAAATCAAAAGGAGATGACCATTCTGAGCACCATTAACACATAATAGGTAACGAAAAAATAAAAATCATGAAAGGACATTGGATTTGGATGGTCATCGGTTGTGGTCTCCCGCTATTGTTGATTTTTTTTGCGCCTGCATTTGGCATTACAGGGTACAATGGGCTTTTTTCCTTTATCATCGTGATGTTTTTGATACACCTTTTCATACCTCACGGTGGTCACGGGCATGGTGATCATGGAAAATCTGATAACAGTAAATACCATGATCATGACAAAGAGCAAGATTCCACTGAGACCCAAGAAGATCACCGGGGGCATCGGCACCATTAAAATATACTTTCGAAATGAAGTACAGATATCAAATTAACGGAATAAGCTGCGGTGGCTGTATCACAAGAATCAAGAAGACCTTGGAAGAACATCCTGAAGTAGAGCAAGTAGAAGTTTTTTTACAGCCTATGGGCGCAACCATTGTAACAATGAACAAGAAGCTTACGGTAGAAGAACTGCAAGGGCAACTCAACAAACTTGAGGGCTATACCATAGCAGAGATTAGTTAAAATCATAAAAACCTTCAAATTAAAAATATGTTTTACAAAGATGGATTTTTTTGGGGCATGCACCTGATCTGGTGGGCCATTTGGATTGTGGCATTGGGCTGGATTTTCTTTGCCCCAACCAGTTCCTCCTATGAAGAGATTGAGGGAGATGACCCACTAATGTTGCTCAAAATCCGCTTCGCGAAGGGCGAGATTTCCAAAGAAGAATACGAGCAATCTAAGAAACTTTTACAATCGGACAAATAGTCCGAAAACAAGTAATGTATAACCTTTAAAACTAAAACTATGCATTTTTTCGACGGACATTGGGGCGGCATGCACGTCATCTGGTGGGTCATATGGTTGATCCTCTTGATATGGATATTCTTGGTGCCATATGACATCCCTTACAGAAAATCAAAGAAGGAAGACCCACTTTCAGTTCTAAAAAAGCGCTTCGCCAATGGCGAAATCTCTAAGGAGGAATATGAAGAATCAAAAAAGATCTTGAAATCAAATTAAGGAATGTAGGGCAAATATTAATTACTAAAAAAAGTCAAAATGAAGATAAAAGTTTATAAGACAGGCATAATGGTATTGGCTACTTTACTCATTTCGGCCTGCTCACAAAAACAGGGTAGTTCTGTAAAGGATATGCTCGAGGACCACTCTCAGCAAGAAGAGGTATTGTCCGCACTTGTCGAAAATCACGATCTGGGCAAAAAATACATTGCCAACATGATGGATAACGACCATGCCATGGGAATGATGGTGGACGAACTCGTAAAAGCAGCAGCAAAGGATACCATACTAGCGAACAAATTGAGCGATATGATTACTAGATATCCTGACCTTATGCTACTGACCACCCACCATTTTATGCCGGTCATTGCTTCGGACAGCCTTTTGACCGATTCTTTTTGTGATCACACGTTAGAACACGAGGATCTCGCCAAGGCCATGCACAATAAAATGGAATACAAAAAGAGCCTTGAGCGCAACCATTGACTCCAACTTTGGTTTTTGCACATGAACAAACTCATAAATGAATAATAACAACAATAAACATTAAAACAAGAATCATGAATCGTATCAATGTAAAAAAATTCGGTTTTGCCATGGGGCTGACCGCTGCAATCCTCTACGCCGGCTGCATGATTGTTTTGGCGACAGCAGGACAAGAAGGAAGCATAACCTTTTTCAACAGCCTGCTGCACGGCTTGGACACTACCAGTATAATACGGGTAGACGTGCCAATTTGGGAGGCACTTATTGGCATTGTCCAGACATTTATCATTGCTTGGCTCACAGGTGCCCTGATTGCAGCATTTTACAACACACAGATTAAGAGTAGATAATCTGAACAAAAGATCGGAGAGACTTTTTAGGAACCGGTGTCGCATCGACCACAGGCAATTTGTTGGCGGAAAGTGCCAAAGAACTGAGCAATTGACAATAGAATCCCGGAATTGAACCTAGAGTACAACCATATAAAGTAGAATAAGTGAATAGTACTGCAAGAAATATCAAAACAATTTTCACCCAAACGGCAATATGGGGGGCATTTTCTATTTCCTTGTCCATCCTTTTACCATGGTGCTCTATTGGTTTGAATTTAGCAATACACCATTTTCATTTTCCCTGTTTTGGGACGTCTTAAAGTCGCAGTTTTTAGAATCTTTCACTTTTGATATGAGAGGGATGAGCGTCTCGCTTACAATCCTTGGCATTTTCCTAGGGATAGTTTCCGGTCTATTTTTCATAACCCTCAGGCGAAAGAACAAGCTTATAGGCACACAACAGCAGTTGTTACTGCGTGATTTAGAAGAATTGATAGAGGCGGGTGAGAATGAACGGGTAGAATTCAAGTCATCTATTCGTTACGATTATTTTAGGAAAACCACGAACCGCGAACTGGAACTGGTCATTGCCAAGACCATCACTGGTTTTATGAATGCAAAAGGTGGAAAATTGATCATTGGCGTTGACGATGATGGCAACATTGTGGGCCTTGAAAAAGATTTCAAGACCCTAAAGCACAAGAACAAAGATGGATATGAGCGTGAAATTTTCAGGATAATTTCAACACAGTTAGGTCACGAGGCTTGTTTTAGCAATCACATTTCATTTTACAAATTAAATGGTGAAGATGTGTGCGTAATAGCTGTCGAACCTTCTAAAAAACCAATCTATGTCAGCGATACCGAAAATACAACCTTTTATGTCAGAACGGGGAATGCCACCTACCCCTTGACGGTCAAGGAAGCGGTTGATTATTTAGAAACCAGAAAATTATAATCTTATGCAATACGTTTGGTTTATATGGTCCCTTATCATACTGGCCCTTTGGGGCGTGGTCTATCTTTTGAAGAAGGATTCCCGTAAAGAAATGTTGAGGATGAGTTGGATAACCATGCCCTTTGGGCTAACCGAGCCGCTGTTCGTTCCCGAATATTGGCACCCGCCATCGCTCTTCGATTTGGCGATAAAGACCGGGTTCGATATTGAAAGCATCATTTTCTCTTTTGCCATCGGGGGTATTGGCACCGTACTTTACAATCTTATTTTCAAGCGAAGGTATGTTAAAATACCGCATACCGAGCGTAACCATTATAGACATAGGTTGCATCTATATATCCTTTTCGTACCGGCGGTCGTGTTTTTGATATTGGCCCTTTTCACTCCCATGAACCATATTTACTGTGGAATATTGGCCATGTTCTTGGGTGGAATGGCCACGCTGTACTGCCGCCCAGACCTTAAGACCAAAATCTGGATAAGTGGATTTCTGTTCACGGCATTGTACTTTGTTTATTTTGGAAGTATTCTCCCGTTTTACCCCGACTACGTAACATTGTTTTGGAATCTGGAAAACCTGAGTGATATTCTAGTGGCCGGCATACCAATCGAAGAGCTTTTGTTCGCTTTCACTTTTGGCATGTATTGGTCAGGCCTCTATGAGCATTTGTATTGGAGAAAATTAATCAACCCAATTGTTTTGAATCAAAATTTTTAAGTTAAGTCTATAAATAAAAACGAAGAAGATGAAAGTATTACTCGCAATTGACGGCTCTGAATTCAGCAAAGATGCCATCGATGAACTAGCGGCAATGTCGCTGCCAAAATTAGTTAAAATACATGTTCTAAATGTTTATGAAAATCCAATGTTAACTGTACCAGGGGCTTTCCCCTTAAGTGGTATCGGCCATTATAAAGAAGAAGCCATGTCAAATGCGAAAAAATCGGCTGAAACCATCGTTAACAATGCTGCAAAGTCGTTAAAACAAAAGAACGGCAAGTTGTCGATAACGACCAATATTGTAGAAGGGTTTCCCAAAAATGCAATCTTGGAAAAGGCAACTGATTTGGAGGTGGATCTTATCGTATTGGGATCACAAGGCCATGGCGCATTCTCGCGCTTTTTGCTTGGTTCGGTCGCCCAATCCATTGCCATGCACGCGCATTGTTCTGTTTTGATTGTCAGAAAAAAACATCAAAAATAAAATATGGCCACTTACAATGTGACAGGATAAATTTTGTCCGTAGAAAAATAAAAGAGCAGATCATGGGAAATCAGAATACCTGCATATCAAAGAACAATACCGATGCCAACTGTGAAGTGATGGAGTCTGTTTGTTTGCCCAAAACATTTTTGCCGCGTATAGTGGTTGTGGGTGGTGGCTTTGCAGGGCTGGCCCTGGTAGAAGGCCTTAAAAACAAGGAGGTACAGGTCGTGCTGATAGACCGTAACAACTTCCATCAATTTCAGCCCTTGTTCTATCAAGTGGCCACCAGCGGTCTTGAACCGGACAGTATCGTATTTCCCTTCAGAAAACAGTTCAAGGGCTATGGTAATGTGAGCTTTAGGTTTGCCGAAGTGACGCAAATCGAACCCGCTTCCAACACAGTTGTAACAGACAAAGGCAAGCTCACCTACGATTATCTGGTCTTGGCCACCGGAACCAAGACCAATTTCTTCGGCATGAAAGAGGTGGAACAAAACAGTCTTGGTATGAAAGACATCAAGGACTCGCTAAACATACGTCATATGATGTTGCAAAACTTGGAGCAGGCAGCCATAACCTGTGATGATGAAGAACGCGATGCGCTGACCAATTTTGTGATTGTGGGCGGTGGCCCGGCCGGTGTCGAAATGGCAGGTGCCTTGGCGGAATTCTGTAAGTACATCCTTCCAAAAGACTATCCCGAGTATCCGAATAGCATAATGAACATCTACCTGATCGAAGCATCGGACGAACTATTAGCCTCAATGTCCAACAAAGCCTCGACAAAAACACTTCGGTATCTAAAAAATCTAAATGTGCAAGTGTTGTTGAACGAGGCCGTGAGCGGTTACGACGGTAATGTGGTATCTACCAAAAGTGGAAGGAAAATCATGGCGAAAAACCTGATTTGGACGGCAGGTGTAACAGGCCAGGTTCCAGCGGGCATCAATCAAAAACATATAATTAATGGGAACCGTCTAAAAACGGATACCCATCTAAAAGTGGAAGGCATGGATAATGTTTTTGCCATTGGGGACATTGCCGGGGTAATCACCGACGAGACCCCTAAGGGCCATCCACAGGTAGCCCAAACCGCCATTCAACAGGGCGGTCATTTGGCCAAAGTGCTATTGAACACCGTTCAATCAATGCCTTCCAAACCATTTAGGTATAAAGATAAAGGTTCATTGGCCACAGTTGGTAAAAGAAAAGCGGTCGCTGATTTAGGAAAGCTCCACTTCGGCGGGTATGCTGCCTGGCTTTTATGGTCCGTGGTTCACTTGCTTTCCATCAGCGGGTTTCGAAACAAATTTTTGGTGGGCTTCAATTGGGCCATCAGTTATTTTACCTACGAAAAAAGCAACCGGGTAATCATAAGAAGTTTCAAACGTGATGCTTATATGAAAGCCTCCTTAAAATATAGTTCCAATAATGAATGGGAAAAGGATGTAAATCCCAAAAAATCCAGCATTGATGCCTAGCCATTATTCAAATAACAGTATTATGAAATTCTTCGGCAGCTCGATCAAAAGACTGCACAACTATGGCATTGTGCTCTTTATCACTGTTGTTATTGCTATGGTGTGGGCCAACTCGCCATGGAAGGGATATTATGTCGGCCTAATGCAAACCGAATTTGCCTTTAGTGTGGGTACATTTCAGCTATCTGAGTCGCTACTGTTATGGATCAACGATGGCTTAATGGCACTATTTTTTATGCAAGTCGGTCTAGAGCTGAAACGTGAAATAATCGGTGGTAAACTGTCGTCCCCAAAGGATGCAATACTGCCCATCGGTGCAGCAATAGGTGGTATGGTGCTCCCTGCCCTTATTTATTTTATGTTCAACAACTCGGGCGAGGCTTCCAATGGTTGGGGCATTCCCATGGCCACGGATATTGCATTTTCATTAGGGGTTCTGGCCCTTGTCGGAAAAAGACTTCCTTCGACCTTGAGGGTTTTTCTTATTACACTGGCTATTGTGGATGATCTAGGTGGTGTCTTGGTCATTGCCCTCTTTTATACCTCAGGTATCTCGCAGATGGATCTACTCCATGGACTATTGTTCTTCGCGGCTTTGATAATTGGTAATTATGCGGGAGTAAGAAGCACATGGTTCTATGCCATTATTGGCATCGGTGGTGTTTGGTTGACCTTCTTTTTTTCAGGGGTACATCCAACCATTGCCGGGATTCTGACCGCATTTGCCATTCCTGGTAGGGTAAAAATTAAGGAGACTACCTTTTTAGAGCGTTTAGACCGTTTACATAAGAGATTTCAAGAAACCAAGTCCATAAAGGGGACGCTTATCTCAAAAACGCAATTGGAGATATTGGAGGATATAAAGACTGCAAGTTCCGAGGCCGAAACTCCACTCCAAAAATTGGAAAGGACTTTAAACCCAATAGTGGGCTTTGTAATTCTTCCCTTGTTCGCTTTGGCAAATGCAGGAATACATCTTCATGGAGATTTGCTGAAAGTACTATCCAGCCCGGTTAGCTTGGGGATTGGTCTAGGTCTCATTTTTGGCAAGTTTATCGGTATTACTGCTTTTTCAAGACTACTCGTTGCATTTAAACTCGCCAAGCTTCCGGAAAACGTGAATTGGAAAATGATTTATGGTATAGGTTTTCTTGGCGGTATCGGTTTTACCATGTCGTTGTTTATAACCGAACTGGCTTTTACGGACGAGTCCCTAATATTTACGGCCAAGGTAAGCATCCTATTCGCTTCATTGACAGCGGGGGTAATGGGTGCTCTATTATTATACAGAAACAGAAAACAATTAAGAACAGTTAAACATAAAAGAACATGAAAAACATTGCAGTAGTAGGATACGGAGTTATCGGGAAAAGAGTGGCCGATGCCATTAATGTACAAGATGATATGAGCCTTATTGGGGTTTGTGATGTCATCAGCGATTGGCGCATACAAAATGCGGTGCGAAAAGGGTATGCAGTTTATGCGGCCACACCCGAAGCCGAAAAAGAAATGAAAGCAGCCAATATTGCCATTGAAGGAAGTATGCAAGACATTTTAGAAAAAGTAGATCTTGTAGTGGACTGTACGCCAAAGAACATCGCCGCGAAAAATGTGGAAATATACAAAGGGCAAGGGATCAAGTTTATCGTACAGGGAGGTGAAAAACACAAGACCACAGGCCACTCCTTTAGTGCCGAGAACAATTATAGCACTGCGGTAAATCTAGATGCTACCCGGGTGGTTTCCTGTAACACCACATCTATCTTAAGGACATTGACCGCTTTAAAAAAGGCAGATCTATTGGATTATGCACGGGGAACATTATTAAGAAGGGCGACCGACCCATGGGAAAGCCACTTGGGCGGCATCATGAACACCATGGTGCCGGAAAAGGACATCCCGAGCCATCAAGGTCCCGACGCGCAAAGTGTCGATCCGGATTTGGATGTCATTACTTCTGCGGTCAAAGTTCCCGAGACTTTGAGCCATATGCATTACTGGAACGTTAAGCTACGAAAAAAAGCCTCAAAGGAAGAGGTGTTGAACGCCCTCAAAACCTCAAGTAGAATCAAGTTCATTCACTATGATCAAGGCTTGGTCTCCAACAATACCATCAAAGAAATGTTTTTGGATATGGGTAGGCCTTGGGGCGATATGTACGAGGTGGCCCTATGGGAAGACATGCTCAAGGTTGTGGGCGATGAACTTTTTTATGCCTACGTGGTCGATAACCAAGCGATTGTAATCCCTGAGACCATTGATGCCATTCGGGCCCTCACGGGTATTGAGACCGATGCACACAGATCCATCGAAAAAACCAATGCAAGTTTAGGAATCGGATAAAATTTCATTATGAAAACTTATGATAACATAGTCGCGCATTTAGGGGACAAAGCATCTTTCTATTTAGATCATGTAAGCCAGAAGGTCACCAAAGATGAACTGCAGTTGCCCGATAAGAATATTGTGGACAACGTATTCGGGGTACGTGAGGGCCGAAAAAGGGCACTGTGCTCGATTCCCTGATCTACCGGTAAAATGCTGAGATACCCCGTACCTCCCAGATTACCATGGCCATATAATTGCGAAAGGCTTCGGAGTACTTGTTGATTCGATTACTATTGACGAATACGTGTCCACAATATTCTTATCGGCAACTGCAGTTCATCTTTGTGACCTTCTGGCTTACATGATCTAAATAGAAGATGCTTTGTCCCTAAATGCGCGACTATGTTATCATAAGTTTTCATAATGAAATTTTATCCGATTCCTAAACTTGCATTGGTTTTTTCGATGGATCTGTGTGCATCGGTCTCAATACCCGTGAGGGCCGAATGGCATCAATGGTCTCAGGGATTACAATCGCTTGGTTATCGACCACGTAGGCATAAAAAAGTTCATCGCCCACAACCTTGAGCATGTCTTCCCATAGGGCCACCTCGTACATATCGCCCCAAGGCCTACCCATATCCAAAAACATTTCTTTGATGGTATTGTTGGAGACCAAGCCTTGATCATAGTGAATGAACTTGATTCTACTTGAGGTTTTGAGGGCGTTCAACACCTCTTCCTTTGAGGCTTTTTTTCGTAGCTTAACGTTCCAGTAATGCATATGGCTCAAAGTCTCGGGAACTTTGACCGCAGAAGTAATGACATCCAAATCCGGATCGACACTTTGCGCGTCGGGACCTTGATGGCTCGGGATGTCCTTTTCCGGCACCATGGTGTTCATGATGCCGCCCAAGTGGCTTTCCCATGGGTCGGTCGCCCTTCTTAATAATGTTCCCCGTGCATAATCCAATAGATCTGCCTTTTTTAAAGCGGTCAATGTCCTTAAGATAGATGTGGTGTTACAGGAAACCACCCGGGTAGCATCTAGATTTACCGCAGTGCTATAATTGTTCTCGGCACTAAAGGAGTGGCCTGTGGTCTTGTGTTTTTCACCTCCCTGTACGATAAACTTGATCCCTTGCCCTTTGTATATTTCCACATTTTTCGCGGCGATGTTCTTTGGCGTACAGTCCACTACAAGATCTACTTTTTCTAAAATGTCTTGCATACTTCCTTCAATGGCAATATTGGCTGCTTTCATTTCTTTTTCGGCTTCGGGTGTGGCCGCATAAACTGCATACCCTTTTCGCACCGCATTTTGTATGCGCCAATCGCTGATGACATCACAAACCCCAATAAGGCTCATATCATCTTGTACATTAATGGCATCGGCCACTCTTTTCCCGATAACTCCGTATCCTACTACTGCAATGTTTTTCATGTTCTTTTATGTTTAACTGTTCTTAATTGTTTTCTGTTTCTGTATAATAATAGAGCACCCATTACCCCCGCTGTCAATGAAGCGAATAGGATGCTTACCTTGGCCGTAAATATTAGGGACTCGTCCGTAAAAGCCAGTTCGGTTATAAACAACGACATGGTAAAACCGATACCGCCAAGAAAACCTATACCATAAATCATTTTCCAATTCACGTTTTCCGGAAGCTTGGCGAGTTTAAATGCAACGAGTAGTCTTGAAAAAGCAGTAATACCGATAAACTTGCCAAAAATGAGACCTAGACCAATCCCCAAGCTAACCGGGCTGGATAGTACTTTCAGCAAATCTCCATGAAGATGTATTCCTGCATTTGCCAAAGCGAACAAGGGAAGAATTACAAAGCCCACTATTGGGTTTAAAGTCCTTTCCAATTTTTGGAGTGGAGTTTCGGCCTCGGAACTTGCAGTCTTTATATCCTCCAATATCTCCAATTGCGTTTTTGAGATAAGCGTCCCCTTTATGGACTTGGTTTCTTGAAATCTCTTATGTAAACGGTCTAAACGCTCTAAAAAGGTAGTCTCCTTAATTTTTACCCCTACCAGGAATGGCAAATGCGGTCAGAATCCCGGCAATGGTTGGATGTACCCCTGAAAAAAAGAAGGTCAACCAAACACCACCGATGCCAATAATGGCATAGAACCATGTGCTTCTTACTCCCGCATAATTACCAATTATCAAAGCCGCGAAGAACAATAGTCCATGGAGTAGATCCATCTGCGAGATACCTGAGGTATAAAAGAGGGCAATGACCAAGACACCACCTAGATCATCCACAATAGCCAGTGTAATAAGAAAAACCCTCAAGGTCGAAGGAAGTCTTTTTCCGACAAGGGCCAGAACCCCTAATGAAAATGCAATATCCGTGGCCATGGGAATGCCCAACCATTGGAAGCCTCGCCCGAGTTGTTGAACATAAAATAAATAAGGGCAGGGAGCACCATACCACCTATTGCTGCACCGATGGGCAGTATTGCATCCTTTGGGGACGACAGTTTACCACCGATTATTTCACGTTTCAGCTCTAGACCGACTTGCATAAAAAATAGTGCCATTAAGCCATCGTTGATCCATAACAGTAGCGACTCAGATAGCTGAAATGTACCCACACTAAAGGCAAATTCGGTTTGCATTAGGCCGACATAATATCCCTTCCATGGCGAGTTGGCCCACACCATAGCAATAACAACAGTGATAAAGAGCACAATGCCATAGTTGTGCAGTCTTTTGATCGAGCTGCCGAAGAATTTCATAATACTGTTATTTGAATAATGGCTAGGCATCAATGCCTGGATTTTTTGGGATTTACATCCTTTTCCCATTCATTATTGGAACTATATTTTAAGGAGGCTTTCATATAAGCATCACGTTTGAAACTTCTTATGATTACCCGGTTGCTTTTTCGTAGGTAAAATAACTGATGGCCCAATTGAAGCCACCAAAAATTTGTTTCGAAACCCGCTGATGGAAAGCAAGTGAACCACGGACCATAAAAGCCAGGCAGCATACCCGCCGAAGTGGAGCTTTCCTAAATCAGCGACCGCTTTTCTTTTACCAACTGTGGCCAATGAACCTTTATCTTTATACCTAAATGGTTTGGAAGGCATTGATTGAACGGTGTTCAATAGCACTTTGGCCAAATGACCGCCCTGTTGAATGGCGGTTTGGGCTACCTGTGGATGGCCCTTAGGGGTCTCGTCGGTGATTACCCCGGCAATGTCCCCAATGGCAAAAACATTATCCATGCCTTCCACTTTTAGATGGGTATCCGTTTTTAGACGGTTCCCATTAATTATATGTTTTTGATTGATGCCCGCTGGAACCTGGCCTGTTACACCTGCCGTCCAAATCAGGTTTTTCGCCATGATTTTCCTTCCACTTTTGGTAGATACCACATTACCGTCGTAACCGCTCACGGCCTCGTTCAACAACACTTGCACATTTAGATTTTTTAGATACCGAAGTGTTTTGTCGAGGCTTTGTTGGACATTGAGGCTAATAGTTCGTCCGATGCTTCGATCAGGTAGATGTTCATTATGCTATTCGGATACTCGGGATAGTCTTTTGGAAGGATGTACTTACAGAATTCCGCCAAGGCACCTGCCATTTCGACACCGGCCGGGCCACCGCCCACAATCACAAAATTGGTCAGCGCATCGCGTTCTTCATCATCACAGGTTATGGCTGCCTGCTCCAAGTTTTGCAACATCATATGACGTATGTTTAGCGAGTCCTTGATGTCTTTCATACCAAGACTGTTTTGTTCCACCTCTTTCATGCCGAAGAAATTGG